>JANMVQ010000148.1:0-14520 GCA_031392845.1 Chloroflexota bacterium
GTCGAAAGGCGCGCCGATGGGTAACTTCCGCCGAGCTGTACTAGTGCCCCGTCAGCGCTAAAAATGGGGGTTGCGATTTCGCGTTTGCCGGGAAATTCGCGTGAATCTGAGGCACCTCTACCCCAAAATTAAGGCTTGACGGGGCACTAGTAGTCTGACCATTTAGTTCTGCGGGGTAGGGGCGAGACACTGCCACGCCCCTACACCACATAATATGGTCGAAGTGCGCAACATCGGTTATGAGGCAATGTCATTAAACCGGATGCTCATATAATGCAACGCATGATCAGGTCATTACTTGCCAGCCTAAGATCTAGGTTAATTGTTCTCGTCTTGATCGCGGCGTTACCCGGTTTTCTGGTGACCTTGTTTATTGCCAACAAACAGCGCCAGACTGCATTCCGCGAAGTTGACATTCAGAATCGCTCCCTACTGAATTTGGTCGCGGCCAGCCAGTCTCAGACGATCGCCAACATTAAAACACTGATGACCACGTTGGCGGCGGCCAACGAGATACGCACTGGGAATGTTGAAGGGTGTCAGAGGCTTCTGGATACGGTTCTTCAATCTTCAATTGGTTATAGGGGTTTTGCAGTGGGCGATGCCAACGGCAAGGTGTGGTGCCGCACCGAAAACTTGCGACAAATCGCCTCAGGCTCAAGATCGGGCGACCCTTCCCAGAATCCGGCGCTTCAAATTTATCCACGCGTGTCTAGCAAAAAAGAATTTGTGGTGGGCGACTTTGTTATTGGCAATATTTCGGGTCGCCGTAATTTGAGCTTTGGTTATCCGGTTCTAGATGCCTCTAAAAATCTCATTGCCATTATCAATGTTGGCCTGGATGTGGACTGGATGAACCAGTCTATTGACGCGTTGAAATTGCCCTCAGGTTATGTTGTAGCTATTTTGGATCGCGATGGCACATTTGTGGTGCGGTGGCCTTTTTCTGAAAAATATGTAGGCAAAACACAGGACGATAAACCAATCATTCAGCAAATCATAAAAGAAGGGCGAGATGGCGAAGCACACACAGCCGAGATGAATGGCGTTGATGATACGCGACGACTGTATGCCTTCAAGTCCGTTCCAGGTGTACCGGACAACGACCTGTTCGTCGTAGTAGGTATTTCACCTGAGTTAGCCTATGCTGAGATCAACGACACCTTGCGTCAAAACCTGGTGACACTGGGCGTTTTTACGGCGTTGGCATTGGCCGGCGCATGGCTGTTGGGGGGCATGATGTTGCTGCGGCCCATATCGGCGCTGTCTCGTGCGGCCCAGCAGATTAGCAATGGCGACCTATCTGCGCGTACCCAGGTGCAATATGGGCAAAGCGAACTGAGCGTGTTGGCTCGAAATTTTGATGAGATGGCGCTGGAGTTGCAAAAACGCACCGACGAGCTGACTCAGGTGAACGCGGAGTTGGAGAAGCGGGTGCAACTACGCACGGGTCAGCTCCAGCAGGCCTTCAACAAACTACGCCAGCTCTCCTCTCAACAACGTCAGGCCATCGAAGACGAACAGACGCGCATCTCGCGTGAGGTGCATGACCAGATTGGTCAGGCGCTGACTGGGTTGAAGATGGAATTGTCGGGCTTACAACGACGCATGACAACCAACCCTAGCGCGAATGGGGCCAAGTCTATGTCCACAGTAACTGTCGTAGACAAAATAAAGTCCATGTCGGATTTGATTGATGAGGCGATACAGACCACGCGCGCCATAGCCCGCCGCTTGCGCCCCACCATACTGGATGACTTGGGGTTGGGAGCAGCCCTCGAATGGTCGGCGCAGGATTTTCAAGAGCGTTCGGGCATCAAATGCAGCTTGGTCAATCACAATGTAAGTAACGAGCTGGACCGCAACGTGTCCACGGCGGCGTATCGCATCGTGCAAGAGGCCCTAACGAATGTGACCCGTCATGCGCAAGCCAGCGATGTGCTGATTGAGTTAGAGATCAAGCAGGCTGCATTGCACGTCTGCGTGACGGACAATGGTCGAGGCATTCCAGCCGATCGTTTGGAGCATTCAAAATCGCTGGGCATTTTAGGCATGCGAGAACGTTCGCTCGAACTGGGTGGAACAGTAGAGATACACAGCCCGGAAGGCAAAGGCACGCGGGTCGAAGCAACATTGCCGCTTGCCTCTACGCCGTTCCAAGATACGCCAGACCCGCAGCCAACGCTAGTACACTGATTCTTATGATTCCTGTAACTATTCAGCCACAATTAAAATTCGCGAATAACGCTAATCTTCGCAAATAAAATTAGCGTAAATTCGCGTTATTCGCGGACAAAAACCAAATTTGGACTGTATTCGTCAGCACATCTAGACGCCTTGCGCGAACTTTCGTCCCTAGACGAAGTTGCGCAGGCTGTGGATGGCCTGGATGCATATTTGATTAACGCGCCACCGCTTTCTTGAGCGTGCTAGCTTTTTCTTCGACAAACTCGCGCCCTTGCTCAGAAAGCCCATTGGCTCGTTCTGCCGCTTCGTTGGCAATCTCCTCGGCAGTAGTATAAAAATTGTTGGCTGTTTTGCTCACTTGCTTCTGCAGCTTATTCGCCTCACGCTTTAGCTTGGCTTGGGTCTTTTTGCCCGTCTGGGGGGCGTACCACAGTGCCAACCCTGCACCGATCACACCGCCCATCAGGCTACCTAACAGCAACCCTGGCCCAAATCTACTTGCATCTTTATCGTTACTTTCATCGTTCATTTGTTTCCCTCCACTTTTGTTTACTAATACTTTGCTGAATATGGAAGCGCTGGTGGTCTGTGGATTAGATCGCTTGCGCTCCTCATTTACCTCAGCGACAAAATCTAGGACGGCCCTAAACAGCACGCTGAGTAGGATTTTTGGAGTCGGTTTGTTCAACATGATGTCAGCATAAAGATCACGCGCAATGGTTGTTATCAGCCTTTTTTGGATTGCGCCGTAAGACAGGCTGATGAAGTTGTGGGCTTTCTCCTACACCAGCAGCAGGAAAACTCCTATAGAAACAGGGTGAGTCCTGGCTAGGCTTACTTACGATGACAGTTCCCTCTCCTTCAGCATTTGGCAACAGGTGGACACCTCGCAAAATGGTTACAGCGACGCTGACCGTCTTGCTCGTCGGTGCAGCTTTTTGGGCCGTGTATCGCTTTCACTACGCCGTGTTCATGATGTTGGCTGCCATGATGCTGCGAGTCGCCATCAAACCTGCATTTGTATGGCTACGCGCACGTGGCTTGCGACCTGAATTAAGCGCAGCGTTGGTGTTTGGCACGTTGGGTATTGGGCTGGTTGGGTTGATCTTGCTCATCGCACCGTTGATTGCAGACCAGGTTGGCGCGATTGTGGGCAAACTGCCGCAGTACTATACTGATGCGCGTATGGCACTTGGACAATCGGCGAGTGGCCCATTGCGACAACTCAGCGCGGCTCTGCCAGTGGATGTAACGACATCCTTGCCCACGTTTGGTGGTGTTACAACGCGTCCGCCTCTCGATACGTTGGCTCCGGCAGCACAATTTGTATCAGATGTGAGCTATGGCTTCTTCTTGCTGGTCGCCACACTGATGATGACGGTGTATTGGACTCTGGATGCTGACCGAGTAACCCGTGCACTATTGCTGCGCGTGTCAGAAGCAAAACGCGAAGGCTGGCGCAACCTAATTGCGGAACTGGAAAGCAAAGTGGGTAGTTACTTTCGCGGTCAGCTTATTTTGTGTGGCTTTATTTTTGTGCTGTCCACCACATCATTTTTGGTGATTGGGCTGCCGTATGCCTTGGTGCTTGGCCTCATCAACGGCTTATTCGAAGCCTTGCCGATGATCGGCCCGGTGTTAGGCATGGTGCCAGCATTGTTGATTGCGTTAGCCACTTCACCCGAAAAAGCGATTTGGGTGTTGGTTGCTGCCACCGTGATTCAGCAGATCGAAAATAATTTGTTGGTGCCGCGTGTGATGGACAAATCAGTGGGTATCAATCCCATCGTTTCGATTTTGGCCATCACGGCATTTAGTTTGTTGTTTGGGCTGGTAGGCGCAGTCTTTGCCATTCCGCTAGTGGCCATGTTGCAAATTTTGATTGAGCGCACCTTGTTCAATACATCCACTAGCACCGACGAATTACCGATTACCCAAACACATGCAGGTTTCTCGCGCAGCAAGCTGGATGTGTTGCGCGTGGAAGTGCGCGAGCTAGCCGATGACGTACGCAAGCAAGCCCGCACTGAGGATGTGAAAGAGACACAAGATGCGAAAGCAGAAATGCTGTCTGACCCAATCGAAGACATGATTGAAACCCTGGCGCGCGATCTGGATCACTTGCTAGCGCAAACGGAAGTGAGCCAGCAGACCTATCAACCTGTGTCCACTCAGCTGCTAGCCAAACCCGCGGGAGCGATGTCATGAGTAGCATGAGTAACAACAGCGATCTAAAAACCATTGCACTTTTTACGGCAGTTGCACTGGCGACAGTCGGTATGGTGTTGTTGGCTTGGCAATTTAGCAGCGTACTGGCGTTAGTGGGTATGTCGCTTGCGGTGGCAGCTATGGTGCGTGCACCTGCGGATCTGTTGGTGAAGCGCGGCGTGTCACAGGGGCTAGCGCTGGCATTGGTCTATGCCATTGGCTTTTTAGTCATCATCGGTGTGGCCTGGTTTGTGTTGCCGCGCTTGGCAGCGGAGTTGCAGGTATTGGCTCAAGATATTAACGCCGGTTATACCCATTTTCAGACGCGTTGGATGGCCGGCAACAGCATTCAACAAAGTTTGGCGCGCAGGCTACCCGGCAGCGATGAACTGAGTTCCTTACTGATGAGCGGCACAGGAAGGTTAACGCAACTGGTTTTGGGCGCAACACTCAATATATTTGATCTGATTACGCAATCGCTGCTGGTCGTCGTCATTAGCCTGTATTGGGCGGCAGACAAATTGCGCATCGAACGGTTGCTGCTCTCGCTCATTGCATCTGAACAACGCACCCGTGCGCGCACAACCTGGCGCGAGATTGAGTCTGGGCTGGGGGCTTACTTGCGTAGCGAAGTAGCCCAAAGTTTGCTGGCAGGTGCGCTACTGACAGTGTGCTTCTTGCTGCTGGGTGTGCGTTATCCAATTACACAGGCACTGCTAGCCTCATTGGCCTGGCTGTTGCCTTTGGTAGGGGGTGTGTTGGCAGTTATACCCGTTTTGTTGATTGGGCTGTTTATTAGCCCTTTGACTGCGGTGTTGGCGACGCTGGTTACCCTTACTGTGTTTGCGTTTTTGGAATTTGTGGTGGAGCGCAAACTCTACCCGCGTGAACGGTATGGCTCGGTGTTGGTTTTGCTTATCACGCTCATCATGGTAGAAGCGTTGGGTGTGGCTGGGCTGCTAGTAGCACCGCCTTTGGCTGCGGCCATGCAAATTGCGCTGACAGAATGGCTGCGCCCTGTGCCTGTGGTTGCTGAAGCTCAACCTGACGTGAGTTTGGAGAGATTGAAGGTCCGCTTGGCTGAAGTGCAGGCGCGTTTGGATCAAGTGGAAGTGCCCTCGCCGCGCACCCAAAATTTGTTGGCGCGTTTGACACAGCTTGTGGCGAAAGTGGAGCATGAGGGACTTGAAGAGGGTTTGGTTTCAACTTAAACATGAAAAGCGTATTCAATAAACTTTGGGCACTTTTGAAAACCACGTTTGAAGAGTGGACACAGGACAATGTGGCTCGACTGGCAGCATCTTTGGCGTATTACACGGTATTTAGCATTGCCCCATTGTTGATCATTTCCATCGCTATTGCCGGGCTGGTGTTGGGTAGCGAGGCAGCTCAAGGACAAATTGTGGCGCAATTGCGCGGGTTGCTAGGTCAGCAAGGTGCAGAGCTCATACAAGGCATGATTGAAAGCGCCAACAAACCAACGGCAGGTATTGTGGCAACGGCGGTCGGCCTCATCACGCTTCTATTGGGTGCAACGGGTGTGTTTGGTGAACTGCAAAGCGCACTCAACACCATTTGGAATGTAAAACCCAGCCCACGGAATGGCCTTATCTTGTTTGCGCTGTCACGCTTCTGGTCATTGACGATGGTATTGGGTATTGGTTTTCTGCTGCTGGTGTCATTGGTTCTGAGCGCCGCCCTGTCTGGCATTGGGGCATGGGCACAAGGCTATGTGGGCGAGATGGCGTTCATCGCTCAACTCATCAATATTACCTTGAGCTTTATCATCACCATGGCCTTGTTTGCCCTCATCTATAAAGTGCTGCCCGATTTGAAGATTGCCTGGCGCGATGTATGGATGGGCGCGGCGATCACATCGCTGCTCTTTAGCGTGGGGCGAGTGTTGATTGGGTTTTATCTGGGCAACAGCTCGATTAGTTCGAGCTACGGCGCGGCGGGGTCATTGGTGGTGCTACTGGTGTGGGTGTATTACAGCGCCCAGATTCTCTTTTTGGGCGCGGAGTTCACGCAGGTGTATGCGCGCACGGTTGGCTCGCGGCAATATGAAAGCAATTTACTCAGTGGTGCGAGCGCGCAACCAACGCCAGTGCCTCTCGTGTCATCGCACGCGGTGCCGACCATCCCCAACACCCTACGCACTGCCCAACGTGATTGATTAGCGATACTCAGCCATACACGTGCCAAGACCATCGGGCCTGTGGAACAGGCTCAAAAAAGTCTTTTGTAAGGATTTGTCCTACAAGCAAATTTGAAAAATGCTGATAGTGAAATAAATGGGATGTCTTTATGCTGAAGACATCCCATTTATTTTTTAGAGACGTGATGATTATGGAACAGGTTAACGAAGCTACAGCACAAAAACAGAATACGCTGGCTCCAGCCGGAGCGATAGATCATGGTGCAGGTGTGACCACATTTGCGTTGTTTGCCCCGCACAAGCAGACTGCGCATCTCATCGGCGATTTCAACGATTGGAACCCCAAAGCCACGCCGATGAATCTGCAAGCCGATGGTGGGTGGGCCGTTGAGCTGAAACTGGAGCCGGGCGAGTATGGCTATCAATTTCTGATTGATGCCGACATCGATAAGGCCGTGACCATTGCCGACCCATACGCGCGCAAGCTGCGCTGGGTAGCGGGGCAGAGCACCCCACACAGCGTGATTGAAGTAAGTAAGCAGCCTTACAAATGGGGCGATGGCGGTTTTGGTATCAAGCCATTAAACCAGCTGGTGATCTATGAGTTGCATATAGGCGATTTCTCGCCCGAAGGCTCGTTCAAAGGCGTGACCGAAAAGCTAGACTATATCCGAGACTTGGGCATAAGCGCAATCGAGTTAATGCCGATCCAGGAGTTTCCCGGTGACCAAAGTTGGGGCTATAACCCAGCCTACTTCTTTTGCCCGGAAAGCAGCTATGGCTCGATAGATGATCTTAAAGAGCTGATTGATCAGGCGCACCAGCGTGGCATTGGGGTTATTTTGGATGTCGTTCTTAACCACACCGACAGCAGCAACCCGCTGACGATGCTGTATTCGTTTCAAGACAGCCCCTACTTTGGGCAGGACGGCAACCCGTGGGGCTTCCCCGACTTTAATCATTGGAGCGATGCCACCAAACGATTCATCAAAGATATTCAAGATTATTGGCTGAACGAATTTCATGTTGATGGTTTTCGCTATGACCACACCGAGGGCATTGGCTGGGATGCCGAGAACGGGATGAAATTCATCACCTGGGCCGCCAAACAGACCAAGCCCTACGCCTACCTCATCGCCGAGCATCTGCTCGACCCCGGCGGCGTGGTGAGAAGCACGGGCGTAGAAGCCAGTTGGCACGAGAGCTTTCACGGCATTGTGCGGGCGCAGTTGCGCGAGGGCGAATACCAGGGCAGACAGTATGGCGATATGCAGGCGTTGCTGGCTGAGATGCTCTTTCAAACCGATGGCTACACTGACAACGCACAAGCCATTAACTATTTAGAAAATCACGATCAGGAGCGTATTGCGTTTGAGATTCGCACCAACCCGGCGTTGAACATTGACCAGGCTGTAAACGCCAAGAGCAAGCTGGGTGCATTGGTATTGTTCACGGCCATGGGCGTGCCCATGCTGTATGCCGGACAAGAGTTTGGCACTAACAGCCCCAAGACGATTAATGTGAACAAGTTGTCATGGGAGCGCTTGAACGATGGCACTTGGGCCGATCTACGTAATTGGTATGCCACATTGGCCCAGTTGCGGGCCCAAAACCCGGCACTCACGATTAATCATTTGGAACCGCTGGTTGTAGATAACGAACGCAAGCTGTTGGTCTTCAAACGGTGGGATGAGGGTGGCAACCAAGTGGTGGTGGGCTTGAATTTCACGGCGGCCTCGCAACAAGTGGAAGTAACTTTCCCACGCGGCGGCACATGGCACGAGTGGACGTTGGACTATGACCAGGACTTTGGTGATGCGACGACGCATACGGTGGAGTTACCACCATCGGGTGGCAAAGTTTGGATCGCAGGGTAACCAACACAAATAGCAGGGAGAAAACGGAGAAAAAATGGCAAAAGTAATGATTCATGACAAGACGAATGGAAATGGGAATGGGAAGATAAATGGCAAGGCAGCCAGTGCGCCCTTCAAAACGCGCAACGACATGGACGCCGACACGCGCAAGAAAGTGATTGCGCTGCTTAACGAACATTTGGCTTGCACCTTTGATTTGATGAGCCAAACCAAACAGGCGCACTGGAATGTGAAAGGGCCGCACTTCATCGGCCTGCACGAACTGTTTGACCAATTTGCTGAGGGCTTGGAAGACTACGTGGACAAAGTAGCCGAGCGCGCCACCGCCCTGGGAGGCATCGCCATGGGTACGGCTCGTATGGCTGCTCATGCCTCGCAGTTAGAAGAGTACCCGACAGACATTACGGATGGCTTGGAGCATGTGAAGGCGTTGAGCAAGCGCTACAGCGCGTTGGGCGCAATGATCCGTGAAGGCATTGACCAGGCTGATGAATTAGGTGACAAAGACACCGCTGATTTGTTCACCGATCTCTCGCGTGATCTGGACAAATGGCTGTGGTTCCTCGAAGCACATTTGCAGGGTTAGGCGCTGTAAATAAATAACATTTGCATCTTCTGCATCGATGTGCTACTACCAGTGTGTGGACACAGATACCCAACTCATCCAGTACTTCGCTAGATTGTGGTCTCATCTGGACGAACACGCCCGTCGATTGGTGGCCGCCAGCAAGGCTGTGGAATTGGGGTATGGCGGTATTTCGCGGGTGAGCCGGGCGTGTGGTCTGTCGCGGGTCACGTTGACCAAAGGCGTTGAGGAACTGCAAGCCAAGCCACTAGCGGCGGGTCGAATCCGACATGAAGGGGGAGGACGGCATGCGTTGACATCGAATGATCCAGGCTTGGCGCCTGCCTTGGATAGCATGGTCGAACCCACGGCTCGGGGCGACCCAGAATCGCCCCTGCGTTGGACGTGCAAAAACACTCGCGTGCTGGCGGCGGAATTAACGAAACAGCACCACCCGATAAGCCATACCAAAGTGACCCAACTTCTAAAGAAGAGTGGTTACAGCCTGCAGGGTAACCGCAAAAGCGAAGAAGGGGAAGATCATCCCGACCGGGATGCGCAGTTCAGACATATCAACCGTGTCGTCAAGAGCGCTTTGCGTGCGGGTGATCCTGTCATTTCGGTGGACACCAAGAAGAAGGAACTGATCGGCAACTACCAGAATAAGGGCCGCCAATGGCACAAACAGGGAACGGCGAAAAAGGTCAACGGGCATGACTTTCCCGCAACTGAGGTGCCCCGTGCCTATCCTTACGGAGTTTACGATCTGGCACGAAATGCTGGCTTTGTCAACGTTGGCACGGACCACGATACCGGCGCGTTCGCGGTAGCTTCGATCCGAGGTTGGTGGCGTGCCGAGGGTCGCCGTTTGTATCCCAACGCGCAGCGACTCCTAATCACTGCCGATGGTGGCGGCAGCAATGGTTGGCGCCTACGATTGTGGAAATGGGAGTTGCAGAACCTAGCCGACCAGACCGGACTTGCTTTAACCATCTGCCATTTCCCACCAGGCACAAGCAAATGGAACAAAGTGGAGCACCGACTATTCTCCTTCATCTCGTCAAATTGGCGCGGTGAGCCTCTGCGTGACTACGAGACGGTTGTGGGTCTCATCGCCGGGACGACCACGGCCAAGGGCTTAACGGTTACCTGTCGATTAGATCGTCGCAAATACCCTGTTGGGCGCCAGATCACCAATGAAGAGTTTACTCACATCAATATGAAACCCGACAAGTTTCATGGTGAATGGAACTATACAATCCTTCCAAGCAACCTTTAGTTGTAAATGTTATTTATTTACAGCGCCTAAGTAACCCTGTCACCCTGAGCGTAGCGAAGGGCCTCGTTCTGTCCTGACAAGACGAGGCCCCTCACTACGTTCGGGGTGACAGACATGAACAAAAGGAAAAACACAACATGAGTCATATCACTGGATTGTTTCTAATTGATGCCCCGGCATCTGCCCTGAATAACCTGGGCGGGATCCCCGGCGAGCGCTTTGAAAATAGCACCGGGGTGAAAGTCATTCGCGCCAACGGCGAGGACTTTCCCTATGTGTCCGCCCAAGCTTACCGCTATTGGTTGCGCGAAACGGCTATTGCCAAAGTCGCGGGGTGGAAACCCGCACCCATGTATCGGGAAGAAAAGATTGCTTACACCGACGCCAATCCGATTGATTATTGGGATGATGACTTGTTTGGCTATATGCGTGCCCCTTCTACCAAAGCAGCAGCCAAAGCCAAGCGTGAAGCGGATGCAGCGATTGCCGCATCGACCGAAACAAAAGACACCGTTACTCGTGTTGCACCGTTTCGGGTCAGCACCTTGGTTTCGATTGCATCCGTGCGGCCCACTAGCGATTTCGGCACCATGTCGCGGATGGAGGGCAACCCCGTTCCGCACGAGCATCAGTTCTATCGCACTACTCTCAAAGGCTTATTCTCGCTGGCGTTGGGTCAATGTGGCACCTTCTCGTATAAGCAAAAGACTGGCTTCCGTAATTTGGATGATGTGCGGGTAGATATGGCCAAAGCAAAAGGATTGACAGAAAACGCAGAGTCCAAAACATATCGGCTGCCCTTTGCAGAACGTCTTACCCGCATAGCAGCTTTGTTTGAAGCCATGGCCCAGATCGAAGGCGGGGCCAAACAAACTTTGCACTACACCGATGTCTCGCCCGCACTTGTGATTTTGGCCGCAACCAAAGGCGGGAATCATTTGTTTAACCATGTGATCGGCGCAAACAGCAAAGGCTTACCTGAGTTTAAGATTCATGCACTCGAAGAAACGTTGCGCGTCTTCGCCGATAGTTTGCTCTCGCCGGTTTATGTGGGCTGGGTCAAAGGTTATGCTGATGAAGAACGGGCCAAGCTAGAAGCCTTCGCCGCTTCGGATGCGCGGATCAAGATCAGCCATCCGCGTGAGGCTTATCAAGCGCTCATTGCCGATCTAAAACAACCAGGCCATGCAAGCTGGCTAGACTAATCATGCGTGTCCTCAAAATTGTTGGTGAAGGCATCACCGCCTCCTTTCGCTACCCGCACTTCATGCAGGGGATTCACCCCACCTATGAGCTGCCGCCACCCGCCACGATCTATGGACATATCTGTAGCGCATTGGGAGAGTGGGTAGACCCGCAAGGTATTCAGTTTGCCTATCACTTTACGCATGCCGGCAAATTTGATGATGTGGAGCACATTCATGTTTTGTCGGGCTCTAGTGGCAAGTTGCCCGGCACCAAAATACCCAAAGTGCTTGAAGGTGCAGTCAACCCTTTCAAACGCCAAATGCTTTTCCGGCCCCGGTTGGTGTTGTATATCAACCGGCCAGATTGGCTGGAGCGCTTTCGCAATCCATATTACACCTTGACCCTGGGACGCTCACAAGATCTATTCACCTACACCGAGCTAAGTGTGGTTGATCTGGTGCAGTCTGAGCAGGCCTACTTTGAACATACGCTGGCGCCATATCAAATGACGCTGAGCTTAGCCAGTGGCTATGCCATGCTGATGCCACGTTATCTGGATTATCTGCGCAATCGCCAACCCAACTGGGCCCGTTATATGTTGCTGACACGGCGAGTGGACAGTCGACACTTCTTCTATATTGAAGGGCAATCGAGTCCACAACCCTTCTGGATAGACCCAACCACTCCACAGATCGATGGCGCACCGTTAGGTTTGTGGTTCCATAGCTTTGTAGGCCAATATGACGACCAACCGCACATGGCCTGATGGCTATATGGGCCATCTGTGGGCCAAAAGCGCCGACAAAGGCGAAGGGGGACAACCCGAAACGCTGGCAACCCATACGTGGCTGGTGCTGGAGAAACTGGCTGCCCTCATTCATTTACGACCTAATTTGCCAAAACAAATTGGGGTGCCCCGGCTGTGGCATGTCTTGTTCTGGGCCACATTTCTGCACGACTTTGGCAAAGTTGCACCTGGGTTTCAAATGCGGCTGCGCGGCGGTGAAAAGTGGCCGCACCGGCACGAAGTACTATCATTGGCGTTTGTTGATTGGATCGCAGGGGGTTTTACCCAACAAGAACTCAGTTGGGTGATCGCCGCAATTGCATCGCACCACAAAGATGCTGAGCAAATTGACCAAAGCTATAACAATCTGGATAGCGATGAGCGCAATTTGGAAAATCTTGCGCAGGGACTAGATGAAACGACAATTTGCCATCTGTGGCAGTGGCTGGCCGACTGCGGCAGCAACTGGATCAGCGCGCTTGGGCTGGATGGGTTTGGCATCAACCCTATTGCACTACCCACCCAGCCAGAGGGGGTCGCGCTGGTTACACATAATGTAGTGCCACTCATCCGTAAATGGTTGCGCCGCTATCGGCGTTGGCGGCGCGAGGACGTAGAAGAAAGCGGCAAACACGAAACTGTGATCGGAACACTATTGTTGCGCGGTCATTTGATTTCTTCAGATCACATGGCGTCCGCCCATATTGGCGAGTTGCCCCAGCCTCAATTAGCGGACGCACAGCGTCTGCTCGATTTATTCAATTTACCCAGCACTTATGATCATCAGAGGGACGCAATGCAGACTCATGGTGATGCAATCCTAATGGCACCCACCGGGAGCGGTAAGACTGAGGCGGCTCTGTTGTGGGCGGTCAGTCAATCGCAGCCAGATCGGCCAGTGCCACGTCTGTTCTATGCATTACCGTTCCAAGCCAGCATGAATGCGATGTGGCGACGCTTAAACGACGACGAGGGCGAACGCAAATCGGCCTTCAAAAATCAGGTTGGGCTTGAACATGGCCGCAGCACCCTGGCCTTGTATCGCCGCAAGCTGGAAGACGATGACTCGCCTGAACGCGCCGCCAGCGAAGCCAAATGGCGCAAAAACCTCTCGCGCTTGCACTATTATCCAGTGCGTGTGCTCAGCCCATATCAATTGCTTAAAGCACCCTATCGGTTAAAAGGCTATGAAACGCTACTGACAGATTGCTTTAACGCGACGTTTATCTTTGACGAAGTTCACGCCTATGATGCAGCACGTCTGGCCAGAATCCTAGCCACCGTCAAGTATTTGCGTGAGCGATATGCAGCACACTTTTTTGTCATGTCGGCAACACTGCCAAAATTATTGCGTGATCGACTGCGCGAGGTATTAGATCAACCGAAGTTAATCTGCGCGGCAGATTCGTTGTATGCCGAGTTTCGCCGCCATCGGGTAGACCTAAAAGAGGGCGAATTACTTAGCGCTGCCGCACTCGGCGAAATCGCGGACCAAGCACGACAAGGCTATTCGGTGCTGGTGTGTTGCAATATCGTGGCTCGTGCGCAAGAAGCCTTTGACCGACTCACCGCGCTATTGCCCAACACCGAAGTTGTGCTGCTGCACGGGCGCTTCAACGGGCGGGATCGCTTGCATAAAGAATCAATTGTGCGGGCTGCGACTGGATCGAAATCCAAAGAACGCCGCCCAATTGTGCTGGTCGCGACCCAAGTCGTCGAAGTCAGTCTGGATATTGATCTGGACATGATCTATACCGACCCGGCCCCGTTGGAAGCATTGTTGCAACGCTTTGGTCGTGTCAATCGGCGGCGGCTCAACAAACAAGGGGCACCCGTGTATGTGTTTCGCCAACCGGATGATGGGCAAAAAATATATGATGCCGATTTGGTTCAAGCTGGCCTGCGGATCCTAGAGCGACATCGGGATGGTCTCATCGATGAAGCGCTGGTCTCAGGCTGGTTAGATGAGGTCTACGCTGAGCCAACAATTCGCGACCGCTGGCAAACCGCGTATCAATCCAGCTTTGTTGAGTTTGAACGGGCTTGCATCAATACGCTGTTTGCCTTTCAATCCGACGATCAGCTTGAGCAGGCTTTTTACAAAGCATTTGATAGCATCGAAGTGCTACCCGCTATTTTCTGGGAAGAGTATGAACAGCTTGCCAAAGATGATCCATTGCGCGCAACCGAGTTACTGGTGCCGATCTCATATGGCCGATTTCATCAACTCAAGAAGCTGCGGCTGCTTTCGACCGAGCCGGGCAAATTCCC
>JANMVQ010000183.1:0-4523 GCA_031392845.1 Chloroflexota bacterium
TCGGGTTGCCAGTTGGTCATCAACCCATTTGATGAAATCTGCGTGGCGTATGTGTCCAACACCCATGTTGCCGCAGGCTGGGAGGCGTGGCGGCGGCGTGCTCAAGTTGCAATGAATGGGGTGATGGCTGCACTGACGTAACCATCACTTCACTGCATTGGCCGATTCGAATACAGGCGTGAGCAACTGCTCAGTTGGCACATAATCATCGGTCAGTAGGAATTGTGGGCCTTTGGCAAGTAATGCGTCAAGCTGGGGTTGCGACACCAGCCAGTCTGCCGATTGGCGCTCGCGATCGCTGCCAGGGATCATGCCCAGCTTGGCCATGTCGATGGGTTGCGATGACGCCAGCACCAACATGGTATTGCGCTGTGTTTCGATATAGGCCTTATTGACTGGCAGAAAATAGACATGTGGAAACACACTGCGCAACGTGCGCATTACGGCAGTAGCGAAGGGCAGGTCGCCGCCGTCTATCAAATTCAGCATGTACACACCATCGTCGGCCAAATGATCTTTGACCAGATGATTGAACTCCTGGGTGGTCAGGTGATACGGCACCGAGAAGTCATTAAACGCATCTCCCAAAATAAAGTTGTAGCGCTTGTTGCCAGCATTACTGATGAGATACTGGCGCGCATCCATGTTATAAGTGACGATATTTGGATTGGCTGGCACATCTAAATGCTCATAGGCAACCCGAGTGACAGCGGGGTCCACTTCGGCTACATCGATCTTGGCATCTGGCCACAGCGCCTCTACGTAGCGCGGCAAGGTATAACCACCCCCGCCGATAAATAGCATATCGAGCTTGCCATCCCGATCAACCAGAAGCTGAGCCAACTCTGCACCGACTTGCTCGTAGCTGTAGCGCAGCTTAAGCGGATCGCCCACCGCGTTGTAGCTGTGTACTAGATGATCGAGGGTGAGGATTTTGTAGTCCACTCCCTCAAACTTTTCGTCACGGGCTTTTATGCAATAGTAGTCCGATTCAACCAGACACGCAGATTTAAGATAACGTTGTATCGGCGGCACAAACAACAGTCCGGTGCTCAACGCAATCACCGACAGGCTGGCCAATACCGAACGTGCTGGGTTTGAATTGCGAAACCAATTTCCCAATAGCAACCCCATCACCGCCAATAACACCGACACGCCCAACACGACGCTACGGCTACCAAACCATGAGATCAAAAAGTAACCCGTGGCAAACGTGCCAACGATGCTGCCGAGCGAAGACGCAGCATAAATTCGCCCAATGACATTGCCGGTTTTTGCCAGATTGTTGAGCGTGAGCTTGATCACAATCGGCGAGATCAATCCGAGCAGCACGCTGGGCAGAAAAAATATCAGCGTGATGAACAGGATCATGCGCGCGATCAGAGGGATTTTGATGAGCGGCAACCCTTGGCTACCCACCACTTCGACCAACAACAGCACACTCAAGCTACCAAGCGCCGCCAACAAAAATGTGACGCCCAGAAAGCGTCGCGACGCATAGCGATCGGCCAAGCGACCTCCGATGTAATTGCCCAGGCTGATGCCCGCCAAAATCACACCGATGATGCTCGTCCAAGTGTAGAGCGAGTTACCAACCAGCGGCGCGACCAGCCGCCCAGCAACCAGTTCGATCACCATCACGCACATGTTGCTGATAAATACGATTGCAGCCGGATGCCAGAGCCAATCATGAGCAGCTGACACTTGCGCGGGTGAGCCAGTAAGCGTAGGAGAAGGGTTCATGCTGCTGGATGATAGTGCAAGCATCGATATCACGGGTGAAGGGGTGAGATAAAGCTAAGAAATTCATAGCTTGATCGGATCAAGGCTTTAACATCAACATATGTTGACAACTTCTCATTGGTTCCAACGCACCCACGACCTCACCCTGCAATTGGTGCGTATGCCCAGTATTAATGGCTCGTCGGATGAAACAGCGTTCGCACAACAGCTGCACGATCTGCTGGCCGCCCTGCCCTACTTTCGGCAACACCCAGAAAATCTGCGCATCATGCGCACCGTGGGCGACCCACATGAGCGCTACAACGTCTTCGCGCTAGTGCGAGGTCGCGGCCAGCGCACAGTATTACTCAGTGGGCACTACGATGTAGTCAGCATCGACAACTACGGTGATCTACGCGAGCTGGCCACACAACCTGATCTGCTGCTGCCGCGCCTGCTCGACCGGTTGCGCACCAGCCACAACAACAGCGACCAACGCGCCTTGGCTGAGCTAAGCAGCGGCGAGTGGATGCCCGGGCGCGGTGCGCTAGACATGAAAAGCGGTTTGGCTGCTGGCATTGCCGTATTGGAACGCTTTGCCGCTGATCCAAATCGAGAAGGCAATCTCCTGTTTGTGGCTACCCCTGATGAAGAGGCCACCTCGCAAGGCATGCGCTCAGCGGTGCTGGCGCTACCGAAATTAGCAGCGGAATGGGGCTTAAGCATCGAGGCAGCCATCAATTTAGACTCTGGCGTGGATGAGGGCGAAGGGATGGAAGGCCGAGCCGTCTACCTCGGCAGCGTGGGTAAGCTGTTGCCCTCGGTCTATTTTGTTGGGCGGCCCACCCATGCCGGTGCGCCATTTGATGGCATAAACGCTGCACTGCTGGCGGCTGAACTAACCCGTTGGGTAGAAGGCAACGTGATCGCGGGCGACTCATCCCCACCTAACGCCGCACACCAATCGCTCCACGCTGTGGCCCCGCCACCTGTCGCGCTTTATCAAACGGATCGCCGCGCGCATTACGATGTGACCACGGCAGCAACTGCGTGGTGCTCTTTCAACCTGCTTACCTATTGGCGTTCGCCAACTCATGTGATGGCGCATATGGTTGCACTCACCCATCACGCCATGACGACTGCGCTAGGGTTGTGGCGCGAACGGGCACGCCAGTATGCAAAAGCAATGGGGCTGCCCGTGCGTGATCATCAATGGCAACCGCTGGTGTTAACCTATGCCCAACTATGTCAACGCGCTGTTGATATAGCAGGTGTGCAGGCTGGACAACATATCCATGCACTGGCACAACAACTGAGCGCCGATGCTGCACTGGATACAATCGCCATCAGCCAGCGCTTGATCGACGCACTGATACAGCTAACGCAGATCGAAGGGCCCGCTGCTATCGTGAACTTTGCTTCGTTGTATTACCCGCGGGTGGAGTTGGGTGGCAGCGCACGTGGACAACGATTGGAACAGGCCGCCACACACGCGGCACACATGCTTTCTAGCCAGGGCCAATACCCGATCCTGGTTCGCCCCTTCTTCCCCGGCATTTCGGACATGAGCTTCTTGGCGTGCCGCGATGACGACGCAAGTATTTCAGCGATGGCCGAAAATACCCCGGCCTGGGGCACCCGTTTGCAGTTTGATTTTGGGGTGCCTGCGTCGCTGGATCTGCCGGTCATTAACGCTGGGCCATACGGTCGCGACTACCACCAATCCACTGAGCGCGTTCACATGCCCTATTCGTTTGGCGTAGTGCCCGAATTGGTGTGGCGGATTGCGATGGAGGTGCTACATCACGTGGATAATTGAGTAACTTAACTCAACAAAACCATTCTTTGTTCTTTACTCTTCTTCACCCCATAACATCATGATCAAACGACTTGCATCGATTGTCCTTCAGCCCATCGCAATAGGCATATTTCTCGTCACTCTCCTTGGATTCCTAGGGCGGTTAGACTGGCGATTGGATTTGTTCTCGCATTTTCGCTTGGTCTATGCGTTGGCCGCCCTCATCACGACAGTGGTGCTGCTTTATTTGCGTAAATGGGTCATGCTGTGCGTAGCGGCACTCGCGCTCATCATGAATAGCTGGGTCATGTCACCCTACTACCTAACTCCGCGTGATGCGACACCCGCCAAAGCACAGTCTATTTCGATCATCTGCTTTAACGTATTGATGGAGAACCGTCGCCGTGATGAGGTGTTGACCTATTTGCGCACCAAAAAGCCCGACATCATCGCGCTAACTGAGGTCGATCTGGCCTGGACGGTGAAGCTGAAGCCATTGGAGGTCGACTACCCATATCGCCGACTGGTGCCGCGCAGTGGACATGCCGGCGTGTCGATCTATTCGCGTTTGCCGTTCACAGGCGAGGCGGTCATGCTCTCGCCAGTCGGCTTCTGGTCGGTCATCGGTGATCTCAGTGTAAGCGACCGCACCATTAAAGTTATCTTTTCTCATCCAGTTGCACCTACAAACCAGCGCTCCACCCAATTGCGCGATGATCAGATCAATGCCATCGCCGACATCGTGCAGCACACAGCAACCCCGACCTTATTACTGGGCGACTTTAACGCCAGCCCATGGTCGGCTGCGCTCGATCCCATCCACATGAAAACCGAGTTACGTGATAGTGCGCTTGGCTTTGGTGTGCAGCCCACTTGGAATGCGTTCAACCCCCTGATACGCACTCAGATTGATTATGTTTTTGTGCTTTTGCGGACAGTAGATCGAGTTCCTGAAAAGTTCTTAATACACATGGAGGGTACGGATGGACTGTATGAGATTCGA
>JANMVQ010000196.1:0-8436 GCA_031392845.1 Chloroflexota bacterium
GTAATTACCGCTCCTTCGACTTCGCTCAGGATGCTTACTTATCGACTTTGAAGACAGACTCCAAGGTAATCAAGGTTGGTCGCCAGGCGGTTCACGCGACGCGTGTTTGCCAAGGTGTGGCTTTGGTCAAAACAACGTTGAGCGCCTGGATACGTTGCACACCCACATCACTCAGCCAGCGATAAAACCCTTCTGCCCCGGATTTAACAAAATCGGGAATGCCATCCTGCCAAGTGGCGCGTCCGCATAGTACGCCGGAGAAAGGCACGCCCGATTCGATGGCCAATTGCATCGTCTCGCGAAAGACCGAATCGCTGACGCCGGCGCTGAGGTAAATAAAGGGCAGGTTCGTGACGGCGGCAGCTTGTTGAAAGGCGGTGATGGCTTGGCTGCGGGTGTGGGCATAAGGGCTGCCAGCCGTGTGGGCGCTGCTGCCTTCGACGTACTTCATGATGACCGGCACTTCTACCTTGAGCACATCTACCCCAAAGCGAGGCTCGGAGAAATCGCGCATGGTTCCCATGACTTTGTGCGGCTTGACCTTCGCATAGGCAATGCTCTTTTCATCGGGGATGTCGTCGGTATAGGTGTAGGGCTCCAAGAAGAAGATGACATCGGCGGCTTTGCATTCTGCGCCGACGCGTTCGATCAAAGCATGTTTGGGATCGTTGATCTCGGCGCTGTCGTCGGGGTCGTAATACACCATGACCTTGATGCCTTGAGCGCCTTGATCCACCAACCGCTGTACTGAGAGGGTGGGTGGCAAGCTGAGCATACGACCCTTGTGCACCGTGTCGTAGCCAGATTGCTCGTACGACAAAATGGCCCCGCAATTTGCCGCCCGGCTCTTGAGTGCAGCGCCGCCAAACTGTGGGTCGAGCAGGATGGCACTGGCATAGGGTGACAGCGCGCGAGATACAGCGGATTTGAAGGCGATAAGCTCGTCATCCTGCATGCTGCGACCCAACAGACCATCGATAGTCTTGCGCAGCGAGCCGCGTTGATCCATCGCTAGTGCAGTCAATATGCCGGATTCGTTCGAGAGCGCCTTTAGGCATTGCATCTTGCCCGCGCTCAGTTGGATTTGTTTAGGGGGCGTAGTAATAGTTCCGTGATTATATTGATGGGCGCTCAATAAGACCAATTGCACGTTTCATTATCACAGCATGCGGATTGGCCTGATATAGCAGTAAGAGCGAACTAAATTCGACCCAAGAATTGAGAATACTGACACCGGTGCAAACTACAATGAAGCATCTGCCGTGGCCGCTTGGAAAGCCACTTTAGATTGGTTTGCGAAGTATTTGTGAGGGGTTTACCGCAGAGGCGCAGAGGGCACAGAGGTTTTTTTCTAGAGCGAATTCCTGATTGGTGCCCTAAAGCCGCCCCTTCGACTTCGCGCATAAGAATGCGCTTCGCTCAGGGTGCTTTCGTCGTATATCAATTAGGAATTCGCTCTAAGTCTCTGCGGTAAATTTTTTGTCAGGGTCGGGAAAGTCTCTTCAAGCCCGGACGAATGGCGTGCCAAATCCAGGCCAGCGCAAAACAGACAATGCAGGCCAACACAATTGATGCACCTGAGGCCACATCGAAATAAAATGAGGCATATAAGCCGGACAGCGCGGCAATGAGTGCAACCACTATCGCCAGCAACATCATCGGGATCAGGTGCTTGGTCAGCAGCGATGCGGCTGCTGCGGGCACTACGAGTAGCGCACTTGTCAGCACCACGCCCACGGCTTGGATCGCGGATACGACCGCCAGTGCCATCAAAACCAAGAGCAGGTAGCGCATCCAGCTGGCGTGTAGGCCGATCACCTCAGCGTGAATCGGGTCAAACGAGGTGAGTTCAAGCTCTTTGTGAAATAGTGCCAAGACACTGACCACGATTAGCATGATGATGCCGATCACAATAAGTTGCTGATCAGTGACTCCCAAAATATAGCCAAATAGCATGTGGGTGAAATCTTTGAAACTGTGCACGGTGCTAATGAGCAAGATGCCCAATGCAAACATACCCGTAAAGAGGATGCCAATGGCGGTATCCTCGCGCACTTCTTGGCGTGCAGAGAGCCAGCCTATCGCGAGTGATGTCGCTACGCCCGCTACGATGGCACCTCCAAACACGCTCCAGCTATTGAGATAGGCGATGACCAGCCCGGGCAGCACAGTGTGCGCAAGTGCATCGCCGATGAAGGCCATCCGGCGCAGCACCACATATACCCCGAGCGAGGCACAGGTGATGGCGACCATGATCGCGGCCAGCCCAGCCGCTTGCATAAAGCTGTAACGAAATGGGTCCAGCAGCCAACTCATGAGGTGTGTGTCATCTCCGCAATCGATGCGTGTATGTGCGCATGGGTATGTTGATGGTGCAGGCCGCGCGCGTCAAAGCAATCCATCTCCATCTTGATTTGTTTGCCATCGGCCAAATAGACCGCCCCATCAAAATCGGTGTCCAGATGGTCGATATCGTGGGTGGCCACAATGGCGGTTTTGCCTGCATGCTGCAAGTCGCGTAACGCTTGCGCCACGATGTCGCGCGTGGCGGCATCAATGGCATTCAAGGGCTCATCTAATAAGAGTAAATCCGCATTTTGGGCCAGCGCGCGTGCCAGCAATGCCCGTTGTTGTTGTCCGCCCGACAAATCACTGATTTGGCGCTCTGCCAAATCGGTGAGCCCCATCTGGGCGATGGCGCGGTCCGCCGCAGCCCAGTCAGCGGCTTGCGGTCGCTTGAACCAACCCAGATACACGTAGCGCCCCGTTAGCACCAGCTTGCGCAGGCTGATCGGGAATTTCCAGTCTAATTCACCCCGTTGTGGCAAATACGCTACCCGATGGCGTGCTGCCGACACGGGCAAACCAAATAGACGGATGCTGCCATGAGTAAGTGGCAACAGCCCGGCGGTGGCTTTGAGCAAGGTTGACTTGCCCGATCCGTTTGGCCCAATTAACGCCAAGCGGGTGCCGCGTTGCACGCAGAAGGAAATATCTTGCAGGGCCAACGCAGCAGCGCCCGGGTAGCGCGCGCAGGCTTGGGTCGCCTCAAAAGCAGCGGCATCAACCGGCATGGTGATTGGCGGGTTGGCTGTGTGTAAAATGTAACCCATGAGCAATTGAGAATTATTCTCAAATGTATCCTCTGAGTATATCAGATAAAATAGATGCAAATGACACAGGATGCTGAAGAGACCATTGCTAAGCTAAGCAGTAGCGGTTATCGGGTCACCCAGCCTCGGCGTGCTGTAGTGGAGGTGCTGGTGCGGGCCAAGCGCTCACTCAGTCCGGAGGAGATTTGCGACCGTGCGCGCAAGATTCATGCCGAAGTTGGGTTGGCTACGGTGTACCGCACCTTGGATATGCTGCAAGAAATGGGGCTGTTAAGCCGCGTGCAGATTGGGAGCAAGGGATATGCGCTTAGCTGTGCCGAGCATAAACTGCACTTGCATCTGGTGTGCCGTAAGTGTCATGGCGTCACTGAAGTGGAAGCAGATGGCCCCCTGGCGCAACTTCAGCATCAGTTGGACGATAACGGGTTTGCGTCACAGGGTGGGGCGATTGAGATGTTGGGGTTGTGTCAACGATGTCGTTAATAGCTTCACGCCGGGCGGTGTATGCCTGGACGACTTGCTTTGGTTTGATGTTGTTCGGGTGCAGTCAACCCAGCGCGCCGCTAGTGACATCTGCACCGACGGTGGTGGCAACGCTTGCGCTCGTAACCCCCACTGTTGCGCCTACTTCAACTTCGGTAGTGCTCCCGACGCGGATGCCGCCGACAGAAATGCTCAGCGCGACCTACCAAGTGGTCAACAGTTATCCGCATGACCGGCAGGCATTTACGCAAGGTTTAGTGTTTTATAAAGGCGAGCTGTACGAAAGCACTGGCCTGAATGGTCAATCAACGGTGCGACGGGTGGAGTTGGTTACCGGCAAAGTATTGCAGCGGATTGACTTGCCCTCACAGTATTTTGGTGAAGGGCTAGCTCTATTGAACGATCAGCTTTTTCAACTGACTTGGCAGAACAACACCGGGTTTGTCTATGACCGCGCCACGCTTAAGCAGTTGCGGACGTTTGAGTATCCGATGCAGGGTTGGGGCATCACCCATGATGGCCAGCGTCTTATGATTAGCGATGGCACGGCGACGATTCGTTTTTATGACCCCACCACGTTGACCGAGACCGGTCAGATTCAGGTGACGCAAGCGGGGCGACCGATTGTGATGCTCAACGAATTGGAATATGTGGGTGGGGAGATTTACGCCAACATTTGGCAAACCAACCTCATTGCGCGGATTGAGCCGACGACTGGCCATGTGGTGGGTTGGATCGATCTATCCGGCCTGCTCAAGCCCGAAGATATGCAACAGCCGGTGGATGTCTTGAATGGGATCGCCTATGACGCCGAGGCGGATCGACTGTTTGTGACCGGCAAACTGTGGCCGAAGTTGTTTGAAATCAAAGTGAAATGAACGAATAAATAACGAGGGCGAATGAGAGTCGAACTCACCGCAGCCTGCCAAGCAACCTGCCACTGGTTTTGAAGACCAGGCCATCCACCGGAACAGATTCACCCTCATATAAGATAGCTTCGAGATTATTTTCGGTTACGATTGTAGTGGATATTATGCCAAGACAGAACAAACAGGAACCGGGGCTTTCCCCGACTGAAATTAGCGTTGAGTTGAGCTTTGAGCAGGCGTATGCCGAGCTTGAAAAGATCGTTGAGCAATTGGAGCAGGGCGATTTGGCGCTGGAGCAATCGTTGGCACTGCACGCGCGCGGCCAAAAACTGGCAACCCATTGCGGGGTAAAACTGGAGCAGGCAGAGTTACAAGTGCGGGTGCTTTCGGACAAACTCACGCAGGATGAGTCAGCTCAAATAGCCGATTAAGCAATCGGCAGCCCATGGGGTTATCGGTTAGGGTGTTGGGCTGTTGCCCTAGGCCGCCCGCAAAGCGGAGCGTGCTGATTAGCAGCCGACCGCGCCCATAGCGCACCTCGACAACATACTCGAGCCAAGTCATAGCGCGTGCATCGAAGCGACGCCAAACCGGGTTGATCTGTAACAAGTTTAATTCGCATAGGCAGTGCTTCTGCAAGAAACCCGTTAGCGACGCTGTGTCCACTGCAAAGTCTGTTGCGACTGAGAAATAGCGCATATCCGCATGATCTTCGTGCGGGATAGTTTCCCAGAACGGGTGAGTATCAAACACATGGATCGACTCGCGCCAAAAGGGTTTTGCTTGGGTGAACTCAGACTCAGTGCGCAGCCAGATGACATAGGATTCGCCATCGGCGACACTGCGCATAAGATCAGCCGATAGCGCAGCTAAATCGAGCGTACGCGCAGCATTTTGAGGTGCGCAGTCACGTTGAGTCGCAGGAATAGAAATCAAAGGCCACGAGGATTCGCATAGGCATTGATTGTTTGCTGACAACTCAACCTTCAAATTGTCATTAACGTTCGACGCTAGAGCAGGTAAATCGAAAATGAAGTGGGAATTCAGTTCTGCCATTTGAGTTTCTACGCAAGTAATGACTGCATCAGAAGACAATGAATAGCGCAGGGTCGGATCTTGAATGGACGATCCTCCATTGGCAATAACAACTCGCAGATCGCATAATTCATCAGACCAAAATACGTAAGGATCACGATAACGTGGGCGGTCTCCTCCTTGAGCCCAAACCCGGCTACGCCCACGCTCCAAAACCAAAACACATTCTGCGTTAATTGTTCGCCACGCGGCAGGATCGAACTTAAACTCACCAAAGTCATCAAGCATGCCAGATGTAGCAATCGGCGTATCTACCCAACCAGTAACGACATAGCCACCCCCGGCGAAGTTCAAGCGAACTCGCTCGAGAATAAATTTACGCACGGCAAATGCTTGCTTACGGGCGATTGCAGTTAATACGGCGCCACCATCAGCAATCGCGGCTGCTTCTAGACGCTGCTTGTGCTCATACAGCCCTATCAATTCATCGCGCTGAAATGTGAGTGGCCCCGTCACCCACCAAGGCAGTGGTTGGAATAGGCTGAAATCGCGCAGGGTGTCGGCATCACAAAACTCACCAAATATCCATGGTTTACGAGGCTGATAGGCCCGCTCAAAGTGATCAATTAACGATTGGAAGTAATGTGGTTCACAGTAAAAGTGGTAGTCATAGAAATCGCGATACTCAGATCGGATTCCAGTCACCCCGCCATAAGCCTCACCCGATCCACTGTTATCACAGCGCAACACATTGGGCATCCAACGCTTCACGATCACGCTTAATGCGTCTAACAGGCCAACATCAGCCTGTTGATCCAGCTCGCAGCCTAGACTCAACATCACTATCGATGGATGATGATGCACCCGCCGCAGAATAGCCTCATATTCGCGCAAAACCAGTTCCCGCAAAGCAGGCGTCATGGTGGGTTGCCACAGCGGAAGTTCAAGCCATAGCAACATACCGATTTCATCGGCAATATCAAAAAGCGTCTCGTCTGGGACAAATAAGCACAGCTTGAATAAGTTAAAGCCCATTGCGCGAGCTTTTGCAAAATCAGCTCGAACTTGCTGCGCGGTTGGGGTGGGGCAGTGTTGCTGTGCGTCCCACCCCCAGCTTAGCACCCCTCGGACATGTTGCGGATGATTGCCGATCATGACGCAATCCGCCTGCGTTGTCACTGAGCGAAACCCAAAGCGACGCTTTGCACATGCGACTATATTCCCAGCGTGCCACACCGTGCACACCAGCGTATAACACACGGGGCTTTCAGCACGCCACAAGGATATATTGCTCAAAACTGCGTCAAGTGAGAATGTGCCTTGGTCAACTGACAAGGCCTGTGCCACTAGAGTTACGCCATTGTCGTCTTGAACTTTGATGTTCACTTGATCCGCACCAGACCCAGTGATGGAACCGCTGATCACCAGCTGACCTCCTTCCTTGGCAACGATGCGTAACTCGTTAAATATAAAGTTTTCGAATAGGCAGATCTTTACTGACTGCCAGATACCCCCGAATGTATTCGCCACATCCGGCAGAAAGCCGGCCAAACTTTCTCGTAAAGGATAGCACTGACCCGGTTTCCAGACTTCAATCACCAATTCGTTTATTCCAACTCGCACATACCCAGTGATTTCGAGCTGAAATGATGACCACATCCCGGTGTGCTCTCCCACTAAATGCCCGTTAAGCCAAATTTTGGCTGCCAATGAAATTGCATCGCAGTGCAGGATCACACAGGCCGTCACTTGGTTTATCTCAAACTGGCGCCGATAATAAGCAGGCCCATCGGTTATGCGATCAACAACCTGGGCTTCCCACGCCGAAGGCACCTGTATCTGGATAGGCTCTTGCCCCGCCAATTGAAATGCCCACTTACCATCAAGAGACACTGTTAACGCCAAATCATTTTCAAGCATGATCCCAACCTTAGCATGACGGCGCCAAATTACCATACAATCGCATCAATCATGTCAGACACGTCTGAACTTAAGACCGCGGTGCTGTCTTTTCTAAACAACACACGCCAAGCCTATATTGATGATCTTGCTGACCTTGTCAATCGTGATTGTGGCACTGACTATAAGTTTGGGGTAGACAAAGTCGCCGATTGGTTTGAGACCCGTTGCAAGGCTTGGGGCTGGGCGACTGAACGCATCCCGCAGCGGCATTACGGCGATTGCATCGTTGCGCGTACCTACGGTCAGTGCCAAGCCCGAGTTATGCTGATTGGCCACTTAGATACGGTCTACCCCCAGGGCATCGCGGCCATTCGCCCGATGCGTTTTGCGGGAGACAAGATCATTGGCCCTGGCACTTGTGACATCAAAGGCGGATTGCTTACTGGCATTTACGCACTACGTGCACTACAGCAAGCGGGTTTCGCGGATTTTGGCGAAATCGTGCTCTACTTCAACAGCGAAGAGGAAGTTGGCTCGCCAGTGTCACAACATCTATATACGCCTATTGCCAAGCAAATGAATGCTGCGCTGGTATTGGAAGCAGCTCGCCAGAACGGCGACATTGTAAGCGCACGAAAAGGGGTAGCCAACTATCGTCTACGTGTGCATGGCAAACAAGCACATGCCGGTGTTGAGCCGGAGAAGGGCGCAAATGCCATTCTGGAGCTGGCCCATCGCATCGTTGCGTTGCACAAACTCAATGGCATTACGCCGGGCGTAACACTAAATACCGGCGTGATCCAAGGCGGTGTTCGCTCGAACGTAGTGCCCGACGACGCCTGGGTCGATATCGACATTCGGGTAATCGATCAGCACGGCGCACAAACCATCACAGAAGCCATGCAGAATTTGCTACAAGCCCCGTGCACGGTGACTGGCACTCGCATCGATCTATCTGGCGGGTTTGGCTTTATGCCAATGGCCAAAAGCCCCGACATCGCCAAGTTGGTAGCGTGGGCCCAAGCCTGTGCTCT
>JANMVQ010000245.1:0-7269 GCA_031392845.1 Chloroflexota bacterium
ACGCACTAAAACCCCCTGGCGGTTGGCAAGCACCCCTTGACTTTCAACACAGTTGCTCCCCCGTCGCTCAGAAGCGACAGGAGAGGGAGCCGAGCCCCCTCCCTTGTGAATTCTGATTCACGGGGGAGGGTTGGGGTGGGGTCTGATAGCGATACATTTATTTCTTGGAATGACCTTACTCAATTTGGAGGCTTCATTTTCAAATGTGTCCTGACATCAGGTTTTAACCACGAACCTTCACGAATTATTGGTGAAGATTCGTGCCGAAGGTTCGTGGTTTATTCCGCACAATATCTAATATTTACGTCGAATTGCTGCGGATCAATTGCGATAAGTTGCCTAATTTGGCAAAGCTTGTATAACAACGGCACTTGATTGTTAATTTCTGGAGAAATCGCTCAGATGTCCCTACTAAAACCTCGCTCGACATGGCTGTTATTACCAACATTATTTTTTGCCCTCCTCTTGTTGCGAATATTGTTCTTGCCAGCCCCATTGGCGGCGAACAATCCAAAGGATCCTGTGACTTCGGCATGGGACATCGTGCGCGCAGCAGGGACATACCACTTCAGCAGCGATGTCACCCAAGTGACGTTGCCAACGGCCACAGTCAGCAATGTGGGGCGGGCCGGCCGCACCGAAAAGCTCTATTTAGAAGGGCAGAACGATCTGAACACCCAGAAGATGGAGTTGACACTGTGGGCCGATGGCGGCACCAGGCTCGACAAAGCCAGCGGCACCAGCATCCGCAGCGAGCACGGCAAAACCTATGCCCGGCGCGCCGGCAGCGAGTGGAAGGAGATCGACGACTTCACCGGCTCGATTGCCCCACAGGGCGACTTTCTGGGCTATCTGTCCGCAATCAAGGATGTGCAGCCCCTCGGGGAAGAAACCCGCAACGGCATCGTGTTCAGCCGCTACGCCTTCAATATCGATAGCTCACGCTTCGCCGAATATATGCACCAGCAGTTGGAAGAAGCGATGCGAGCACGTGGCGAACTGCCTCCGGGTGTCCAGTTGCAAGCCCCGGCTTACTTCCGCGACATGGTGGGTTCGGGTGAACTATGGGTGGGCCAAGATGGCCTGCCACTGCGCCAAATTCTTACGCTCCAGTTCCCTGCCCAAAATGATGAAGAGTTGCACTCGCAGATCGTGGTGAACTTTTCGGAGTTCGGCGGCGGGGAAGTCGCGAGCAGCCAGCCAGCAGTCGTCAGTAGCCAATTGCTGGAGACGATTCAGCTTGCGCCGATATTGGCCGCCATTTCCGTGTTTGCCTTTGTCGCGCTGCTGATCACGCGCCGCACTCGTCGCGTGCAGACCGTGGTAGTTGTGCTGGTCATTGGCGCGCAGGTGGCCGGCCCGACCCTGAACAGCTACCTCACGCGCAACTACGTCGATGCGCAAGCAGCCAAAGTCGCGGCAGCCAAAGAGCGCCAAACCGAGGCGAAAAACGACCGCGAGTTGCGGCAAGCCTTAGGTGCAGTGGAGTTCAATCCACACTTGTCACCCAATCACTCAATCGCCCAAGCTCCAATCGCGAATCTCTCCGCGCCACTATCGCCGTTCATTTCCGTCCCATCCGTCCCATCCGCACCCCAAGCCGACTCCGGCCTCGACACCGACGGCGACGGCCTCACCGATTTTGCCGAGGAACATATTGGCACCAGCTCAGTCATTTCCGATACGGATAGCGATGGCTTGCGTGACAACATCGAGGTGAATGGGTTTAGCTTTGGCGGCCAAACGTGGTACACCAACCCAGACGCAACCGATACCAACGGCGATGGCCAGGTCGATGTGTTGGAATGGGGCCTAAATCCTGATGGCAGCCTCCGCACTACGCCACTCGACACTGACAGCGATGGCCTGCCCGACCTTTTTGACTTTGACAACGATGGCGATGGTGTGCCCGACAGCAAAGATTTGTCGCCGTATACGAAAGGGGCAGCAGCCTATAGCGACGCCGCACCGCTGCAACTGACACTCAACAACTTAATAGCAGGCAAACCCACCTTTGTCGAGTTTCAATTGCGACCGCAAGATGAAAAGCAGCTTTGGTTCGCCTTCAATGTCTTGGATTGGCCGCAGGACAGCGAGGGGCAGGTGCGCGATGTGGATGGCAAAACCTACGCCGATGTCGCCACGGCTGCCGGGCGCACCGCCGATGTCAACGAAGCCAACGGCGATATGAAAGTCGTGCCGATGCTCGAAATCCGCATCCCAGCTGCCAGCGCCAATTTGCCGCCGCAGAGCGACCTGACTCCCTTCAATATCTCGGTCAACGACTTTACGGCTGACGGGCAGACCAAAGTGGCTCTTGTACCGCTAAGCATCGTCACCGATGAAAAGACCGGTCAACGGGTGGCCTTCAGCGGCCAAATGCGCTACTTGCCTACTGGCATCTGGAACACCCCGCATCAAGTGCGGCTATCCTGGGTGGTAAACGCATTGGTCGACTTTCCCTGCGACAAAACGGTCGATCTATCTGCCGATTGCCAGACCGATGGCGTAATCAACAACGTGCCGCAGGTGATCCAAAGCTATTACGGCGATTGGACCTTAACAGGCTTGACTGTGCGCGAGGAGCATGGCACCGACATGGCCATGTTGTATGAAGACCCGACGGTTGATACCAATAAAAAGGACGACGCCGCACTCTGGGCGCTGGCCCATGTTTTGGATCAGCACTTTGTTGTCGCGCACGACGCCGATAACAACAACGTGCGTGATCTGCAACTTGCCGACTTCCCCACCCGCTTCGACCGTGACAACAACCCCAGCGCGTCACAACGCTTTGATGTGCCGAATATCTTGCAGGTGGAGTCACGCAGCTACCCGACAATTGATGCCGCGATCGCCGAGACCACCATGACCGAAACGGTGGCTATCCTCAACAACGTCTTCAAATCACAGGTAGAAGGGGATCGCGAGATCAAACCCCTGCTGATGTTTGCGCAGGAAAATCGCTCGCGGCTGTTGGGGCTGGACCTAAGCACGGTCGGTTCTGGCTATGTGACACAAGCTGGCAGCGCGCTGACGTTCGATCTTGCGCCCAGCCCAGCAACGGCGCTGACCGTGGATGTCAATGCCGGTCTGAAGTGGATGGCCTATTGCGCACCGGCCACTGGCACCGTCACGTTGACCCCCTGCAACGACGACGATTATTGGGGCACACTCGACACTCGCTATGGCACGCTTGCCCCGGTAGTCAGTGACGACAACACCGAAGACTGGGTGGGCGGGCGCGTGATGTTGAGCCAACTCTTCTTCACCGGTCTGCGCAGTGGCGTCTATGCCAATGTGCAGACCGGAGCGCAAATTCCAGCGTTCAGAACCCGGCTAGAAACCGAAACAGAGACCGCCACTGCCGTGCGCGCCGTGCTGCAAGGGCTATCCACCGTGCCACTGGTTGGCGCACAAAGCTTCTACCGCTTGTTCCCCGGCTATGTCCCCGGCGATTCGCCTCAGATTCAAAAGAAAGCCACGATTGGCTTTGCCAAATTGCTACGCGATGGACTCAAGGACGCCAAGAATGCGCTTGCCGATGCCGCGCAAAGTGGAGGCCAGAAGTCGCATGGGGATAGGATTGACTCTGGCAAGGTGCTGGCGAAAGCCAAAGGCAAACTCGCCAGCACGAAATATCTGATTTTTCGCTTTGGGGCAGCCATTGTCGGCGCTGCCGGCACAGTCTTGATGGTGTCATTGCAAATTGCTAGCCTGCTCCCCAATCTGCCGCACAACACCCGCCAGATATTAGGCGGTTTGGCGATTGCGCTCAACATTGCTATGAATGTCGTGGCCCCTATCGTCGATGTTGTGCGCTCGCTCATTAGCTCGCCGCTTAGCGCAGCTAAATTACTCACCTTTGTGGGCAAGAGCTATGCGATTGTCCAACGTGGGGCCGCCATCGGCGCGGTGCTCGGCGTTACGCTCATCTGGGGCTTCTTTATCTACGGCGCTGTTAGCAATGGCTTAGCGCCCGGCACACCACAATTCAACCGTGCCGCTGCCGAGGCGATTGCCGCCACCATTGTCACGGTGCTATTGGCGGTGCTGGCAGCCAACCCCATCGGCGCAATCATTGGGGCGATTCTGGGCGTGATCGACAGCATTCTTAGCCTCATCTGCGAGTTAGGCGTGGATGAATTGCGCAAGGTCAATACGTTGGATGGCGCCTGCTTTACGCTCACCGGCGCACTCACCAAGGCGCTCTCCAAATTGATCTACAACTATGATCTGATGATCAACTTGGAGCGCGATGATCTCATGGTCACGGGTGCGCCGCAGGTCACGTTGGCCGACCCCAGCAAAGGCTATGTCGTCGGCAACTCACTGGCCATCACACTGCCTGTCACCACCACAGTCACCCACAAAACCCCTGATCCTAATAATGATGTCTTGATTGGTCCATATCTCTATTTCTTCTCGCCCGACAATTTGCGGAGCAGCAGTTTCAAATATGGCCTCACTGGCACTGGCATTCAGAACCAGCCGGTTGTGCTAAACGAAATGCCAACTGTGTGGCAGAACGTGAGCCCTGATCACCTGTTCCGCAACGCGACGTTATATCGCGGTGAGATGCGCACTGCGCCAACGGTACAGAATTTGCCGCTACAGCTGGGCATCAACACGGTCGTGCCGTTTTCGCTCCACATGAACTACGCTATTCCGGCCTACGAATGTTGGCTGATTGTGGTCTACCCCTACTGCACCACCCGCGCCTACAACGGCGACAATCACATGCCGATCAACTCTCTGCAATACGATGTCTTCCCGGCAACGTTGAATGCATTTTTGGCCTTAGGCCCCAAAGCAGATGGCGGGGCTGGGCAAAGTTGGGATGCCAAGTTCCCTTCGCTGCGCGATGCCGATGGGGATGGGCTACTCTCCTTTGCATACAACGGGATGGACCCCAATGATCTAACCGCAGATGCTGATAACGATGGCCTGACCGACCGCTTTGAGATGGAAGATCAATCGTCTGGCATCAACACATCGCCCATTCTGCGCGACACCGACAACGACGGCCTGACCGACCTGCAAGAGCGCCGACTCGGCACCGACCCCAGCAAGGCCGACAGCGACAACGATGGGCTGAAAGACGGCGACGAGGCCTATCACCTCACCGTCGATCCCGATACCGGTGTGCTATCTACCACTTGGGCAGGTGGCTGGGATGTGCAGATCAACGCCACCGTGCCTTTTACCGTGCGTGTCTCATCCGACCCGCTTAGTGCCGACAGCGATAACGACGGATTGTCCGATCAGACCGAGCGTCAACTGGCGCTCGATGCCAATCCAGCCAATCGAATCGACAGTCAAGGAAATCCCTATCATCCCAACGTGCCGAACACCACACCGTTGGCGGTTGTACTAGAAACCAACGATATAGATGGTTATCTCGCACCCGGGCAGAGCTTCCGCTATAGCAGCACGGTGATCGCCAGTGCGCCAGTGGTGTCGGGCGTGCTCAACGTCCAGCCTACCACGATCCTCGGTGCGGCTCCCAATCCATTGGCGCTTGCCTTCAACCCGCTCACCTTCTCGGTCACGCAGACCAGCACGCTGGGTCTCAGTTTGACCGTTGCTTCTGGCCTTGGCACCCAACAGACCCGCATCACCAGCACCGCCAACACGCGTCTACAAGATACCGGTGTTGCAGGCTGGGCGTTTGCATCCATTGCTACAGAAGCGCCACTGGGTGGCATTGCCGCGCCCAATTTGCCTTTCTATAGCGCTGCAACCGCTAATCGTCCCGACCGCCAAGATAACTTCCTGCTCTCGACACTGGCCTTTCAAAGCATTGGCTCAATTGGCTTTGGCGACATCTTGGCTTACTCGATTCCCAGCGGCACGGTGCGGGCCATTGAAAATGATGCCAGCAACACTGCCGCCATCTTGGGCAATCACCCCCACCGTTTGGCGACCAACGCCAGTGGCGACACCTTGGCGGTGTGGGATCAGCAGCGCTATTGCAACCAGATTACCGTGAATACCCTCAAGGTGGTGACCGCCGGCGCTGATAGCGGAGATGTCGTAGCGGGGATTGAACCGTTGATTGCCTTGGAGCCCAACGGCGGCAGCGAGAGCACGCTCTGGCGTTGGGATCAAAATGCCGGCACTTCCATGACGAGCGGACAACAGCGTGGCCCCAACGCGGGTGGCTTCCCTATCACCGCCCAATATTGCGGTGGCCCGGCGACGCTCAGGGTCTATGACGTAGATGGGGTCACCAATCAATTGGTGGCAACCCAATTGATCGATCTCTATCTCCCCCGCAATGGTGTGACCTTTACCCTGACCGGTGCTGAACACGTGATTGAAGTCAATGTGACCGTGCCACTGCGCAATGCCAAAGTTATCTCTGGCTCACTAATTGGCTCGGATGGCCAGATCAAGCGCGCTGTCGCTTTCCCACCCTCTCCTGTAACGACCACCTATTCGGCCCAAAGCTATGCCCCGGTAGTTGCCAGCAATGGCAGTGGCTTCTTGGTGGCGTATGAAAGCTTTGCCGAAAATACCTCAGGCGGCAACTACGGCTTGCCGCAGGTCGTGGTCCAAGCCTTTGACAAGGATGGCAACCTGCTAAACACCACCTTCCGCGATGCAGGCAGCGCGCAAGCCGGGCGACCCGGTGTAGATGATCTGGCCATCGCCATAGCATGGACAGGCAGCAGCTACCGCGTGATCTGGCAAGATCGACGTGCCTCGGCGATCTATTCAGCAGATGCATCCAGCGATGGACAAACGCTATCGCAGCCCCAATCGTTTACCCAAAGCGGCATTGTCAACGCCGAAAACACCTATTCGCCCGGCATTTCATACGATCCAGCCAGTGGCCGCACTTTTATCATCTATCTGAGCAGCACTCGCGATATTTTGGGGCGGGTCTATACAGGCAACACACTGGTGGCCGGTCCCAAAGTCGTTAGCTTGGCGCAATTCCCAGCCGCCCGTTCCCCGCAGGTGGTATGGCACCCCAACTATCGTGGTTGGCTGCTGAGCTATCAAGACAATACGGCTTTGCAGCGCCATGTCTTTATCCCGCTAGATATGAATGCTGACCCGACCTTCAACCCCACCACCGGCTTTTTCATCGCGGCGAACGATAATAGTTTGGCTTGTCCGATGCCACAAAGCGCACCCAGTGTCGATCTGCGTTTTGAGACATTGCCGAATGCGACCGCCTTTGCCGATAGCTCTGGCAACAACAACACCGGCACTTGTTCGGGTGCGACTTGCCCAACGGCTGGTTTTGCCGGTGCACCC
>JANMVQ010000246.1:0-16423 GCA_031392845.1 Chloroflexota bacterium
TCTCGAAATCATGATCAAGGCCAACATCGCCAGCGAGACCAATCAGACCCAAATCATGGAAAGCACGTTCACCCTGCCCAACATCGACGAAGCCATGGCCAAGGCCCGTGCCAAAGCGGAGCATGATCGGACAAGGGAAGAGGATTGAGAATGCCGAATGAAGAATTGAGAAAATGATTGTAGCGAACACCGCTCTTCTTCATTTTTCATTCTTAATTCTCAATTTTATTATGACCTATTCCCCCTCTCCCCGCCCTATTTTCGACGCGCCGACACACATTGCGTATGAGGCGGTGACGCGCCACTTATGGGGTGATCCGGTGGCTGGCGAAGTGGCTGATTGGGTCTACGTCAGCAGTGACGAGATTCATCATATTGTGTTTGGCTTGCCGCCACACGGCTGGTTCAAGCATTCGGACAGCTCACGCACAGTCTTCGGGGCAGATGAAATCTATTACGTAGTGGAAGGCGAGATGACGCTGTGCAACCCAGAGACAGGCGAGGTGCATGTGGTGCGTCAGGATGAGGCGGCGTTCTTTCGCAAAGACACTTGGCATCACGCCTTTAACCGCAGCGAACGACAATTGCGGGTTTTGGAGTTTATGGCGCCCACCCCATCGCAGGGTGCTTCTGGCGCGTATGCACGCACGCGGCCGTATCTGCAAGCGAGTCGATACACCCAAGATGAGCTGCTGGGTCACTGGCCGATGGATGCCGAGGAGATCCTGTCCAAAGACACGATGCGGGTGATGCATGATGGCAACTTGCGTTGGCGATTGGAGGGGGGTGAGCAGCCGATTCTGGTGGGTCTGTTGTGTGCGACAGATCAACTCACGGTTGGCAAAGCCATTGCCATGCCCGGCGAACGCTGCGATTTGCACACCCATGGAGGTGATGAAAGTCTGTATGTGCTGGAAGGAACGCTGAATATTCGGGTGCCCGACAATGATAAAGGCCCCAAGTGGTTTGAGTTAAAACCGGGTGATGGGTTTTACATGCCGCACGGAACGGCACATCAGTATTACAACTACACAGATAAGCCGGTGAAATTTTTGTTTGGGGTGGCGCCCCGTTACTTGCCGGAGTAATGAATGACGAGTGTTACGCATGCAATCGGGATCGATATAGGCGGCACAAAGATTGCGGCGGGCTGGGTAGATCTGGCCAGCGGAAACGTGTTGCAGCACATGCAAACAGCCACGCGGGCCGAGCGTGGCGGGCAGGCAGTACTCGACGATGTGGTGGGCTTGGTTCAATCTCTAATCTCGAATCGAGCATCTCATGTTTCTCCCGTTCGGATTGGTTTGGGCATTTGCGAGTTGGTCGATTTACAGGGCAACGTCATGAGCGATTTCACCATCGCCTGGAAAGACCTACCGGTGCGCACGATACTCGGTGCGATTGCGCCCTGCAGTATTGAAAGCGATGTCCGGGCACAGGCCTTGGCCGAAGCGCGGTTTGGGGCGGGGCAAGATTACGATCCGTTCGTGTTTGTCAACATCGGCACAGGCATTAGTTCGTGTTTGGTGCAAGGCGGTGTTCCATTTGCAGGCGCACGCGGCAATGCGCTGGTATTGGCGACTGGGCCAATCAGTGTGCCGGGTGCAGCGCCGTTTGTGTTGGAGGAATACGCCTCTGGCTTGGCCGTTTCTAAACGATTTGGTGTACAAACTGCCCAGCAAGTGTTTGATGCAGCGGCATCGGGTAATACCCAGGCGCTTGAAATCCTACAAAGCGCCGGGCACGCGTTGGGCAGCGCCGTAGGCTGGCTGGCAAATGTCTTGGATCCGGCGGCGATTGTTGTGGGTGGCGGATTGGGCAGCACCGCCGGAGTCTATTGGGATGCGCTGGTCAGCAGCACCCGTGCTCATATTTGGAGCGCAGACACGCAAAAGCTGCCTATTGTGAAAGCCAAGCTGGGATCAGATGCCGGGTTGATTGGGGCAGCACTCTCGGTTTGTAGGCAAACAATGAACTATAGCCCTTCAAGTTGGAAAGTAGACGGACCTACCGTCGCCGGTCTTATAAACCCGGGAGGGTGATTCTAGAATCAAATCTGAAGACCAATATCAGTTCTAAAAATTTTGGAGGATCAATAAATATGAAGACGAATCAAATAAACCGAAGGCAACTATTGAAATGGGCGGGCATTGCCGGCAGCGGCGCGTTGCTGGCAGCCTGTGCGCCACCGGCAGCGCCGACAGCACCATCCACAACCTCATCCGGCAACAAGCCTGTAGAGCCGACAGCAGCCCCGCAAACAGCTAGCAGTAGCGGTGTCGAGATCGAATGGTTGAATGCATGGTCTTCGAAAAACACTGTTGAGCCGCTTAAAGCCATGATCCCGGTGTTTGAGAAGGAGACGGGTATCAAGGTAAATTTCAAGAACCCTGGCGGTGCCCCAGAAGGCGGTAACTACCGCGAGATACTGCTCTCACGCATTGCGGGCGGTGACGCACCAGATGTAGGATATGCTGACACTACGCCCGCAGAATGGGCAGCACAGGGCGCTGTGATTCCCATTGACGACCAAATGAAGGCCGCCAAAATAGCAAAACCAGAGGCCTATTACCCGGCTGCACTTAAGTCCTGTCAATGGTCGGGGAAGACATATGGATTGCCTTCTTCAGCTGGAGCAGGCTCGATGTTCATCAATACCAAACTATTGGCTGATAAAAAGATCTCGACCAAGCGTGAGGATATGCCCAAGACTTGGGATGATTGGAAAGCCCTTTCAGCGCAATTTGTCGAGAAAGATGACAAAGGGGGTTACAAACAGATCGGCAGTGCGCCATTTGTGGGTAATAGCTGGTTGTATCCGGTGTGGAGCGCTTCATTTGGCGGCAAGATATACGATCCTGCCAGCAACACCTACACGATTGACAGCAAAGAAAATCAGAACTGGCTCGGCTATTGGGTGACATGGCTGGATGAGCAATATGGCGGCAATCTAGAAGCATTGCGCACATCCGGTAATTGGGAAGGCACCTATCCCAACAGCGGCTTTAATCTGGGCCGCTCAGCGATATCGGTCGAAGGTAGTTGGGCCACCACCGATGCTGATATCCCCTTTGGCTTTGAAGTGGCGCGCTTCCCAGTCGGGCCAGGCGCAACCAAATCGTACACTGGTTTCTGGCCCAACTGGTTTATGTTGCCCAAAGGAGCAAAGCATCCCGCAGAGGCTTTCAAGTTTATCGAATATCTAACAACGACCGGTTGGGTAACCTGGTACAAAGCCATCATGGACACGCCGGCATGGAAAGACTTCCCGAAAGATGTGTTGACCGAGAAACTCATCAAGAACGTTGGCAAGGAAAAAGGCTTGGACTATCACACATTCTTCGGCGATTATTTGAGTGATGCCGTAGACATGTGGAACTCGCCCATCGAACAGTTTGCACGCGATACGATGGGTAGCGCGGTCGAAGAAATACTGAGCAAGAAGAAGACCGTGCAAGATGGTTTGGCAGCCGCACAGAAAACTTGCACTGAGAAGTTGGCTCAAACTGTGAAAAGCTAGCTCAAGAGAGCGTTGTCGCTTAAATAGATTGAGCTCTACCTAGTAAAACGGAAAAATGTCATTCCGACGAGCAGCGAGGAGCCGAAAGTCTTAGCTTTGGCAGCGTGCGAAAATGCGACGTTAAGACCTTCGGCTCACTATGATCGGAATGACACATTTCTCACCAAAGCCATGAGAGCTATAGATTATTAACCGCGAATCATACGAATCTTCACCAATAATTTGTATTGACACGTACGATTTGCGGTTGATTTCGAGTGTTGTTCCCTGAAATTTACGATGACACAAGCTACGCAACCGACAAATACCATAACGACAAAGCGCAAACCTTTGTTGAGCAAACAGCTGCGCAATGACTTGCGCGCATATGCATTTGTGCTGCCGTGGCTCATAGGTCTGTTGGTATTTATTGCCTATCCAATGGTCGCATCGTTCTACTTTTCGTTTACGAAATACAACATTCTGGAGCCACCCAAATGGGTTGGCCTGAGCAATTTTACGCGCATGTTCACGTCCGATCCACAATTCTGGACCGCTACAGGCAATACGATTTACTACGCACTTATCTCCGTCCCACTAAGTTTGGTCGTGGCATTAGGGTTGGCACTGTTACTCAACCGAAGTAATAACGGCATCGGCTTTTATCGCACCATTTTCTATTTGCCCAGCTTGGTGCCGGCTATAGCCACCACACTCATTTGGATGCTACTGCTGGATGCGCGATTGGGTCTGGTGAATGTGCTACTCAGTTCATTAGGTGTGCCACGTATTGGCTGGTTTCAAAGTGCTGCTTGGTCAAAGCCGGGATTGATCCTGATGACCCTGTGGACGGGCACGGGCAGTGCCATGTTGATCTTTTTGGCCGGATTGAAGGAGGTACCAAAGCCCCTGTTGGAGGCAGCCATGATTGATGGTGCCAACAGTTGGCAGCGACTGCGTCATGTGACGATTCCGTTACTGACTCCGACGATCTTCTTCAACCTCATTATGGGCATCATTGGGTCGTTCCAGATTTTCACACCGGTATTTGTGGCACTGGGCGCTGTTGAGCAATCCGGTGTGGGGGGTATGGGTCCGCTCAACTCACTACTCATGTATATGTTGCATTTGTATCGCTTTGCCTTTCGGTTCTTTGAGATGGGCTATGCCTCGGCAATGGCGACATTGATGTTCATCGTGCTCATACTCCTGACGCTGCTAGTGGTACGTTCGTCAAATTACTGGGTTCACTACGAGGGATCAAAGCGATGAATCCAACCGTGCCTTCACGGCAGCGCCGCGATTTCAGCGTGCGAAAATTTGGCGTGTCGATACTGTCTCATGCAGTATTGTTAACAGTTGCGCTTCTCTTTTTTGTGCCCTTTTTGTGGATGATCATCACTTCGCTCAAACCCATTAACCAAGTATTTACTGAACCCTTGGTTTGGGTGCCAACGCCTATGCAATGGGGCAACTTCGTCGAAGCACTGACCAGCCCAGCCTTCCCGTTTTTGACCCTATTGCGCAACACGCTCCTCTATACCGTCGCGGGGACGATTGCGACTACGGTCTCCAGTGGTGTAGTGGCCTACGCGTTTGCACGCATGGAGTTTCGCGGACGAAACGTGTTGTTCGGCCTTACACTGGCGACACTGCTGCTGCCCAGCATCGTCACTTTGATTCCAACCTATGTATTGTTTCGCACTTTGAACTGGGTGGGCAGTTACGCGCCACTTCTGGTTCCGCTTTGTTTCGGCAGCGCATTCAATATCTTTCTGCTGCGTCAATTCATGCTGACCATTCCGATGGACTTAACTGACGCTGCCAAAGTAGATGGCGCTGGTGATTTCACAATACTTTGGCGCATCATCGCACCTTTGATCAAGCCTGCCTTGCTCGTCGTCGCAGTCTTTCACTTCTTATATGCGTGGAACGATTTTCAAGGACCACTGATTTACTTGCGTGACAACGCGCAATATCCTCTGACATTGGGTCTCAATGTCTTTCGTACGCGACACGGTGTAGAGTGGAATCTGATGATGGCAGCGTCTCTGGCAACCACACTCCCTGTCATCGGGTTGTTCTTTATTGCCCAACGCTACTTTATTGAAGGGGTGACCTTGACTGGGGTAAAAGGATAATGCTCGACAAATACAGCCCGATCCCCCTGTATTACCAACTGGCCGAACATCTGCGGGCGCAGATTGCCAATGGTGAGCTCAAACCCGGCGACCAAATTCCGCCAGAACGCGAGTTGTGCGAGCAAGCCGGCATCAGCCGCATGACGGCGCGACAGGCAGTATCGTACCTGGTGCAGCAGGGCGTGCTGGAGGCGCACATTGGCAAAGGCACTTTTGTGGCCGCACCCAAGCTCGCCTACGATGTGCACCACCTGCTGGGCTTCACCGAGAAAATGATGGGCGAGGGGTATCCCATCACTTCGCGTGTCATCGAACAGGCCCTAGTCGTGCCACCCACCAACATTGCAGCGCGCTTGCAACTGCGGCCCAAGAGCAAAGCCCTCAAACTGATCCGCTTACGCCTGGTTGCCGATATGCCGCATCTCTTAGAGACGACCTATGTGCCCGCTGCGCTGTGTCCCAATTTGGAAGCAGAAGATTTCAGTCAGACTTCGCTGTATGTGCTGCTGGAGCAGCGCTATGGCCTACCGCTGGCACATGCCGAGCAGACCCTGGAGGCGACAACGGCCAACGACTTTGAAGCGCCTTTGTTTGGGCTGAGTAAAGGTGCGCCGATGATGTTGCTTGAAGGGGTGACGTTCACCACCGGCAATCGCCCGGTTGAACATTTCGTCGCGCTGTATCGGGCCGACCGCTTCAAGTTTAAGATTGACAGCCAACGCAACGAGCCAGTGACACGTGCCAGCAACAGGAATAGGAATGGCAATGGCAATGGGGTGCGCCCGGTGTTTAGAACCACAGCCATTGCCAAATAAATCTTGACGATGAAAACAAAACTTGCCCTACTGGGCTGCGGGGACGTGGCCCACCGCGATTACCTGCCGGAGTTCCATCGTATCGCTGATCGCGCCGAAATCGTGGCGGTGTGCGGACGCGGTGCAGAACGTGCGCGCCAAACAGCAGATCAATATGCCATCCCACACGTTTATACGGATTACACGCAGATGCTGGCCGAGACCGATGCTGAAGCTATTGTCAATCTCACGCCGATGCAGTTGCACTACGAGACTAATCTTGCTTGTCTGCAAACAGGTAAGCATGTGTATACCGAGAAAACCGCGACGACAAATTTAACCCAGGCGCAGCAGCTAGCTCACCTAGCGCAAACGCACAGACGTGTGTTGGTGTGCGCGCCGTGCATCATGGTTTGGTCGCAAGTGTTGCAGGCCAAAGTCTTGGTGGATGCAGGTGAGATTGGCCCAGTGACCAGCGCGCGCGGCGTGGGACATGGCGGTGTGCCGCCGTGGGATGGGTTCCCGTCTGACCCCACCCCGTTCTTTGCCGCGGGTGGCGGCGCGCAACGCGACATGGGCGTGTATCCTTTGCACGCGCTTACAGGCATCTTGGGCGCGGCAAAACAAGTGACAGCACTCGCCCTCAAAGCACAAGATGATTTTGTCATTCGCAATGGCGAGTTTGCGGGCAAACGGGTAAGCATGGAGGAAAACGATACCTGGCTGATCGCGCTGGCGCATGAGCGCGGCGCAATCTCATCGACCGAAGCCAATAATAGTGTGCAAGCCACCCGGGCGGCTCAGCTGGAGCTATTTGGTTTGCACGGCACACTGGCCTTGAACTTGCTAAACAGCGCCGCGCCGATTCAATTGTTCAAAGACGGACAATGGCACGATGTATCTGTGCCGCATCAGCGCGCAGGTGCACCCGACCATATTCTAGGTGTGCAACACTTACTAGATTGCATTCAGCACAACACGCCGCCGGTTCTCAGCATGGCACACGCGGCGCATGTGATCGAGATATTGGACAGTGCAGCGGCTTCGGCCAAAGAAGGTCGTAGGGTGACTCTGACGACGACATTTTGACATGCACAAAACTTTTGCCCGTGCCTGCTTTGTGACGACGGATTGGCAAGCGTTCAATATGACGACAGTGAGCCTAAGCGATCTGACAGCAAATCCGCCGCCGTTACGTTAAACAAAACATGAATAAATCAACTATTCCACCCATTCTTAAAGCCGCGCTCGTGGGCTGCGGCAGCGTTTCACAACGGGGCGTGTTGCCACATCTGGCGTGTGCCGATGCCAAGCAACGCATTAATCTGGTCGCGGTGGTCGATGCCGTTGCCGAGCGCGCCAAACAAAGCGCGGAGAAGTTTGGTGTGCCGCGCTGGTTCACCGACATGGGTGACATGCTCGCCCAAATCGATGTCGATATGGTGCTGGTCATTACGCCGATTCAATATCACTTTGCCAATGCAATGGCGGCGATTGCGGCTGGCAAGCATGTCTACGTGCAAAAGAGCATGACCACAACTGTGGCCGAGGCCAACCAGTTGCTCGCGGCGCGTGATAAGGCTGGGGTCAAGCTGGTGGCGGCACCGGGGTTTGAGTTGTTCCCAACCACGCCACACATGCGCGAGGTGATCCAAAGCGGGCGATTAGGCAAGATTGGGTTTGGTTATACCTATGCTTGGGGCTTTGGTCATGAGCATGAAGCAGTGCGTAGCGGCACCGATCCAAGTAATGCCCTCAATACGATTAACCCGATGTGGTACTTCCGCAAAGGGGCCGGGCCGCTGCCGGATGTCACCATTTACTCGCTGCAATTGGCCACCAGTGTGTTGGGCCCAGTCAAACGAGTGACCGCGCTCGGCAACAAGCTGATGCCCGAGCGCAAGTGGCGCGATGAAGTGATCACGATTGAAATAGAAGACAACGCAGTGCTGTTGATGGAGTTTGCTAACGGGGCGATTGTCACCGGCGTTGGCTCAGATGTGAGTGGCAGCCGACGCAATCCTTGGGGCGCCATGGGGTTATACGGCACACGCGGTGCGCTCGAAATTACCGATGTCGATCACGCCACTGGCTACCCATTGGCCTATCATGTCTATGGCGGGGGCCAAAACATCGGGAATCAAAATTATGCGCAGGAACTTACCGCGCAGCGCTATATGCAGGGTGAACACCTTGTATTGGAAGAAGGGCATTTGTATGTGGACATTATGGAGCTGGCAGATGCGATCGTGGAAAACCGTGCGCCACACGCCAGCGGTGAACAAGCGCGCCATGTTGTTGAGATTATCGAGTGTGCGCACACTGCCGTAGCGACTGGGATTACGCAAAATCTGGTCACCACATTCTCATTTTTTGATTCTCCTGAATATAACTGGGTAAACCACGAATCGCACTAATCTTCACTAATAATTCGTGCTCTACCGACTTTGCCGGGAACCATGTCATTCCGAATGAAATGAGCCGAAGGTCCCAGCGGCGTTACATCGTAAGTGTTTTGCCGCAGGGACCTTCGGTTCGCTTTGCTCAGCATGACAACGTTAATCCCGCCAAAGTCGGTAGAACCATAATTCGTGAGGATTAGTGCGATTCGTGGTTCACTTTCTGTCAAACACAGGAGAGCCATTTTTATCAAACCTCAGGAGTATTTGACATGGCAAAAATAAAACTCGCCTATATCGGCGGCGGCAGCACGCGTGGGCCTGGAACGATGGCTTCGTTCATTCATCAGGGCAAAAACTTCGATGGTTCGGAAGTCGTGCTCATAGATTTACCCGGCAGCGCAGAGCGGCTGGCCTTGGTCAAGCAGATTGCCGACAAAATGGTGCGCGCCCGCGGACTGGATATCAAGATCAGCACTACCACCCACCGCCGCGCTGGGTTGCAAGACTGCGATGCGGTACTAACCAGCTTTCGACCGGGCGGATTCGAAGCTCGTGTTCTAGATGAGCGCATCCCGCTGAAGCATGGGGTCATTGGCCAAGAAACGCAAGGACCCGGTGGGTTCTTCATGGCGCTACGGTCAGTCCAAGTCATGAAGGGCGTGATCGCGGATATGGAAGCCGTTTGTCCACGTGCCATTCTGTTCAACTACACCAACCCGATCAACTTAGTATCCGAGGCCATTACCCATCATTCTGCAATCAAAACCATCTCACTGTGCGAAGGGCCATTCGTCTTCCCCAAAGAAATTGCCCATGCGGCTGATTTGGACGAAACGAAGCTGCACGCGACGTTGGTCGGGTTAAATCACGGCTGCTGGTCGCTGGAGCATAGTTACGCGGGTGGTCCCGTCATGCCATTACTGCAAGAGGCCTTAACCCGCAAGCAACGCGACCCCGCCACACAGCGTGGCGCCAAACAGACCGAGCTACGCCTGTTGGAGCTGGCATTGCTAATGGACTCGCTGCCTGCGTCCTATTTCAAGTATTACTACTTCAAGGACGAGGTACTGGCCGAGTTGCAAGCCAAACCCACCACCCGGGCTGAAGATATTTTGGCCTCCGTGCCCGATTACTGGCAGCACTACCGTGAGCAAGCCCAGCAAGATGACCCAACTCTCGACCCACGTCGCTCACGCGGCGGCATCCACGAGCTGGAGCTGGCGCTGGATGCAATGGACGCCATCTTCAATGACCGCGGCGATGTACTCCCCGTGAATGTGCCGAATCAGGGTGCGTTGGCGGACTTCCCCGATGACCTTGTCGTCGAAGTATTTGCGAAGTTGGATCGCAATGGCGTGAACCGCTTGCCGCAGGTGCGTTTACCCGTGCAAGTGCGTGGCTTGGTGAAAATGCTCGGTGAATACCAAGCCTTGGCAGGTGCGGCCGCATGGAGCGGCACGCGGATTGATGCCATTCGCGCGCTTGCCAGCAACCCTTTGTGTTTCTCGCTCAGCAAAGCCGAAACCATCTACGATGAGCTGGCTGCAGCACACGCAAACTATTTACCGGAGCGATTGTTGAAGTAAAACTATGGCTCTCCCGCGTTTAGCGGGAAATAGCGTTGTCATGCTGAGTGAAGCGAACCGAAGGTCCCTGCGGCAAAACAACTACGATTAACACTGCTGAGATTCCTCATTTCATTCGGAATGACATGTTTCCCGGCAAAGTCGGTAGAAGTAAAACTATGAACCTCCTCCTCGTAAACGATTACGCCGAACTCAGCCACACCGCCGCAGAAATGATCGCAGCAGCAGTGGCTGCTAAGCCCACGGCAGCTTTGGTATTAGCAACAGGTGATACGCCAATGGGTGCTTACGCCGAATTGGCGCGCATGAAAGCCTCCAACACATTCGATCCTGCGCAGTTGCGTGCGTTTCAGCTGGATGCCTATCTTGGCGTGGCACTGGATGATCCGCGCTCGCTGTATGGCTGGCTCAAGCGTGCGTTTCTTGATCCACTGCACATCCCATCCAAACATGTGGTGACCTTGCCCGATGACACATCCGACCCCGAGGCAGCCTGCATGGCGTATGACGCAGCAGTTGCGGCCGCGGGAGGATTTGATGTATCGGTGCTGGGCCTTGGCCCCAACGGACACCTTGGCTTCAATGAGCCGCCCTCCCCTACCGATGCGCCCACTCGGCGTGTGAAGCTGACCGAAGCCAGCTTGATAAGCAACGCGCGTTACTGGGGTGGGCGAGATGTGCCGCACGAGGCCATCACTTGCGGGATGCAGCAATTGTTGGCAGCGAAACAAACGATTCTTGTGGTGTCGGGTGCCCGCAAGCGCAGCATCCTCAAACAGACCCTCGATGGTCCGATCACGCCTGATGTGCCATCATCGCTGCTACGTCTTGCGCAAAATGTCACTGTGATTGCCGATCGAGATGCGGTAGGTTAACGCGCCATGGCGGACTGGGTCCTGGGTGTAGATGCCGGCAATACCAAAACGATTGCCCTGGTAGCGCGCAGTGATGGTGAAATTGTTGGCTACGGCCGCAGCGGTTGCGGCGACATTTACGGTGCAACCAGCGAAATGGCTGCGCTTGCGGCAATTTCAACTGCCATTGAGACAGCTTTGGTCACTGCCAAAATCTCAAAAGCTCAACTTGCTGCTGCCGTGTTCAGTGCAGCCGGTGCCGATTGGCCTGAAGATTTTGAGTTTCTACGCACTGCCCTTGCGGCAACCGGCATTCCAAACCCTGTGATCTACAACGACGCATTTGGCGCTTTACGAGCGGGGTCAACCGATGGGACGGGTGTAGTGGTGGCTTGTGGCACTGGCGCGGCCATCGGTGCGCGTGCGGCAGAGGGCCGCTTGTGGCATACCAGCTTCTGGCAGCAAGTGGGTGGCGCAGCCGATCTGGCGAACAAAGCGTTAAGCGCTGTGTATCGTGAGGAGTTGGGATTTGGCCCAGTGACGGCCCTCACACCCGCCACGCTAGAGTTCTTTAACAAGACCCGTGTTGAGGATATGCTACACGCATTGACAGCGCGCAACAGTGCCAAAGATGCCGAGAGCCGCTTTATCCATCCCAAAGTCGGGGGTCTGGTGCGGGTGTTATTTGATGTTGCTGAGGCTGGCGATAGTGTCGCGCATGCGATTGTGGTTGCACATGGCGAAGCACTGGGCAACCATGCGTTGCTGGCTGCGCGCAAGGTGGGTATCGCGCATAGTCCTTTTACATTGGTGTTGACTGGCGGCGTGTTACGGCACGATTCATTGGTGCTACGCGATGTAATCGTGCGACACATTTTAAAAACTGCACCTACAGCACAATGGACGCATAGCTCATTTGAACCGGCGGTAGGGGCGGTGATGTTGGCGCTTGAGGCTTGTGCGATCAAGATTGACGACCCGGTTCGAGCGCAATTGCAGCGCACCCTACCGCCCGCAAGCTTGTTTGAGACTTAAGGCTTGGCATAAAGTCAGCGTGCAAATCTGTCGTCGGTTGGATGGCATGCCGCTCTTTTGCTTCAAAAAACAGCGGCGAGGCATACAATAGCAGCGGGAAATAGGTATGCACCTTGCCGATTCGTCTTCCTCTCTCTTACCGACCTCGGCCCAGCCAGCTTCGCCGTTGCGGCTGTTCGTCCTCGGCCTATTTCGGCTGGAACGCGAGGGCGCAACGATCCGCCTGCCTACCCACAAAGCCGAGTCACTCCTGGTTTACCTGGCCTTGCATCCCGAAGCCCATGCCCGCGAGAAATTGGCGGCGCTGTTCTGGGGCGATTCGCCCGACGACCTCGCCCGCCGCTCGCTGCGCACCGCCCTGAGTTGGCTGCGCAAGGAGATTGGCGATCCGGTCATCGCCGCTGATCGCGATGTCGTGCAGTTTCATGCCGCAAGTCACATCTGGGTGGATGCGGTTGAATATCAGACCCAAGTCGCGCATTTCCTCGACGGTGATTCATCCGATTCAACGGCCATCGACTTCGACTTATATCGTGGCGATCTGTTGGCCGACTTCTATGACGACTGGATTTTGGCCGAACGCGAACGCCTGCACGCGCTGTATCTCGACGCACTGCTGCGCATGATCCAGCGCCTGCGCACGCAGGGCGAATATTCACGCGCCATCGACATGGCTCACAAGGTGCTGGCAGTCGACGCGGCCAACGAGCACGCCCATCAGCAGCTCATGTTCTGCCACTGGTCGCTGGGCGACCGCAGCGCCGCGCTCAAACAGTTCGACGAGTGCAAGCGCGTGCTGCACGACGAACTCAGCGTTGAACCCTCACCAGACACCGTGGCGCTTTACGAACGCATCAAGCAGGCGCGCATCGTTGTCCCGTCGCCCGCCACGGACAACACCAATCTGCCGATTCCATTGACCAGTTTCGTCGGGCGCGACCCCGAGATGGCGACGGTGAAGCACTTGCTCGGCAACACCCGCCTGCTTACGCTGACCGGCGTGGGTGGTTGTGGCAAGACGCGGTTGGCGATTCAGGTGGCGCGCGACATGATGGATCAATTCGCTGATGGCGTGTGGTGGGTGGAACTGGCCGCCGCGCGAGAAGACGAGCGCGTGCTCCAACTGGTCGTGAAAGCGGTGGGGCTGGTCGAATCGCAACAGCTTTCGCCGCTCGAGGCATTGCTCAACCACTTGCGGACGAAACAGACCCTGCTTGTCGTCGACAATTGCGAGCACCTCGTCAAGGCGTGCGCGGATTTGGCCGAGACCCTCCTCAGTCATTGCCCTCACATGAGGGTTCTGACGACCAGTCGCGAAGCCCTGAGCATCAGCGGCGAGATCGCCTGGCTGGTGCCGTCGCTGTCGTTGCCCGCCAGCAACGAGTTTGGCACACCCGCGCACCTGCTGGAATCGGAGAGCATGCGCCTGTTCGTCGAGCGCGCGGCGGCGATCCGACACGACTTTGCCTTGACACCGACCAATGCACTCGCCGTCGCCCATATCTGCCAACGGCTGGACGGCATCCCGCTGGCCATCGAGCTAGCCGCCGCGCGACTGAAAGCCTTGACCGTCGAACAGATTGATGCGCGCCTCGACGACCGCTTTGGCCTGTTGACCACCGGCAGTCGCACCGCCCTGCCGCGCCAGCAAACCCTGCGCGCGACGATTGATTGGAGTGTAGACCTGCTTACGTCGCTTGAGTGCAAACTCTTCTCACAGTTGTCAGTCTTCGCCGGCGGATTCACTGCTAACGCAGCAGAGGCCATCACCAATCAACCCAACGCCTTCGATTTGCTAACAAATCTGGTGGACAAATCTTTGGTGATTGCGGATGTGCGAGGCGAAGCAGCGCGCTATGGCATGCTTGAGACCATCCGGCAGTATGCCGATGAGAAGCTTCGCGCGCAGGATAGTCATGGGGAACATGCGTTGCGCCATCGCCATCTGAACTTCTACCTAGCGCTGGCACAAGAAGCCGGGCCGAAGCTGCACACGGTGGAGCAAACTCGGTGGTTGATGCAGCTTGATGCCGAGCTTGACAATTTTCGAGCGGCAATTGATTGGGCATTCGCAAATGACGTGACCGCATCCGGGTTGCAGTTGGTCACAGCGCTGATAACGTTTTGGGACAGCCGCGATTATTCCAGTGAAAAGCGCGAGCAGTCGATGAAAGCACTAGCGAGGACTGATCCATCAGAGCGAACAGCGGTGCGCGCAACGTTGCTCAATGTAGTCGCGTATGTGCAATGGTTCTACTTTCGGAGCTACAACCAGGCGCAGGCCTTGCTTGAAGAGGCATTGTCAATCGGCATGGAGTTGGGAGATCAGGTGAACGTCGCCAATTCTCTTCTTACCCTGTCATTCGAGGCTTATCGCCAAAAAGACTTCACCACAACGCACCAACTCCACGAGAAGGTTATCGCAATCTGGCGGAAGTTAGGGAACAAAGTAAGGGTGGCCGAGACGCTCAGCCTCAGTGCCCAAACAACACGAGTTCAAGGCAATTATCAACGGGCGCAAAGCATGTTCGAAGAGGCGATTTCCATGTTCACTGCGTTGGACGAGAAAATAATTAGAGCCAAGACAGTTCGCCGACTTGGGCGTGTGGCGTTACAGCAAGGTGACTTCGAGAAAGCAATGGCGCTGTGCCAGCAGAGCCTGAAGCTGAATCTTGAAACAGGACACAAACACGGAGTCATCTCATGTTTTGCGACATTTGCGGGAATAGCCACAGCGCAAGGGCAAAATAGGCGCGCCGCCAAACTTTTAGGGGCTGTGGAGGCATTGTTCCGTGAGCTTGACCAACCCATGTTGTTTGGCGATGTTGATGACTACGAAGCTGACCTCAGCGCGTTGCACGCACAGCTTGATGCAGCGACCCTCGACGCAGCTTGGGCCGAAGGGCAAGCCATGACGCTGGAGCAAGCCATCGAAGAAGCGATGCGCGTATAGCCCTGACTATTTGCTGGGCGGCAGTAGTTGAGCGTCGCAAGCACAAGGCAATTACGTATCGGTTAGATATAATCTTCTCGGAATGGTTAAGGATGTGTATCACGACGCAGTGAAGAATGCGCTTGTCAAAGACGGTTGGACAATCACCCATGACCCTTTGCTGATTCGATTCGAGGAAGACCGGGCATACATTGATCTGGGTGCTGAGAGAACAATTGCCGCAGAAAAGGGTGAGCGCAAGATCGCCGTTGAGGTGAAGAGCTTTATCGGGGTCTCGCGTTTGGATGATCTTGAGAAGGCTGTTGGTCAGTATTTGCTGTATCGAAGTTGGCTCTCGCGCTCGGATGCAGAGCGAGTTCTCTATCTTGCGGTCAGTGACGCCGCGCAACGGCGCGTCTTTGAACGCAAATCTGCGCGCGTGCTGCTGGAAGACTATGGCATTCACTTGATTGTGGTGAATGTCGAGAGCGAAGAGATTGTTTCATGGACAAGTTAACTCGTTATCGTCAGTTGATCACTCAGATTCTTTCGGAGTATGCTGAGTTCTTGTCGGGCGACACTACCAGCGAACCATTGATGGTGTTTGATGATACTCACAATCACTATTTGATCCTCTTTTTGGGCTGGCATGGCAATGAGCGCGAGTTGAGAATTCACGTCTTTGTTCGGCTGTTTGGCGGAAAGTTTTGGGTGGAAGAAGATGGCACAGAATTTGGGATTGCCAGCCGCCTGACTGAAGCGGAAGTACCTAAAGAAGATATTGTGCTTGCGTTTCAAACCCCCAAAGAACGGCGTTATAGCGGGTTTGCGCTGGCGTGATAAGGCTCAACCTCCAGGTTTCCCGTTTAAGTCAGGAGAACCGCCTTTCCGAGACAGCGTCGCGGCATACAATGGTGTCGAGAAATGGGCATGCACTTTGAAGATTCGCCTTCCCCGCTCTTACCACTGTTGCGGCTGTTCGTCCTCGGCCTATTTCGGCTGGAACGCGAGGGCGCAACGATCCGCCTGCCTACCCACAAAGCTGAATCACTCCTGGTTTACCTGGCCTTGCATCCCGAAGCCCATGCCCGCGAGAAATTGGCGGCGCTGTTCTGGGGCGATTCGCCCGACGACCTCGCCCGCCGCTCGCTGCGCACCGCCCTGAGTTGGCTGCGCAAGG
>JANMVQ010000257.1:0-2545 GCA_031392845.1 Chloroflexota bacterium
CTTTCGCTAAGCGCCTTGTACAAGCTCTCGCGACTGAGCCCAGCGTCGCGGGCCACCTGGGACATGCCGCGTGCACGGGCGATATCACCAAGCGCACGTGTAATACCTGCCGCATCATCGGGGGCTTCAGTCAGCCAAGCATCAAGATAAGCGGCCATCTCTGCTGGCGTGCGTAGTTGTTCGGCTACGCCATAGGGCAGGGTTTTGGTCTTCGTGGGAATCTTTGAAGTGGACTTAGGCATTGTAGACCTCGGTCATTCGAACATGCATTGGATTATTGTAGTCTATGGGATACATGTGTCAAGCGAGGTGAAATGGTGGGAGCTTTGCACATTATTTGCGCGTAAATAATCCCGCCGACGGTGGCCCGTATTACCAGTTTGAAAATGTAGCGATATTGAGTACAGGCTCACTCGCGCACAATCCGTATTCTTCTCAGCCATGAGCGAAGAGAAGACAACTCAAGAAACGACGCGTTTTGTGCTGCCAGCGCAAGTGCAAACCCGCGCACCTTACCTGTTGCCGATGTGCTACACCCCACTGGACTTGGCTCGTCGTTTGGAGGTTGAGCCACAGATGGTGCGTCGCTGGATGGCCTATGGCATGCCGCAGCAGCGCGATCACAAAGGGCGCGTCTGGATCGATGGTATTGCTTTTGCACGCTGGGTGCACCGGGTCAGTCGTCGGCGACATCTGTTGCGTTTGGCGCAAGACGAAGCGCATTGCTCACAGTGCCACACCGTTGTGAAGCTGATGCAACCTGAGACGAAAGGGCAGGGCAGCCAGTGTTGGCTGGAGGGTGTCTGTCCCGAATGCAACAGTCATATACGGCGCGCCATGGGTAAACGGCGTGACCGCAAGCAAATCACACATGGGTGAGTTACCTATGGGTGAAGGAGGGGATATAGAAACGAAACAAGCAAGTCAGAAAACGAAATTGATTCGACCTAGTCATGATGTGATTGTGCGCGCACCGGGCTTGTTGCCGATGTTGTACACAACCACAGAACTGGCCGCTGAGTTACATATTGAGCCATGGCAATTGCGTGAGTGGATCAGCGCGGGTATGCCGCATCAGTATGACCCGCAACAGCATATCTTCATTGATGGGCACCAGTTTGCAGCTTGGGTAATTTCCCGGCGCAATGCTCAGCGCGGTCCAACTCTTGCAGGTGACGAAGGGTTTTGCCTAACTTGCCGCAAGGCGGTCAAGATGGTCGATCCTCAGGCAATGGTGCAGGGTAAACGAAAATTACTGAAAGCGGTTTGTCCGGACTGCCAGTCGCCAGTATTTCGAGGGGTGAAGGCCTGATGGTTAATCGCGCCAATTACCACCAGGCGAAAGCCTTTATTGAATATCTGATGCAAGTGCGGCATGTGAAATCAATATCGGCTGAACGATATTGGTTTCATCTCAAAGTTATTCTGTTGTGGGCAATGGAGATGCCTTTTGCGTTGATTGTCGATAAGCCGTTGGCGCTGAGCCGTTATCTGACCGAGGTTCATCCCGGTCTGCGCAGTGAGCGTTTGGCTCAGACATCGGTTCGCAAGATCATCCAGATTGCCCAACAATTGTTTCGCTGGCTCAAGCAAACCCAACCCAAGGCATATCGTGGCCTGTCTGAGACATGGATTGAGTCGATGTCGGCACCTTCCGAGACTCCGGCATCAGGGGTAAAGGAGTATGTCCACCTTGAGGATATCAAGGCAATTGCGGCGTTACAAATTGCCGAGTCCGATCTTGCCTTACGGCGCGACCAGGCCGCGGCGTGCCTGCTCTTTCTCAGCGGTATGCGGGTGTCCGCCTTTGTATCGTTGCCAATCTGTGGTGTGGTCGGGTTGCGTGGCAAGGAGCCGCAGATTCACCAATGGCCGGAGCTTGGCGTGCGCACCAAGAACAACAAACGTGCCACCACGTTTTTGTTGCCCATCCGCGAATTGCTGATCTGTGTGCAGGCTTGGGATGCATTCATCCAAGCGCGTCTGTCCAAGACCGCCATGTGGTACACCCCGATCACTTCACGCTGGGGTGAGCAGCAGATGACGGACGACCCGCCCGGCAAGAACCGACATGTTGCGTTGGCCAAACGCTTTCGGATATTGTTCAAGCTAGCCGGGTTGCCCTACAAGTCGCCGCATAAGTTCCGCCACGGCCACGCCATTTACGGCCGTCAGCACGCCCGGAATATGACTCAGTACAAAGCGCTGAGCAAGAACCTGATGCACAGCGACATTCGCGTGACCGAGATTTACTCCGGCACGCAAGAAGACGAAGTCAAGCAGGCCTACGCTGCTTTTGCCGAGACGGTGGCAGATGACACCCAGCCACCCCCGCAAGCGCTGACCGACGATGCGTTGTTGCGAGCGCTTGCGGAACGGCTATTGGGCAAAACTACGCCAGAGGGTTCAGATACAACGTAAGGTCAAACTTGGATCACAAATGCCAGTTGTCGGCCGGGCTGGCACGTCGATGGGCATTCTCAACGTCCACTTGGGCGATGCGGGCATAGTGTTGCACCATGTCCAGTGATCCATGACCCAGCAG
>JANMVQ010000265.1:0-4875 GCA_031392845.1 Chloroflexota bacterium
TACCGACTTTGCCGGGAAACATGTCATTCCGAATGAAATGAGCCGAAGGTCCCAGCGGCGTTAATCGTAGTTGTTTTACCGCTGGGACCTTCGGTTCGCTCTGCTCAGCATGACAACGTTAATCCCGTCAAAGTCGGGAGAGCCGATTTTTGGAGAATTTATGAAATTACGGCTTGCGTGCGCTGACTTCACCTTTCCACTGCTTGGCCATGAACAGGTCTTTAAGCTAATCGCGCTGCTCGGATTTCGCGGCATTGATATCGGGTTATTTGAGAGTCGCTCCCATTTGCAACCGGCTCAGGTGATTCCCCATCTGGCGGCTTCGGCGCATGAACTTTCCCAAAAAGTTGAGGACTGCGGATTGACGTTTGCGGACATTTTCTTTCAAGCGCTGACATTTCAGACACTGGCTGCTAATCATCCCGATGCTAAAGAACGCAGCGAGGGTCGCGAGCTTTTTTTGCGCATGCTGGAGTTTGCTCTGCGCTGCAATGCGCCACATCTGACTGGACTGCCTGGGGTAACTTGGGAAGGCGAGCCGTACGACACTTCGCTCAAACGGTGCGCCGAAGAGTTGGCGTGGCGGGCCGAGCAAGCCAAGCAGGTGGGTATCGTCTACTCTATTGAACCGCATATCGGTTCGGTAGTGCCCACCCCCCAGTGCGTGTTGCAATTGGCCGCACTGGCACCCGGCTTGACCTTCACGCTGGACTATACCCACTTCGCCTATCAGGGCATTCCCGACGATGAAGTTGAGCCCCTCGTCAAGCATGCCTCGCACTTTCACGCCCGCGGCGCACGCAAAACCCGGCTGCAAGCGCCCATCAAAGAAAATGTGATTGATTACCCGCGCGTATTGCGCGCGATGCAAGCCGCCAATTATCCTGGCTACGTCGGGGTGGAATATGTTTGGCAGGATTGGGAACATTGCAATGAGGTCGACAATGTTTCCGAGACGATCATGATGCGCGACTTGATTGTCAAAGCATTCGAATCGACAAACTAAGTTTCCCATCGCGCGCATGCATTTATTTTCGCTAAGATCAATTGATCTCGTTAGGCTAAAAAAGCTCTAGATATACATGAACTTTAGACAATACACGGAGGATTTGGTACGTGTCAACTGAAAATGGACAACTTGTCACCGCAAAGTATCGCAACATCTCGGATGAAACCCTGAAAGAATGGGTTGAACAATTTCATCGTGACGGCTACCTGTTTTTGCAGGAGTATCTTGAACCCGATTTTGCTGCTGAGTTACGGGCCGATTTGGACAAAGCGCTCAATGACCCAACCTTCGCCCAGACTTATGGTGGCAAGGAGAATGGCCGCGACGATGCGGAGGTGCTCACCCGCATCCGGGTGCGGTTGTTTGAGACCAGCAACGCCAATCTCAAACTATTCGATCTTGATCCGATCGCCAAGTTTGCCGAAACGCTGATTGGGTCGCCCGACACCCACGTCACTCACAATAACTCGTTTACCACCCGCCGGGGCGGCGGCATCGCCAACTGGCATCAGGATGATCCACCACACTACTTGGTGACCGAAGGCGAGCCGCCCAAGAATGTGCGTTTGCCGGTGTTGTTCTTCACGGCAAATTTTTACCTGACTGATGTGACCGAGCGTGCCATCGGCGGCACTGAAGTAATCCCGCGCTCACACCTGTTTGGTCGAGCGGTGCCAAAAGAAATGCCTGAGGAGTTGCTAGCAATTGCTGATCCTTGTCTGGGTAAAGCCGGCAGTGTGGTGATGTTCAACAACCAGGTCTGGCACCGCGGTGGCCCCAACAACAGCGATTCGATTCGGTATATCACCCAGGTCACCTATGGTCGGCGCATGATCAACACCATGTACTATCCATTTATGAACTATGACATGCCTGAACATGTCTACAAAGATGCCAATCCGCGTCTGCGTCGTTTGCTGGGCTTCCTCAATCATGGCCCGTACGGTTGATCTTGATTCGACATTTCGTAGAGACGCGCGCGAAGCGTATCGCGCCTCTACCCGATTAAAACCATGCATGAATTGACTTACGCACAGGCGATTAACGAAGGCATCCGTGAAGAGATGCGCCGTGACCCCAAGGTCATCGTGATGGGTGAAGACGTTGGCAAGTACGGCGGCGTCTTTGGCGTGACCCGCGGGTTATATGACGAATTTGGTGGCGAGCGGGTGCGCGATTGCCCCTTGAATGAAGCCGCCATCGTCGGTTTTGCCATTGGGCTGGCCATTTCCGGCCATCCGACCGTCGCCGAGTTGGAATTTATGGACTTCACCACCTTTGCGATGGACCCGATCACTAACCAAGCGCCCAAGCTGCGCTATTTTTGGGGCGGTCAAGCCAAGGTGCCGCTGGTCGTGCGCACGCCCATCGCGACCGGTCTGGGCTTTGGCACCCAGCACTCACAAAGCCTGGAAGCTTGGCTCATGCATGTGCCCGGCCTCAAGATCGCGATGCCCTCCACGGCATACGATGCCAAGGGCTTGATCAAAACCGCGATTCGTGAGCCAAACCCAGTCGTGTTTGTTGAGAGTATGGGACTGTATTCTGGCAAAGAGCAACTGCCGGATGAAGAATACAGCCTGCCCTTTGGCAAGGCCGATATCAAACGTGCGGGCGGAGATGTCACTGTGGTGGCACTTGGGCTCATGGTGCCCAAAGCACTGAAGGCTGCCGAAGAATTGGCACAGCAGGGCATGGACATCGAGGTGATCGACCCGCGTACATTGGCCCCACTCGACATCGACACGATCATCGCGTCGGTGAAAAAAACCGGTCGACTGGTGATTGCGCATGTCGCGCACAAAACGGGCGGGGTTGGGGCCGAGATTGCCCAACAAGTGGTCGAGCGTGCCTTCGATATGTTGGATGGCCCGCCGATCCGAGTGGCAGCCGCTGATGTGCCGATGGCCGCCAGCCAGTATCTTGAAAAAGCGCTATTACCCGATGTCGCCGATATCGTCAAAGCGTGTCAATCGTTCCGCCGATAAGTTCCTAGGAAAATTGCTATGGGTTTAAGCACACAACAACAAATCGAGGCGTATCGCCGCATGTGGTTGATCCGCCTGTATGAAGAAACCGCCATCAAGCTGTATGGCGAAGGGCGTTATCGTGGCTCGACGCATCCGTATATTGCGCAGGAGGCCACTGCGTTGGGGGTTTGCGCGGCATTGAAGCAGACCGACCTGGTGTTGGCTACCTATCGCGGTCATGGCGCAGCCATTGCCAAGGGGGTCGACCCCAAGTCGATGATGGCCGAACAATTGGGCAAGGCCACCGGGGTATGCAAGGGCAAGGGTGGCTCAATGCACATGAGCCAGTTCGATGTGGGTTTTATTGGCTCCAATGCCATCGTCTCCGGGCATATTCCCATTGCCGGGGGCATCGCACTGGCGCAGAAGCTGGACAACACCGGTGTGGTCACGGTGTGCTTCTTTGGAGATGGGGCCTCCTGCGAGGGCGTGTTCTACGAAACCATGAATATGGCGTCACTCTGGAAGCTGCCCTTGATTCTGGTGGTCGAGAATAATGAGCTGGCCATTTCGACCCACGTTAGCGAGTCGATCAGCGTGCCAGACATTGCCATGCGTGCGCAGGGCTTCAACTTGCCTGGTGTCATCGTCGATGGTCGCGACTTCTACGCTGTTTACGACACGGCCACTGCGGCCGTGGAGCGGGCACGCCGAGGCGACGGGCCAACCCTGATCGAAGCCAAGACCGTGCGTTGGTCGCGCCACAGTGCCATCGCCGCCAGTAGCGCCGGGGCCGAGAAAGCCGACCGTTGGAAGCTGACCGACCCGTTGCCACGTCTCAAACAAGAGCTAATTCAGCGCGGGATTTTGAGCGAAGTCCAGACTGCCGAAATTGAGCAGCAAGCTCGGCAAACAATCGATGAGGCGGCTACCTTTGCCATTAACAGCCCATATCCCGAACTCAGCGAGCTGCACACCGATATTTTTGCGTAAGTGAAGGATTGTTCGAGCGATGGCAAGTAACTTTTACGAAGTCGTGGTGCCGGTGATGGATGAGACCACCGAGAGTGTGTTGCTCTCGCGTTGGCTCAAGCAGGAAGGGGATGCCATTCATCGGGGTGATGTGATCTGTGAAGTGGAGACCGAGAAGGCCTCAGTCGAGATTGAAGCGTATGGTGAGGGGTTGCTGCGCAAGAGACTGATCGATGCGGGGACTCAGATTCCGCCACGCACCGTCATCGCGCTGATCGGGCCAGCCGATGCGGTGTTGCCCAATATTGACCCCTACTACCAGACGTCAAAAGCAGCCCCGCCCACGGTTTCTGAGCCAATGCCCGCCGCAACCACTGGCTCAACTGTAACCACTGAGCCATCGAAGAAGGAGGTCAAAATCTCGCCGCGTGCGCGGCGATTGGCGGAAGACAATGGCATTGATTGGGCCACGCTCACTGGAAGCGGGCCGGATGACCGCATCGTCGAGGACGACATCAAGGCTGCGATCCAGCGCAAGGCCATGCCCGCGCTGGCCCCATCGACAGCAGCTGCGCGCAGCCACGACCCTCTCGCTACACGCTTGGCGCAGGCCAAAGCCGAGCGGGTCAGCCAGTCTTGGCGCAGCATTCCGCACTTCTATATGTCGATCACTATCGACCTATCAAAAGTAGTGCAGCGCAAGGCCACGGCAGATACATCTAAAACACGCCTGACCTATACCGACTTCATGGCTGAAGCACTGGCGAAGACATTGGCGCAGCATCCGATGTTCAATGGCCATTGGCAAAATGACGCATTCGTCGCCAGCAGTGAAATTCGGTTGGGGTTGGTGGTGCAGACCGAGCGTGGGTTGATCATTCCAGCGATGCGCGATCTGCGTGGCCGGACGCTCGAAGATATTGC
>JANMVQ010000270.1:0-1882 GCA_031392845.1 Chloroflexota bacterium
TTGCTGGGCTTCGCCTTCGACCCTGAGCCGGTGAAGACCGAGATCGCGGCCGTCAGCGCTATCCTCGAGAGCAAGACCCCCTTTGGCTCGAAAGGTCAGACCGCTGAGCAATTGCCTGCCATCGCCAAGGAAGTCCGCGACGCGGGTGCAACCAAGGTGCTGGAGGAGATGCAGAAGCAGATCGATGCTTGGAAGGCGAAGAAGTAACTGCAATCCTTAGTCCGCGCTGGCGGACTTTGTTTCGGGTAGCCGCGACTTTAGTCGCGACTACCCGAAACAAAATCATGCCCAACGAATTCCATTCGCTGACAACACAACCCCGCACGGTGTGACTATTGCAGCTTGCCGCGCCCCAATATTGGCCATACAGATTCGACCATTCCATCGCGGATGCCATACAGCGTTTCATGCGCAAACACGGTGGCATCGCTATAGCCCACCACTATATCGATTGCTTGCCCCACTTTGAGGGTGTCATTGGGCGCATCCAAGGTGACGATGCCGTGTTCTGCCGAATAGACCGTGCTCTTGACATGCTCCACACCCAACAACTTGGGGCTGGCAAAGCCGCGTGGCAGGGTCTTGAAGCCAGCATCCAGGATGATGCGGGTGGGGGTGGGTCGGCTGGTCACGGTGGATCGCACAAACAGCGCAGGCTGCAATGCCACTCCCCAAGCTTGATAGGCCATGTCACAGAAGATGCCGCCCCCGGCCTGGATCTCGGTGATCCCCTTAATTTGCGAGGTGATGGTGTAAGTGCCACTCCCACCGCAACTGAGGATTTCGATGGGGATACCCTGCTGGCGACACTGTTGGGCGGTGTCGAGCATTTGGTGAATACTTTGTTCAATCCCCTTGCGTTTGGTGTCCGGGTCTTGGTACTCCAGATTGTGGCCTTCCCAGGTCATTAGTCCGAGCAGATGAACGCCCGCGATTTTCTGGATTTGTTTGGCCAGACCAAGGGTGTCTTCGCCGGGCAGGGTGCCTGAGCGATTCATCCCGGTGTTCATCTCAATCAAGATTCCAATGACCACCCCTTTGTCACACGCTGCCGCGCCTATGGCACGCACATTTTCGAGCTGATCGACTACGACCTTCACATCCGCTTGGGCCTGCCGCAGGTTGACCAGTCGGGTGATCTTGTGTGGGGTCACGATCTGGTTGGCGATTAAGATATCTCGGATGCCTGCTGCGGCCATCACTTCGGCCTCGCTGACCTTGGCACAGGTGATGCCCGCTGCGCCTGCGGCCAGCAATTTATGGGCAATAGCGGGCACCTTGATGCCTTTGGTATGCGGTCGCCAGGCTACCCCGGCCGATTTGAAGTGCTGGGCTAGGCTGGCGATGTTGCTTTCGAGTGCATCTAGATCCGTCCACAGGGCGGGGGTATCGAGATCTTGTTTGAGAATTCCAATTTCAGTCATGGTATTTGCTTGTTTTCTACAGAATAAGCAGAATCTACTTGTTTATGAAACAAGACGTTATGGTAAATCAAAATCGGTTGGTCGATCGAACTGCATTGATAACGGGTGGGGCGCGCGGCATTGGCGCTGGGATTGCGCAGTGCATGGCGCGTGAGGGTGCGGATGTGGCATTGATCGATCGGGCCAACGACGATCAAGCCGCTCAAGTGGTGCAGCAGATTGAAGCGCTGGGTCGGCGCGCCCTGTTTGTTAAAACGGATGTTGCTGATCGTGATGCAATGGTCAGTATGTATGCTATGGTAATTGCCCACTTTGGTCGGTTGGATATTGCGGTGGCCAACGCGGCCATCTCCGTGCGCCAGCCGGTGATTGAAGCGGATTGGGAGTCGGTACGTCGTACATTGGAGGTGGCGCAATTCGGTGTATTTCACACTCTACAGATGGCGGCCCAGCAGATG
>JANMVQ010000361.1:0-4868 GCA_031392845.1 Chloroflexota bacterium
GCTGACCGCATCGTTTATGCTGCTGATTTCGCCATCGATCTTGTATCACGCCCGCTATATCCGGCAGGAAGAGTTCGTCCTGATCTGGACGGTGCTGACCGCGCTGTGTGTCTGGCGTTACATCGAAACCAAACAAACCGGCTGGTTGCTGGGGTTATCGGCAGTGCTGGCCTTCCATGGCACCGACAAGTCGACGTCTTTTCTCGTGATCGCGCTATTTGTAGTGTACCTGGCGCCTGTGACGCTTTGGCAGATCTACACGATGCGCCGCAGCAGTGCTGACTTGGTCAAGATACTGATCTTTACCGGCATTCTGGGTGCACTGCTGGTCGGGCTATCGGCGGCCTATGCGCTGCTGGGTCGACTGGTTGCCAACGGAATGGGCATGGAGAGCATCGTGCAGCCCGGTAGCAACATTGTGCTAAACCTGAGCGGGAAAGAGCTGATCTTTCTGGCCGTGTTGATCGGCGTGTCGATCCCGGCGGTGCTGGGCACGGTCCTATTGATGCGGCGCGTGATCGGCGCTGATTGGCTGCGCATTGCCACAGCAGGCGCGCCAGGATTGAACGTGTTATTGGTCATGGTGACCACGACTCTGTTTATGGCCTCGCCTGCGCTGCTGCTGGTACTCAACAAGATATGGCATGTCACATCAGGTGTCGATCTAGTCGAAGTAAAGCTGTTGGGCGAGATGAGCAACCTGGTGAATAACCCACAACTGGTGACCAGTATGTTCAGTATCGCGTTTGCCTTGATCGCGATCAGCATCGCAATTGGGCTGCTATGGGGTTGGGAATTGTGGCTGAAAGTGATCGGCATTTTCTTGGCGATCACAGTGCCCTTGTTCACCACCCTATTCACCAATGCAGCTGGCATTGGCAGTGGTTTTGTAGGCCAATTGGGCTACTGGATGGCGCAACAAGATGTGCAGCGCGGGAATCAGCCCCCTTATTATTATTTCCTGATCGTGCCATTGTATGAATACACCGTCTTCATCGGCACCCTCTGCGCGATGGCGTATATGGCCTATCGCCTCTTCCGTTACTTCAACACACCCAAGCCCGTCATCGAAACTTCTACAAGTGATGTGGCAACCTCTAGCGACACCCTTACACCCATTCCTCATCATTCGACTGCCCCACTCCACAAAATAAATGTGCCAACGAACATCTTGTTCGTCGGCTTCATGGTTTGGTGGATAGTCGGCACTTGGATCATCTATTCGGTGGCGGGCGAGAAGATGCCCTGGCTGACGGTGCACTTCGCTCTGCCAATGGCGCTACTGACTGGCTGGTTTGTGCAACGCATGGCCCGACCGATTATGGATACCCTGCGCACCGAACACTGGCCCGTTACGCGCGCCTTGGCGCTGGGTGGGTTAGCATTATTGGCGGTCGTACTAAGCGTACGGGTGCTCTCGCTGATTTTCGGTCTGGACATTCCTGCGGGTGACAGCAGCAAGTTATTTACGTTTATTGGCAACGTCCTGCTGGCCACAATTGGTTTGGGGCTAACTGGCTATGCGATGGGGCGGTTGTCTGCACCGGTCGCACCACGCATCATCATCGTGGCGGCGTTTGCTTTCTTAAGTGTGTTTAGCATTCGCACCGCGTTCACAGTAACGTATATTAATTACGATTACACCCGCGAGTTCCTGTTCTACGCCCACGGTGCGCCCGGGGTGAAGATTGCACTCAAGCAAATCGATGACTTAAACGCACGCTTGGGCGGCAAAGAACCATTGACGATCGCGTATACCCAAGAGACCAGTTGGCCGTTGAGCTGGTATATGCGTTTGTATCCTGGTCAGCGTTTTCTGGGCGCGGCTATGCCACAGGACACCAACGACCTGCAGGTGATTGTCGCCAGCGAGCAGGACGCCAAATTTACCGAATGGGCCGAACAACTGGCACCGAACTACACCCGTTTCAACTACACACTGGTGTGGTGGCCGATGCAGGATTATTATGATCTAACCTGGGAACGCATCACGAATAATCTATTCGATGCCAAGCGCCGTGCAGCCCTGTGGGAAATCATTTTTAACCGCAATTACAAACCGTATGGCACACTTAATAGTAATGCCTCGTTAACTGCCGAGAACTGGAACCCCAGCCACCGCTTCTCACTGTTTGTGCGCAATGACATCGCCGCCCAGGTGTGGGATTACCAAATCGGCCAAGTAGCGGTGGGTAGCCCACGTGCCGCCAACCTTCCGGTTGCGCCCAAGATGCAAAACCCGGCGGGCATCGCCGTCACTCAAGATGGCCGCCGCTTCGTAATCGATCGCAAATCGGCGCGCGTGTTCGAGCTGGATGCAAGCAACAATGTCGTCAATAACTTTGGCGGCGTTGGCGGCAATCCGGGCAAATTTAACGATCCATGGGGCCTAACGGTCGACAGCGATGGCAACATCTATGTCGCTGACACATTTAACCACCGCATGCAAAAGTTTAACTCCCAGGGCCAGCAGATTGCCCAATGGGGCACACCCGGCCAAAGCAGCGCCGATGGCAGCGGGCGCGACACGCAGTTCTTTGGCCCGCGCGATGTGTTGATCGACAAGACAGGCAATGTGTTGGTGAGCGACACTGGCAACAAGCGCGTGCAAGTCTTTGACAAAGAGGGCAACTACCTGAAGCAATTTGGCATCGCAGGCGAGGGCAATGGTCAGTTCAACGAGCCAGTCGGGTTGGCACAGGATAACGACGGCAACATCTATGTGGCTGATACTTGGAACAAACGGGTGCAGGTGTTTACAAATGCCTATGAGTTCCTGAAGGTCATTCCGGTGGCGGTGTGGGAGGCGATGGGGCCAAATGACTTACAGGACATTTTGAATAAGCCTTATCTGGCGGTGAATGGCAGCACCCTGTATGTCAGCAACCCGCGTGGGCACAATGTGCTGGCGTTCGATCTGACCAGCGGCCAAGCGCAGCCTTTGCGCGACATCACACTCACCGCCAGCGATCTGCCGACCGGCCTAGCTATACACGACAACACGCTGCTGGTGACCAATGCTGCAACTGGGCAAGTTCAGGAATACGCACTCGGTGCGCCGAAGTAGCGTAAAATTTGTGCCATTCACATGAGTTCATTCGCATGCTGAAAACCCGTGCACTCAGAAAAGGAACCAAAAATTAAGATGATTCGTAAACTTAAAAAAGCAGTCAAAGTCAGCCTCATCACCGCCCTTGCCGTTAGTAGCTTCGCCAATTTCGCCACCGCCGCAGCGCCTAAGCCACCCAAAGCACCGAAAGTCTCGAAAACACCAGACACCACCTTCAAGCCTGGCCTCAACCTGCTGGCCAACCCCAGCCACGAAGGCCCGGGCGTGTTCTTTGGTGGACGAGGCGAAATTTTCGTCTCTTGGAACTGGGTGCCTTTTTGGGCAGAACCGCCTCCCGGTTACGATCAGCGCGACCAACGCTGGCGCACCCCGGAGTTCCGCATGGCCGATAGCTATGTCGAAGCTTTTAAAGAGCGTGCGCATAGTGGTCGGCTCTCAAACCATGGCTTCAACTACTTTGCGGCCAATCCGGGCGCGGGTTTCATGCAATATGTGAAGAACGTCAAACCCGGTTCGAATGTGCGCTTTACCACTTGGCTGCAACTGTGGACAAGCAACGAGCCCAACCTGGTTCCGGCCAAATCCGTCAATCCAGGCAATTTGAAAGGGCGGTTGTGCATTGATCCCGATGGCGGCCCACGTGATCTGACCGATCCCAATTTGAAGTGCTCGGAGTGGTCAAAGACATACGACACCTGGCACCAATTGTCCGTTGATGCGGTCGCCATCAGCACTACCGTGAACGCTTACTTGTGGACGTATTCCACCGAATTTGTCGAACACAACGATTACTACATGGACGACAGTTGCTTTGAGGTTTTGCCTGCGGCCGGTGCCAAAGGCATCTGCACTGGCGCAGGATTCGTCCCCACCGGAGCAGGCGTGATGGAGTGGTATCAGGCCAATCCATAATCTTTTTCCAATTTACCTGCCTGCTTTAGCTGGCAGGTAAATTGGCCGAAGGCGGCACCGCAGCGGGCCGCTCCTTTGCTGTCCACTAAATAGTCATTAATTACTTGACAGATACTTAACATTTTAGTAGTATCTAGCACATGCCAGATAGCAGGTATCGAAAGACATCGGGAAGCGTTAGCGCGATTACATACCACTTCGTTTGGTGTGTGAAATACCGCAAGAAGTTCTTGACCGGAGCGGTTGAAGTCCGCTTGCGGGAGTTGATTGTTGCGAAAGCCAAAGAACTCGACTGCGAAATAATCGCACTTGAAATTATGCCCGACCACGTTCATCTCTTTGTGTCTGCGCTGCCAGTGAATGCGCCCCAACACCTTGCGAATCAGTTCAAAGGGAATAGCTCTCGCATCCTTCGGCAAGAATTTAGCTTCTTGCGAACACGCATACCGGCATTGTGGTCTCGCAGTTACTACGTCGGTTCGGCTGGCACAATGTCGGCTGAGACGATTCAGAAATACATCGAAGACCAAAAAGAGCGGCAATAGATGAAGACGTTCAAGTATCGACTTTACCCAACTCGCGCACAAGAAACGGCAATGTATGCCATGATCGAAGCGCATCGTGCCGTATACAACTCTGCGCTGAATGAGCGTAAGTTTGTCTACGAGACGACCCAGAAGAGTGTTGGGTATGTCCAGCAAGCCGGATGGCTTAAGGGCGCACGCCGGGCGAGTCGAAACCAGGACATTGCCAACACCAACTATTCCAGCTTGCAATCGACCCTGCGCCGATTGGACAAGTCTTATCAGGCATTCTTTCGCCGCGTGAAGTCCGGCGAGAAGGCTGGCTTCCCACGGTTCAAAGGCGTGGGGCAGTTCAAGACCGT
>JANMVQ010000365.1:0-51756 GCA_031392845.1 Chloroflexota bacterium
AGACGTTGCATGCAACGTCTCTATTACCCGAAACCCATTCGACAAGATTTTCATACTTGCAAATGCAGTTGATGGATCACTGCGATTTGACAGGGAAATCGTTTTCCTGTAAATTGTCGTTGACACCTTGTATATCGCTGCATCTCTGGACTGGACGGGTTCTGACCTGTTGGATTCGCTATTCGCACAAACTTGGCAACTGCTGATATGACAGTTGGACTAAGAATACTTGGATATGACTTACGAGTTACGACTACAAAATAAGGCTACGAGATAACAACCAAAGATTAAGGAGATATAAAAATGGAAACAGTAAAGACGTCACGACGCGCCTTCTTGAAGCTCGCGGGATTGACTGCAGCTGGGGCAACCTTGGCCGCCTGCGCACCAGTGCCGCAAGCCGCTCCCAAAGCGGCTGAGCCTGCGAAACCGGCTGACAAACCCGCTGAAGCGCCAGCCCCTGCCGCCGGCGGGAAAGTCGTCATCGCGGTCGGTGGTTGGGCCCAAGACACCACCAAGGAAGTCACCGACAAGCTCGGGTTCAAGGACTCTGGCAACACGGTTGATGTCCAAGTTCGCCCCGGCGGTGCTGAACTGACCGCCATGCTGACCGCCGGCATCGCCAGCGGTGCCAGTCCATACGATGTCATTGACTTCGAAGATGAAGCCGCCACCACGTATTTCAAGTCCGGCTATTTCATGCCGCTCGATGATTTGCTTGAAAAAGACTTCTGGGACGACTTCCCCAAGCCGTTGATGGACATGACCGAGCGCTGGGACAAGCTCGACGGCAAGACCTACCGCATTCACCACAACTTTGAGGCCCAATATTCCTGGTATCGCAAGGATTGGTTTGATGCCAAGGGCGTCAAGCCGCCGGAAACCTGGGACGACTTGGCCGCATTGGGCAAGGTCTTCACCGATGAAGGCAAGAGTGTCTATGCCATCGAAGAAGGCTTGCAAGTGATGTCGGTCTACCAGGGTTATCTCACGCTCCAGGCCGGCGGCAATATCTTCGATGTCGATGATAAGTGGAAGACTGCCCTGCAATTCATGTATAAGTTGATTTATGAGGATAAGGCCATGAATCCTGCCTCGCTGCAGAAGGGGTATGACCAGCAGAACGCCGATTACACCTCAGACAAGGTGGCGTATCACCGCCAATGGCCGTTCTTCTACGATGTCGCCCGGTCCAAGAAGGATTGGTTCAAGGAAGAAAAAGCGGTAATCTGCTTGCCGCCAGTCGGCCCCGGTGGTAAGGCCAATAGCACCTATGCCGCAGGCTGGGGCTTTGGCATTTTGAAATCCGCCCCGAATATGGATGGCGCACAGAAGCTGCTCAAGTTCTTGGTGGACAAGAAGAACGCCGGGCCAATGGCCAAGATGAACACTTGGTGGTTGAGCAATCGTAAGTCGGTGCTGGACACCGTCGGCGATACCGGCATGGCCAAGTATCTCAAGATGTATAGCGATGCCGGAATCGTCGGCACGCGGCCCTACCACCCAAAGTTTGTCGAAGCCTCGACCAAACTAGATGCCGCGACCACGGCCTATCTGACCAAGCAGATCGATCTGGATGCTGCTATTAAACAAGGCCAGGATGCCATGAAGGCACTCGCGGCGTAGTCCGGCTAAAAACCTGTCAGGTCTTCGCGGCCTGACAGGTTTGTTTGTGTTATTTCAGCCAGAACCCCATGCAATCAGCCGCAATTTCTCGACCCACGCGTTCTCTCAACTGGCAGCGGCGGCGCGTCCTGACGTTTGCCCTGTTGATTGCCCCGGTCTTTATCTTACGTATCATTACATCGGCGTATCCGATTGCCAACACAATCTGGCTTAGCTTTACTAATTTACACCTCATCGAGCAGACCAACGCCTTTGTTGGTCTTGAGAATTTTCGCCTGATGCCGCAGGACCCAGCCATTCAGTCCGCTATCGGATTTACGATTGCATCGGTGCTGATTACATCGGCCTTGCAACTGCTCTTTGGGCTGCTGGTCGCGCTCTTGCTCAATGCCAATTACAAGGGGCGCAATTTTGGCCGGGCCATCAACCTGATCCCGTGGGCCATCCCCGGCATCGTTGCCGCGTATGCCTTCAAGTGGCTGTTGGACGACCAGTTTGGTTTGATCCCCGAATGGACCTACTTGCTCACCGGGGTCCGCCCAGTTATTTTCTTAACCGCGCTAGGCGCTCAGACTGCGGTGATTCTGGTGAATTTGTGGAAGAGCATCCCGTTTGTGGCGATTCTATTTCTGGCTGGTCTGCAAGGTGTTCCGATCGAACTTTACGAGGCCGCTCGCGTTGATGGGGCCAATGCTTGGCAGCGCTTCTGGTCGATTACGCTGCCGTTGGTCATGCCGTTGATCGTGACCATGTCCCTGTTCTTGATGGTGGGGCAACTTGGCAATCTTGACTTGGCGTATGGCTTAACCAACGGCGGGCCAGGAAACTCGACCGCGACGCTGGCGTTGCGCATCTTCCAAGAGGGGTTGCTGTTTTACAAATTTGGCTATGCCTCGGCCATCGCCGTGGTGCTATTGCTGCTGATCGGCTTACTGGGTCTGATTGGCCTTTATCTCAACCGCAAGGTCGAGGTGAATGTATGAGCGGCGATTCCATGCGCGTTCGATATCGCCTCACCCGGTGGCTCAATGGTGGTTTTTATTATCTAGCGCTGGCCGTTTTTACAATTATCGTATTGGTGCCGTTTTATTGGATGGCCAAAGCCTCGGTGTCCAACCCAGATCAGATATTACAAACACCCCCGTTGTACTTTCCAACCCCCACATTGGAAAACTTTGGCATCGTCGCGCAGCAAGTGCCGTTGGCGCGCTTTATCACCAACTCGGTGATCTATGCAACATCCTCAGCTGTCATTGCGGTGTTTGTCAGCTTCCTGGCCGCCTATGCGTTTTCGCGCATTCGGGTGCGCGGCAGCGGACTCCTGCAATTGATCCTGGTGCTCTCAACATCTATCCCGCAGATTTCGTTGATCATTCCGCTCTACCAACTATTGAAAACGCTACGGATGCTCGATTCGTTGAATGGGTTGATTCTGGTGTTGAGCAGCATTTTGGCACCCTTTACGGTTTGGGTGTTGATTTCATTTATCAAACAAGTGCCATATGAAATTGAAGAGGCCGCCATCATCGATGGGGCCTCACTCATGCAGGTCTTGGGGCGGATCGTGTTGCCGATTACTACCCCGGGGTTGGTCACCATGCTGCTCATAAATTTCATCAATGGCTGGAATGACCTGCTCCATCCGTTGGCCTTCTCCTCAACGGAAAAAGCCAAGACGCTTAGCGTGGCGATTACATACATCTTCAATTTTCGCGCGCCATGGGGCTTGCCCTGGAACCTGGTCAGCACCGTGGGGATGATCATGATCATCCCCGTCATCATTTTGGTGATCTTCGCTCAGCGCTCGATTGTGGCCGGTCTGACGCGGGGTGCGATCAAGTAAGATGTCGACCAATCGCAACCATTAAACGCGCTACCAGCCAGCGATCCATCCGTTCACACTGAACTGAGCCGGAATCTGCTCGAAGTAGTAGCGGGTCTGCTCCCCCTGAAAACCAGGCAACCATTGATCCTCAGCGGCTTTCAGGGCGTCATCGACCAACTTGAAGCACGCCCATAGGCTGTCTGCTTCTTCAGTCGAGAAGCGATCGGCCAACGGCTTGCCCCATTGCAAGGTCATCGGATGGATATGAATCGCCCACGCCCGCTCTTGGGCGGAAAGGCGGTCGAAGTCTGAGCTTTTGAGGTGGTGGATGCGTTTGGCGCTTTTGCTTAGGAAGATGGTGGAGAGCCGTTTGCCATTTTCGCCGCGACCGGGATGTAATTTGTCCAGACCCGCCAGATAGGCTGCCCCATCTTTGGCTATGGCCGCGCGCATGATTGCCTCGATCTGATTCAACGTCTGCAGGCTGTATTGGTTCCAGCGCGTAAATTGCGCTTGTGCCGCAGGTGAGAGATGTTGCAGATAGGCGAGATCAGGATAATGACAGAACATCGAAAACCCACCGTGGATGGTGCGGCGTATCGTGGCATTGTAGACACTGCCCCAATGCAGAATGGGCAAGATATAGGCCACGCCATCGCCAGCGGCCAGGTGGACCTGCACGGCACCAGGCAGCGGGACGCGCGAATCCTTGGTCATGGCGGCGTTCTCTGCGGTGCTATTAAAGCGAATGTGGCTGCCGGGAATAACCCACAGCACGCTGTCGTCATAGAGGGGCAGATTCCACTGCACATAGCGCGGGCCATTCTCCAGAATGTCATCGGCATAGCCCTGCAGGGGCGCGGCGTGTGGCGGATAGAAGTCGCGATGCCAGCCGGGATGGTCGCCGACGCCATGATCGTGCATCGGGCTGCACATGACCATCATCTCGGTGACGCCAGCGTTTTCTACGCCCAGCAACTGGCTGCTTACGCCATGCATGTTTTCATGTAGCCAGATTTCAACCGCGCTAGCGGTCTGAGCATCGATCTGGTCGGCCATGGCGCTGAGATTCAGACGGGGCTGGGCGCTGGTCTCCCAGACCCCGCCGGGTGGATCGGTTGGTTTGCGCTGGCGTGCCCAAATGCCCTTTTGGCGTTCAAGCAATACCTCATGGGCCTGTCGCAGTTCCGCCAACTGATTGGGTGGAATCACATTGCGCAGGATCACATAGCCATCTTCTAAAAACTGTTCACGATTGATTTGCATATTTTCCTTTTTAGGGCTCTCCCGACTTTAGTGGGGAAATTGTCATTCCGAACCCTTCGACAGGCTCAGGACAAGCTGCGTGAGGAATCTCAGTGTCGCACTTTTCTAGTGTAGCGAAGCATAGATTCCTCCTCACTCTCGTTCGTCGGACATTCTTCCGTTTTAACCGGGAGAGCCCTTCTTGTCTTTGCGTTACTGACGATTGGCAATAGCAGTCTGATCCCAACACTCTGGCGTGTAGGGTTCGCGTTGAAAGAGCATTTGCCGATGCGGGTCTGCATGGGCTAACCATTCAGATGGGATGACTTGCGTCCAGCGATGAGGTGGCCCGGCTTCCTTGAAAATGTAATTGAGGAAGATGCGGAACGGTTGGGGTGAATCCAACGGTTTGGGCGCAACGGCGTGAAAGGTTCTGGCATTCAAAAAGACCATGCTGCCGGGTGGCAGTTCCAACTGGTCTACCTTGAGTGGCTGGCCAGCCAGAGCATCGTAGGTGCCGACTAACAACTTATCCAGCGTGACATCTGGGGTAGGCGGGACACGATGGCTGCCCGGGATCACCGCCAGGCTGCGATCACCGCGGGTAAAGCCATTCGGGTAATAGAGCATCTGGATATACCAGCGCTCTCGTTCGGCCAGATTGATCGGATTCTCGTGCTTCCAATGATGGTGGTCTTGATGAAAGTGCAGCGGAGGTGTGCCGCGCAGCGAGACGTGCAGGGTCGAGTGACAAAAATGGTAATGGTCGCCGATGACCACTTGCAGCAGCGACTTCACCAGTGGCGCGTCAAACAATTGGTCCGACCAGAATCCTTTGTTATTCCAGTCTCTGACCAGAAGTTGATAGGGCTGAGGGAGCGTGCTGCGTTCAAGATCAGACTTATGAACAAAATCGACGATCTGCTCATGATTCACCGTTTCGGCCAGCAAGCCCGCCCGGCCCGCCTCAGTGAATATTCCCGGGAAGGCCACATACCCATCGCGATGAAAGGTGGCGAGGTCTTGGGCACTCGGTGCATCAATTTGAAAGATTGGCGTTTTCGTCATGTGAGGGATGAGACTACAAATAGACAAGGGATGCAAATGCAAGGATTCTTCCATAACATTTCGCTCAATAACTTTCCCGCGTATTTGACCTAGACTGTGTCAGATTTTGACAAGGAAATCGATTTCCAGTAATATTCTAATGCACCACTCAACAAATACCCTGTAGGGGATCCGCGGACGTGAGTGGTTGAGTGTTAGCCCCGATCGGCTTCTCGCATGGAGGTGCAACGTAAATTTGAAATATCCCGCAAGTAATGTGCGTGCGACAAATCGTATCCACCGTCAGTCAAATTTTTTTGAGGAGAGAAACATATGACCACGAATGTCCGAGCCCGATTGAATCGGCGAGATTTTCTAAGAATTGTCGGAAGCCTGTCCATTGGTGGGCTTGCAGCCGCCTGTGCCCCTGTCGTCCGGGCACCGGCTGCTCCAGCGGCTGTCGAACCAGCGAAGCCTGCTGCTGCCGAGCCCACCAGCGCCCCGCCAGCGGCTGAAACTGTAACGCTTACCTTTGGCCGCCACGACCCGGCTGAGGGTGATGCTGAAAACGTTAAGGTTTTTCAGGAAAAGTTCCCCAACATCAAAGTTGAACAGCAGATGATTGGCTCGTTTGCTGAGAAAGTGCCGGCGTTGACGGCTGCAGGCACTTTGCCGGATGTTTTCCGCAGCTGGGAAGCCATGTGTCTTGATCTGGCCCGCGCTGGGCAGATTGTCCCGTTGGACACGATGGTCGCCGGAGAAAAGGACTTTAAGCCAGAAGACTTCTATGAGAACTGGTGGAACTGGCCGGTTTTGGATGGAAAGCGCTACGGCGTTCCGGATGCGATTGCCCCACATCTCACTTTCTACAACGTGGATTTGTTTGACAAGAAGGGCGTCGAATATCCGAACAAAGATAAATTTACTTGGGATGACTTTGAGGCAAAGGCCAAGAAGATCACCGATGTGCCCAATAAGATCTTTGGTTCGGAAACACTCCCGGTGGGATGGACGTACTACCACCTGAAAAACGTCTGGCAAAACGGCGGTGACTTCTTCTCGCCAGACTATAAGAAGTGTGTGATTGACAGCCCTGAAACCATCGAGGCGATCCAATATTGGACCGACCTGCTCCTGAGCGGCAAAGTAATGCCTTCACCCAGCCAGATTGTCGACGTCGGCGGTGCAGGGGCGGTGGCCGAACTCATGTCGGCGGGCAAGATCGGTATGCAGCGCATGGGCTCCTGGCTCACCAATGATTTGGTGAATGCGAAAATAAAATTCAATATTGTTCCAGAACCCTCTAAAAAGCGGCGTGATACCATCACGCATGGCGCATTTAACACCATCCCCAAGACAACCAAGAATGTAGATGCGGCCTGGAAGTGGTTGAATTTCCGGTGCAGCCCCGAGGGCATTTACAACTATGCCAAGACGGGCAAGTTCCCAGGCGCACGCAAATCGACCAACCTCATGACACCTCATCCGTGGGTTGTCGATGTTCCCTTTAAAGTCGATTGGGATATGGTTCCGCAGTCGTTGGACTACGGACACGTCTTGCCCGGCCCAGCAAATGAGGGCGAAAGTTTGAAAATCATTGGCGACGCGCTCCAAAAGATCTTTGCCGGCGATGCCAAAGCCAAAGACCTGTTCCCGGAAATCGCTCCGAAGGTGACCGAGATTATGAATAGAACGGTCTGATCACTAATCAGCGTCAAGACATGGGGCATCTTGTATGAGATGCCCCGTGTGCTACTGGAGGTGTCCTGACATGCCTGAGATCTCTCAAGAAAAACCTTTAGCTCGCAGGACATCATTGCGGGGCTTACGGTTCTACGAAGCCCTGACTGCGTATGGCTTCATTTCACCCTGGATCATTGGCTTTATCCTCTTCATAGGTGGACCGATTGTCGCCTCGATGATCTTAAGTTTTTTTAGCTGGAAGATGATCACCCCGCCCGTATTCATTGGTCTGTCCAATTACATCAACATGTTCACCGTCGATGATCTATTCAAGACGGCAATGCTGGTGACGGCGAAGTTTGTTTTGATTTCTGTGGTTCTTTCACAGGTTCTTGCCCTGTTTCTGGCTGTCCTGTTGAACCAGAATATTCGGTTGTCGAGTTTTTGGCGCACCGCTTTTTATTTGCCCGCAGTAATCAGTGGAGTGGCCGGGGCGATTCTGTGGCGTTGGATGTATAACAATGAACTGGGCTTAATCAACAATCTGCTCGAAATGATCGGCATCGTTGGACCCAAGTGGCTTTACGATAAGAACATCGCGCTCGCCTCGCTGATCATCATGGGGCTGTGGGGCGTGGGTGTGCCCACGGTGATCTATCTCGCGGCGCTGCAAGGGATGCCCAAGTTCCTCTATGAAGCAGCCGAAATCGACGGTGCAGGCGAGGTTGCCAAGTTTGTGAACATCACCTTGCCCATGCTGACGCCGGTGATTTTTTTCAATGTCGTGATCAATATCATCGGAGGCATCCAGACCTTTGCGGAACCGTATGTCATGACATCGGGCGGACCACAAAACGCCACTCTTTTCTTGGGGTTGCACCTCTATCAGAGCGCATTTTCTTACATGAAGATGGGTTATGCGTCGGCGATGGCCTGGATCATGTTTGCCATCATCCTGGCATTGACTGTCTTGCAGTTCAAATTGGCCAACCGCTGGGTCTATTACGAAACATCGCAAAACTGATAGCCCCAAAACTTATTTGATATGGCTTCAAAACTTCAACCGGCAAGACCACGGGCCCAGGCGAGTCGTCTGGATACCGTTAGCAAATTAAAGATTTTATTGTTCGGCAACCGCTTTCATCCGGGGTTGATCAAACAAGTGCTCTCCTACGGGCTACTCATCATCTTCACCCTGATGTTCTTGCTTCCCTTTTATTGGATGCTTAACACCGCTTTAAAATCGCCAGAGCAGGTGTTCACGGTCCCACCCACGTGGTTGCCGATCCCGCCGCTGTGGTCCAATTTTGCGGATGCGGTGAACAATAGTTTTGCCGGCAACGAGCAGACCGGTATTGGTGTCCCGCCCATGGTGCGCTATGCCCTCAATACGACCCTCATCACGCTCAATGGCGTGGTTGCCACCCTGCTTTCGAGTTCTCTGGTGGCGTATGCATTCGCCCGCATGCGCTTCCCGGCCAAAAATGTCTTGTTCCTGGGTATCTTGAGCACACTGATGGTGCCATTCGCCGTCGTCATGGTGCCGCAATTTATTATTTGGTCCAAACTGCACTGGTTGGATACGTTCTTACCGCTCATGATTCCGCACTGGTTTGCCTCAGCGTATAACATTTTCCTCCTGCGCCAATTTTTTATGACCATCCCCATGGATTTTGATGAATCGGCCATCATGGATGGGGCCACCCATTGGGATATCTTCTGGAAGATCATCATCCCGCTCTCTCGTCCTGCGCTGGCAGCGGTTGCGGTATTCGCGTTTGTATTCTTTTGGAACGATTTTCTTGGCCCGTTAATTATTCTGACGACCCCACGAAACTTCACCTTGACGATGTATCTGGCCAATTTTTCGGTGCCTCAGGTGAAAAGCACGCCCCACAATCTGTATATGGCCGCCGCGATCCTTGTCACGCTCCCTTGTTTGGTACTGTTCTTCGTCTCACAAAAAGTTTTCATGAAAGGCATCACTATCGTGGATTTCAAACGCTGAATTATTGTGCAGTGCACAAAGGATCAACTGATGACAACATCTGAGCTCTTGCCCTACAAAGGCACCCCCAGTTTATATATCAACGGCAAGTTGGTTGCGCCGGTTTCTGGGTTTGTTACCCCAGAGCGAGCGGGGCGATTCAAGCAAGCCGGAACGAGTCTGTACACCCTGTGGTTTTACACAGATTGGTGGATTGGCCCAGATACCTACGACTTTAGCGAAATTGACAAGCTGTTGCATGAATACTGCGCCACCATCCCAAATGGTTATCTGATGCCGCGGATCGATTTTGCGCCACGAGGTTTCCCTTGGTGGGGCGAGCAAAACCCGGATGAAATAGTGGTCATGCGCAACGTTGCCACAGGTGAGGTGATGGATCCCTCTGAATCCGACCCACAAGGCGAAGAGCATCTCCATCACTCCATTGATTTGAAGAACTTGAACCTGCATTCATTCCATTCCGAGAAATGGCGGCAAGATGCCGGACGCGCCATCGCGGCCCTAGTGAAACATGTGGAACAACAATCCTATGCCGATCAGATATGGGCTTGGATGCTCGTCGATGGTTGGCCCATGGAATGGTTCCAATGGGGCGAATGGCTGCTGGGCGGATTGGAGGATTATTCTCCTGCCGCCCAACGTGATTTCCAGCGCTGGCTGCGCAAGACATATCAGAATGATGAAGCCAAACTGCAGATAGCCTGGGGACGCGATATCACGTTTGACACTGCCCACATCCCTGAACCCCAAGAGCGACTCCGTACCACGCACGGCGAGTTTTACGATCCGATCCTCGACCGGCCCACGATTGATTACACCGAGTCTATAAGTGATTCGATCGTCGATTCGATTTTGGCGGTTTGCCAAGCGGCCAAAGACGCCATGCGCGATCCCAAAGTGGTCTGCACATTCTATGGGTATCCGTTTTGCCATCTGCCCCGTCCGCAGGTGCTTGGCCACAACGCCATGGCCCGCTTGTTGGAGTCTAAATCCGTGGATCTGATTGCCAGCCCGCACAGCTACGACAACCGTGGCTATGGCGGCTATCACTCGCCGCAGGCCATCCCCGATTCCATCCGCCATGCCGGCAAAATGCACTTTGATGAGGTAGACCTCAAGACGATTTGGTCGCCAAAAGTGCGCTGGAAGGACAACATCAGCGAACCACCCGACCTGTGGAGCACGATTGAGATGATCAAGAAGGACACGGCGTATCAGATCGCCTCAGCTGGTGGAATGTGGTGGTGTGATTTGCTCAACCAAGGCTGGTACGATGCCGATGAATGTATCGAACCCATTCGAAAGATGCGCCAGATCGAACTAAAAGTGCAGGAAATGGGGCGCAGCAGTTTTGGCGAGGTTGCGCTGGTGGTCAGCGAGCGCGCGCAGCTTTTTCAAGCCCAAAAAGACGGGCTGATCGATGTCACCCGCGAGATGTTCCGTAACTGGTTCCTCAGTCGGATGGGTGCGCCATTTGAGCAGATTCTCCTCAGTGACTTGGGGCGCGCCGATCTGCCAAAATTCAAGCTTTACGTCATGGCCGATGCCTTTTATCTGTCGCAGGATGAAAGGAACACGATCTCGAGCAAGTTAAAAGGGAGTGGGGCGGTCGTCTTATGGGTATACGCGCCAGGATTTCTGGATGATCATTCAGTAAGTCTGGAAAACATGCGGGCTGCCACCGGGATCCTATTTGGAAAGACCGATGTCAAGGATGAGTTGAATGTGCGCCTAACGCAGATGGATCACCCGATCACCGCCGGCTTGGAAGTGGGGCTACGTTACGGGACGGGCGTGGACCGCGAGCAATACCTGCGCGCTCCGAAGATTCAGTATCTCCCAGACACCCGTGTCAGCCCTGCGTTTTATGCGGACGATCCTGCGGCCATTGTCTTGGGCGTTGCCGAGAGCACCGGTAAACCCGGACTGGTGGTGAAAGCGCTTGACGGATGGCATTCCATTTACAGCGCGGCCCCCGTGCTCTCTTGGCAGTTGATGCGCAATATCGCACACTGGGCGGGTGTACATCTGTATTGCGAGCAGGGCGACATGATCTGGGGCAACGATAGTTTTTTGGTCGTTTATGCCAAAAAGGCGGGCCGTCGCACCATTCGTTTCCCTGAAGCGGTAGATATTGAGGATGCTTATGCCGAAACGCATTTGGCAAACAACACTCGCCACATCGACTTAGCGATGAGGCAATTTGAAACGCGGTTGCTATTGCTTAAACGATCGTAGTGTCTATTCTCTAGGCCCCGGCTGGTATTGCGGCACTCCCCCAAAACTAGAGGTTGAGCAAACTGTCCTATGCTGCCGATGCAAATACTTATGCATGAGTCTTCATTTACTTGGCAAGATAATCTCACTGACTTACAGGATCATTCTTTGCGACCCATACTGCTTTACGTTGGCATGTTTGGTCTGATTTATTTCATGTGGGCGTTGTATCCACCTACCGGAGGGCCTGAGCCTATGGGAGGACTATTGAGCGGGGGATTACTTCTGGCTGTTGGCTTGTCAGGCCATTACATTAAACAGTATTCATTACGGCGGGCATCCATTGTCGTTGTTCTGGGCATAGAACTGGCAATTGCGATTACATTATTTAGCACCGCAGTCAGTGCTATTGCCTACCTTTTTATCATCCCCATTATCCTGGCCGGGGTATTGGGCGGGCGCAGAGCGACCATTGGGGCAGCCATACCGGCGCTATTAAGTATTTTGATTATTGGAAGCAGACGATTCGCTCTGTCCGTTTACTCTATCGATATAGTATTGCCGGCGCTTGTCATTGCATTATCAACCGCTACCGCATGGCTATCTGCCCGCACCATGTTTACTGTGATTGAATGGATGAGTAAACAGTATGAGCTGGCTCAAATAAACGAAAAGATTGCGCGTGATCGGCAAGCGGAAGTGATCCGTATCATAAAATCTCTAGATGAAGCAACGTATCGCATAGAACGGGCCAATGACATGCTAAAACAGGCGCGTGATTTGGCCGAAGAGGCACATCGACTCAAACAGCAATTTGCCCAAAATATCAGCCATGAGTTACGAACGCCCTTGAACTTAATCGTAGGTTTTACAGAACTCATGGTTGAGTCGCCGGATTACTATGGCGCTCCACTTTCGCCTGCCTATCTCCGTGATTTGAATATTGTGCATCGTAATGCTATACACTTGCAGAGCCTCGTCAATGATGTGCTTGACCTTGCACGAATCGAAGCGGCGCAAATGAACATTATTATGGAAAAGATCGATCCGGCCGAGTTAATCGTAGATGCGGTTAGCACTGCGCGCAGCATGGTCGAAGTACGCGGCTTAAAGCTGTTGACTGAGATCGAACCGGAACTACCAAGGGTGCAGATGGATCCAACCCGCATACGGCAAGTGCTGTTCAACTTGATCAATAATGCAACACGATTTACAGAACAAGGCGCTATCACCATATCTGTGCGTGCAGGTGCCAACAACCTCATTTTTACAGTACGGGATACCGGTATTGGCATTGCGGCAAATGACTTGCCTAGACTATTTCAAGAATTCCATCAGCTGGACAACTCAATCCGGCGGAAACATGGAGGCACTGGTCTCGGTTTAACAATCTGTAAACGATTTGTTGAATTGCACGGTGGCAAAATCTGGGCGGAGAGTGAAATCGGTGTGGGAACTTCGTTCATATTTACGATTCCTGCCGGCCGTGACGCGCAAACTTTGGACTATCTCATCACTAATGGCAAAGCAGCACTAAGTAATGTGCTAGTCTCAAGATACGCTGATCGGGTACTGCTTGTTATTACACGCAGCCCATCGGCAGGGGCACTGCTTTCACGCTATGTCAAAGACTGTCATACCTTGGTGGCACCGAACATGGACACGGCCCGAGATATGGCAAAAGCTGTGTTGCCGCAGGTTGTTGTACTTGATGTGGCCGGTAACATGTTGGACCAGACCATTGACACGGTCGACGTTTCCAAAATTGCACAAGATTGGCAACTGCCCCTGACGACTTTTATTATCACGCCACTGCCAGGTGAAGAACCAGAAAGGCGATTAATGGCTGTCGATGCCTACCTCACAAAGCCGGTCAGCCGACAGAATTTGCTGGATACACTGCGCCAATTTGGCGAAAACGTCGACCGTATTCTCGTCATCGATGATGATCGCGATTTTGTTCGATTGCTTGGCCGAATGCTAGAAGGCTCGATTCGGCGCTATCAGCTCATGGCCGCATATAGCGCAACCGAAGGGTTGGATATGGTCAAACACTATAGACCGGATTTGCTAATACTCGACTTGGATCTTCCACAAATTGATGGCTACACGCTTAGTCGGCAAATTCGGGGCGAATGGCCAAGCATACCCATTATTGTTATTTCAGGCTATGACCGTGTCAGCGATTTCGAGGCGCTAAACGGCAGCATCATTATTGCCAAAATGGGTGGATTTACACCCGGGAACGTGGTTCAGTTGGTCCAGAAGGCACTGGATATCTTGCCTGGAGTTCCTCTAAGCGCGACAACAGATCATGGCGTGTGATCGGCTTCAACAAAAATGCACTGGCACCAAGGGACAACGCAAGATCTTCCTGACGCAGGACGCTACAAACGATGACTGGGATATGGCTGGTATTCGGCTGGGTCGATAGAATCTGTAGAACATCCCAGCCATCCTGGTCCGGCATCATAAGATCGAGCGTGACCGCAAATGGGTTGATCTCTGTTGCCAGCTCGATGCCCTCGCGCGCTGAGTGTGCGACAACTGTACTGTAGCCGCGCTGATCCAACCAACTCTGGAACAATCCCGCAAGGTCATGATTGTCATCGATGATGAGAACCGTGTGCTTTGGGACAACCGGCAATGTGAATGTCAGGCTGTTGAAATTGTATTCCACCCCCACATTGCTCATGTCCGCAATCTCTCTGATCGCCGCAAGCTGCACTTGAGCATCCGCAAAAACGGTAGCTTGGGGCAAGTTAATTCCCGAAACGGTAACGCGTAGACGAACGAACTCGCCTTCCAGGTCGGCATTAAAGCCGAGAGTCACCCCGTCATTCGTCTTGGTCAGATACTGGGTTGCACTCATTAGGATATGGCGCAGCAAACCTCGATCAATCGCAACGTCTGGTAGATTGTGCAAGGCATATTCCACACGGATTTTGTGCACCTCTAATTGCTCATGCAGTATTTTGATTGCACTTTGCACAGCCTCACTTAAATGGGTTCGCTGATTTGTCTGCGTTGAGCGAGCAATCTCTGCGCGCAGAAGGTTTGACCGATCTGTGGGTGTGGTTTGCTGGCTGGATTGATCGATCAATTGCAAATTCGTAATAGCTGGCGGTGCAACATCTACTAGGCGCTGCAAAAGCGCTTCGGCAATACTTTCAATCGCATGATCATGTTCACGATAGTAATGTCGGCGACTAATATTGAGTTGTTCAGCAATGGTCTTGGGGTCGGTGCCGTCAACATAGTGCATCACCATCAAACGATAGCGACGCCAGGCACGTGAGAATACAGGTGCATTGGGGATTGAATTCAACGCTTCAATTGCATCCAATAGTATGTGTTGAAGCTGCCAGGCTTTGTCCTTGCGCCGCAGCGTGAGATCGGAAAAGAATAGGTCCGCCGCGGGGCAATTGCCAAGGTAGACGAGATCATACAGATGCCTATAAGCATCCGAAAGTAACGTCACCAACTCTGACTTCTGAATCATGTGTACCGACTCATTCTACTCATCTGGCATAAAAGGATATATGCTTATCCATGTGAGAAACCTGTCACAAAATGGCACAACTGGGTCGCACCCTATCTTGTTTTGTGGGTGGCGCTTTATTACACTCCACGCACTTGCCAATAATAGGCGTTTTACGAAATTACGATTTGCGCCTAATGTGGTGAGTTACCAGGATGTAAACCAAGTTCTTAGTTATTCCATATTTCGGAGGAAAAATGCAATCTAAAGCAATTTCTCGACGCAACTTCGTGCGCTTCGCCGGTTTGACTGGTGTGGCAGCCGCCCTAACCGCGTGCGCACCACCTGCACCCGCAAAGGCTCCAGACGCTAAGGATGCGCCTTCGGGCAAACCAGTCGGAGCAGAAAAAGCCAACATCAGTTTCATGGGGTGGGGTGGACCGGAAGAGAGCCAAGCTGTTCTCGATATGATTAAGCGGTTTGAAGAGCTGAATCCGGAGGTCAAAGTGGCCTGGCAACATACTCCCGAGGATTACATGCCGAAGTTGATGTCAATGATCGCGGCTGGAACGCCCCCTGATACGTTGTTCACCCCACAGGATTTTTATAAAACCTTTTGTAAGCAAGGTTTGATGCTGGATATCGACGATCAATTGAAAGCTGATAAAACAATGGATACCAAGACCTATTTCCTGCAGCCGCAGGAGGATAGCCGCTCGGCCTATAACGGTCGGTGGCATGGAATTGGCGTGTGTTGGGTTGGACAGCATTTGTTCTACAACGCCGATATGTTCAAAGAGGCCGGCATTGAACCACCCAGCACCGATCCAGCCAAAGCCTGGTCATGGGATCATTTTGTCGAAGTGGCCAAACAGTTCACCAAAGACAGTAAGGGTAAGCATCCGGATGACGCTGGTTTTGATGCCACGGATATTGTGCAATGGGGCGTCAGTTACGAAACAGGCGGGCACTTTCAGCAGTCAATGCCGCTGATGAATGGGGTTGATGCCCTCGATAGTACGACCAACAAATTTCAGTACGACAATCCAGCAGCGGTGGAAGCATTTCAAAACGTGGCCGACTTGATGCACAAACATCATGTCGCACCGCTTGCGGCGAACTTCAAGGATTTGGGCATGAGCTTTGACCAGATGCTGGATAACCGCAAGCTAGCCATGTCGATTAATGGTACCTATGTTCTAGCGTGGACGCACAAGATCAAGGCCACGTTGGGTGTTGCCGTGCCGCCCAAGATGAAGCAGAGTGCGGCTGCAGTTGTGGCAGATGTTCGTGCAGCTATGAAAGCGACAAAATATCCGGATGCCGCTTATAAATGGGTGCGCATGACGGGTGACCCAACCTACCAGAGCACGTTCTTGAAGATCGGGTTGTGGTGGCCGAATCAGACTGCCTTGATGAAACCAGAAGGCTTGAAAAGCTGGATCATTGATCGTAAGAGCGGCACTGAAGGCATACATCCGCCAGGTTATTACGAGTTGGTGGACAAGTTTGTGCGCAACAACACAAAGGCCATGGTCTGTCCGCCTGGTTTCCCCGAGGCAGACAAAATCGTTAGCTCTGGGCTGGAGAGCGTTTGGAATGGCACTACCACCGCTCAAGAAGCTGTGAAAGGTTTTATTGGGAAAGCGAACGACGTTTTGACAAAAGCAAACGCATAAAAGGTTATCGCTTAACCTCCGAGGCGTAGTCGTAGTACATGGTCTTTGACTTTGGCTATGCCAAAGGCCTCGGAGGGTGTGGCCAATGATGTGCATGTGTCATGTGGCGTATGCAATTTGGGAATTTGCCATAGGTGTGTAACAATGCAAAGTCCAATGCGATGGATAAGATACTTTAAGCCACGGACAAATGCTGCCCGCAAGACCCTATATGGCTATCTTTTTATTCTGCCATTCATTCTAGGGTTTTTCCTTTGGTTTGTTATTCCTGTCACTGTTTCAGCCTGGATGGCTTTCCAAGACTGGAATATTATTAGCCCAGCCCGCTTTGTCTTTCTTGAAAATTTTACGACGATGTTCGGGGATGACCTGTTCTGGCAATCTCTGAAAGTCACCGCTATTTACTCATTTGTCTCAGTGCCCCTTGGGATGGTGCTTTCGTTTGGCCTAGCGTTGCTCTTGAATACACGGGTACGGGGTATGGCCGTTTTTCGGACGCTTTTCTATCTCCCGGTGCTTGTGCCTGCAGTTGCGAATGCTGTTTTGTGGGCCTGGATGCTAAATACTGATTTTGGCCTGCTAAACCTGCTCATCAGGGGCCTCGGGTTCACCAAAGTCCGTTGGTTGATAGACCCTAAACTAGCATTGCCGTCGCTGATCTTTGTCAGCTTGTGGAGCATAGGGAGTTCGGTGGTGGTCTTTCTGGCAGGATTGCAGGGTGTTCCAGATGTGTATTACGAAGCGGCTGAAATAGATGGAGCCGGACGTTGGACAAAATTGCGGCATATCACGATTCCGCTGATGTCCCCCGTGATTTTCTTTAGCCTCATCATGGGCGTTATTGGCTCTTTCCAAGTCTTTGCCGCCGGCTACCTCATCACGGGCGGTGGTCCAAACAATGCAACGCTCTTCTATGTGATGCACATTTATCGAACCGGATTTACTTACCTAAAAATGGGTCAGGCTTCGGCACTTGCATGGGTTCTGTTTCTGATCATCTTGTTCTTTGTCACACTGATCTTCAAAAACTTTAACCGATCAGTTCACTATGAATAATGACATTGCATCACCGCAGTGGGTGGGGCGCCGAACCCAATCGCAGTATGTGTCTATACGGCGTTTGGAAAGAGCATTGGTCTGGCTGTTGCTTATTTTGGGCGCATTGGCTTTTACTGCGCCTTTTCTCTGGATGATCACCAGCTCGCTGAAGGACCAATCGGAAGTTTTTGCTTATCCACCCAAATGGTTGCCGAACCCGCCTCTTTTTCAAAACTACCTCGACGTTTTTACCGTCAAGCCATTTAGCTTATATATTCGGAATACCCTGTTCATTGTGATCTTGAACGAAATCGCAGTGGTCGGGGCATCCTCCTTATGTGCCTATGGTTTCTCCCGGATTCGCTTCCCAGGGCGTGATTTTTGGTTTAGTGTCGTGCTTGGGACCATGATGCTTCCGGGTATTGTACTGATGGTGCCCTCATTTGTCATCTTCAGCAAACTGGGTTGGATTGACACCTATCTCCCGTTCATCATTCCTATATTTTTTGGCGGCGGCGCTTTCAATATCTTTTTGCTCACCCAGTTCTTTCGCACCCTCCCCGAAGAGCTCGCCGATGCCGCGCGAATTGATGGATGCGGTGAATTCGGCATTTATTCCAAGATTTTTATGCCATTGGCGCAACCGGCGCTGATGACTGTAGCGATCTTCACGTTTCTAAACGCATGGAATGACTTTATGGGACCGTTGCTGTATCTGAATACGGCCGACAAGTACACCGTATCTATGGGTTTGGCTCTCTTCCGTGGGGCGCTTTTGCAAACCCGCTGGGAATTACTCATGGCGGCTTCAGTCACGATGACACTCCCATTACTCGTGCTTTTCTTTCTGGCCCAACGTTACTTCGTGCAAGGCATCGTGCTCACTGGACTAAAAGGTTAGGCCGCAGCTTTATGGAGATAATCAATATGAGCGATCTACAACAGCGAGCTACACAAATCAATAACAAGCTTGTTCACAAGCTGGGCAACGAGACACTGGTGATCGAACCGTGGGGGCAAGATGGCTTGCGCGTCCGTGTAACCACCGCGTCAGAGATCCTCGACACAGTTTGGGCGCTGACCGAACCGGTGACGGGCCAGGCAACCATCAAAATCACCGAGAACGTGGCGATGATCCGCAACGGCAAGGTTTCGGCCCAAATACAGGATATTTTTACCCAAAAAGGGCACTTGCAATTCTTCCGCCACAGCGACGATCAGGCCATCTCGATTCTGCGCGAACAAGACTATGTCGTGCATGCCCACAACCCAGGCACGCGTATATTTAAGCCGTCCCCAGATGGTCTTGCACACACGGAAGTGCATTTTGCGGCACGCAACGGCGAACGCTTCTACGGCATGGGGCTGAATTCGACCGGCCGGGTGAACTTAAAAGGCAGCGTAATTGACCTTTATCAGCGGCATGTCAAACATATCGTGCCCTTTCTGGTCTCCAGTGAAGGCTACGGCTTTCTCTGGAATAATCCGTCGTTGGGTCGAGTCGAGTTAGGCAACAACATGACGCGCTGGGTCTCCTATGGCTGTCGACAAGTGGATTACTACATCACCGCCGGTGATTCGTACGCCGAGATCATGGAGCACTATGCTGGCGCAACCGGCCATGCGCCGGAATTCCCATACTGGGCCTCTGGCTTGTGGCAGTGCAAATTGCGCTACGAAACACAGGAAGAATTTCTCGCTGTCGCCCGCGAGTTCAAACGCCTGGCCCTACCGGTCTCGGTGCTGGTGATTGATTTTCTGCATTGGAAATATGATGGCGATTGGACGCTTGATCCAGAGTTTTGGCCCGATCCGCCAGCAATGGTGCGCGAGATGAATGAACTGGGCATCCGCATTATGATCTCGCCTTGGATTCTGGTCGATGAAAGAAGTGACAACTTTGCGCCGATGAAGGCGAAAGGCCTATTTACCGGCTCGATTGACGAGAAACATGATTTGGTGGATTTTCGTGGGCCGCGCTACCAATACGACCCAACCAATCCGGCCGCAGCCAAATATTTGTGGAGCCAGTGGAAGAAAAACTATTTTGATTTGGGCATTCGCACTTTCTGGCTCGACCCATGTGATGACTTTCATGAGATTCAAGACTATGACCAGGTGCTGTATCACATCGGCCCGGCCAAAGAAGCTCACGGCTACTTTCCAGTGGCCCATCAGAAGAACATTTATGACGGACTAATTGCTTCTGGCGAAAATGAAGTAGTGACCATCTGTCGCAATTCTTGGGCGGGCTCACAACGCTATGGCGCGGCACCGGCGGCCCATGACATCATGTCTTCCTTCGAGCATTTTGAGGAATACATGAAAGCCGGGTTGAATCTTGCCATGAGCGGCATTCCTTGGGGCGCTAGTGAGATCGGTGGTTTTGTCACGCATGACAATCAAAGCGATCACTTTCACGAGCTAATGGTGCGTTGGTATCAATACGGGGTCTTCACCCCGGTCTTTCGCACCCACGGCCACCGGAAGAACAATGAGGCATGGACGATTGGCGGCGATGCTTATCGCCATATTCGCGCGGCCATCTTTCTGCGTGAACGTCTGCGCCCGTATATCATGCAACAGATGAAGCTGGCCTCGCAGAAGGGATTACCGCCCATGCGCCCACTCTTTTTTGATTTTGCCGAAGATGCTCAAGCAGCAGAAATAGAAGACCAATTCCTCTTCGGCCCCGATCTCTTGGTCGCGCCGATCACACGCTACCAGGCCCGCAGCCGGGAAGTTTACCTGCCAGCCGGCGCTGACTGGACCCATGCATGGAGCGGCGTCAAATTTGCTGGTGGTCAGCGTATCGTGGTCGATGCGCCGCTGGAGCAGATTCCGGTCTTTGTGCGCGGGGGAAATATGGATATAGTTAACTGCTTCAGTAATTTGTATGCAGCTTAAATGACCATCCAGTATGAACAATGCCCTGTCGTTGATTGCCTATCCGACACTCGCCGGGCAAGTGCAGGCCATGGAAGAGGATGGCTATGCCTTTTTGCCGGGCCTGCTCAGCACCACAGAAATCGCGGAGCTGCGCGCGGCCATGGATCGCTTGACTGCCATTCCAGCCAGCTACGATCACGATGACACTACTGGCGGCTTCCTCAACAAAAGCATCAACAATGCCTTTAACCGCGATCCGGTCTTTCTGCCCTATGTGGACTGGCCCGGCGTGATCGAGATCGCTGAGGCCATTCATGGCAACGATTGTCACATTATCGGCATGACCGCCTGGATGACCGGCCCCGGTCGTCCCGACCAACAGCTGCACGCCGATTGGCAGCCCATCACACTGCCGCCCGAGGTAATGCGCCTGCCTGGCGTAAAAATCCCCATCTATATCTCTACCGCCCATTTCTATTTGGACGATCTTGACGAGGCACTTGGCCCGACCCAGTTTATCCCCGGCAGCCATAAGGCTGGGCGTGCGCCGAACGGCGATACAGCGTATCAAGGCGTCGGCCCCAAGAATATTCTGTGCAAGGCCGGTGATGTGGTTATCTTCCGTTCGGAAGTCTGGCACCGCGGCACGGCCAACCGCAGCCAACGGGTGCGCTATCTGTTGCAAGTGCACTATGCCCAGCGCATGATCACTCAGAAATTCCCGCCGTATCTTAACCGCTTTCAGTTTGACGAGGCGATCTTGGCGCAAGCCACGCCGCGCCAACGACGATTGTTGGGCGAGCATAAGCCGTCCAACTACGATTGAGGGTTAAGGCAACATGCAAGCAAGCACTTTCTTATTGAATCCTGACAGCCCTGTGTCGGATAAGCTCGTGGTGATGACCTTTGACGATGGCGTCAAGTCACAGTTCACCTTTGCCGCGCCGTTGCTCCAGCGCTATGGATTTGGCGCAACGTTCTATATTACCGAAGGGCTGCGCTTTCTGGAGGACAAGGAGCGCTATATGACATGGGCGGAGGTGCGGGCGTTGCATGACCTCGGCTTTGAAATTGGCAACCACACCCGCCAGCACAAAAATGTTGCGGCCCAGACGCCGGCCGAATTACGTGCCGACCTGGAGCACATTGATCAGCGCTGCGCCGAACATGGCATCCCATACCCCACCACCTTCTGCTACCCAGGCTACCAGACCAGCCCAGAAGCCGTTCAGGTGATCGCCGAATATGGTTTTCAGTTTGCCCGCTGTGGCACTATGCCCGAATACCCCTACCAGCGCGAGGGCGGTCGCGGACCGGCCTATGACCCGCAGCACCATCAACCGCTGCTTGTCCCAACGACGGGCGCGGCAGGCCCCAACTGGGGCTTGGCCGATCTGGTTTGGGCTGTTGAACAAGCCAGTGATGGCAAAATTGCCGTGCTGACTTTTCACGGTGTGCCCGATCTGGATCATTCATGGGTGCACACCGAGCCAGAAGCGTTTGCCCGCTATGTGCAATACCTGCATGAACGTGGCTGCACCGTGATCGCCCTGCGCGATTTGGGGCGCTATGTGCGACCCAACAATTTTTTGGGAACTTGATGCACCAACTTACTAATCCTAAACTGACTGTCACCGTTTCTCCCACCGGCAGCCTGCTGATGGTCGAGAACCATCTGGCGAACGAAACGTACCACATTGCGGCGGATGCCTTTATTCTAGAGACCGATCAAGGGCGCGTCACCAATGAAGCCACCCAGCCAGTCCGTGTATCGCAGACGCAAGAGAACCTGATATTTCACTTTGAGTTTGCGCAATTATGCCTAGAACTCACCTACCGACTCGCTGCCGAAAATGGTTTTGTGCGCCGCAGCGTGAAGATCACCCACCAGACACCGCTGCGGTTGCTGAAGTTGACGCTGGGCCAGACTATCTTCCACCAGCCCGCCGACGAAGCCATCCACTATCTGACTTTCTGGATGGCGCCGACCGTCGAGTTCATCCGCTATACCCACGGTGGCCTCTTTACCGGCATTGAAAACCCTTTTTATCAGTCTGCACTCAGTGAACAAGGCGTGGCGCTCAGTTATGAGCCGGGCTTGATCCTGCAAGCGGGTGAGGACTATGAGAGCGAAGCGCAATTTATCGGGATCTACAAGAAGTCGGGGGTCATGCTCGAAGACAGCGCCCGCCCTTTTCGATATCCCAATGGCTCGGCGTATATTCCGATTGACCGCAACGAGAGCCGCGCTATGCGCGCCTTTGCCTTGGATTATCTGCAACCTGAACAGCAGACTTTCCTCAACATCAACTATCACTTTTTTCATCCGCTGCCGCAACTGCCGAGCAGCGCACAGGATCAGTGGTATTTCGAGAAAACCATTGATGCCTTTGCCGATATTGGCGGTGATATGTTCATCTTCAAGCCGCTGCATCGCCATCGCAAACCGGATGCGAGTACCCCGTACTGGAATGTGCTGCCCGATGACAAAGGCGCGATGGCCCGTCAAATTGCCGACTACGCTGAGGCGAAGGGCATTGGCTACGGTTTCTATCTGGGCATCGCCGGCGGCCACGGCCAAGAGGGCAACCCCGCTGGCCTGCCCTTCCGCCCTGAAGAAACCGGTTGGAAGAAGCAGGATGCCGCCGGTCGGCGCGCACCCGACAACTGTATCGGGTGCGATGACTTCTACGAGTGGTGGTTTCAGGTGCACGACAACACCATCAAGCAATACAAGCTGCGCAACTGGAGTTGGGACCCCAGTCTGGGTTCGGCCATGAACTGCCACGACGAGTCGCATGGGCATGTTGCTGGCAAAGGCGCGTATAAAGGCTGGCGGCGCTGCATCGAATTAACCCGACGCCTGAAAGAAAGCAACTCCGGGCTATTTATTCAAGGTTTCTACGGCACCAAACACTTTGGGCTGTGGGGATTGAAGCATACCGACCAGCACGAGGTCTATAACGAGCAAACCGCCATTGTCTGCACCCATCATACCCAGATTAGCGATGATCGTCAGAACGCCGATGGGTTGCGCTTCCAGAACTATTGGTCGATGCGCTTTCGCTTTCTGCCTACCGTAATCGGCCACGCCTTGGTGCACCGCATGAGCGAAGGCGAGTTTGATCGCGAGCTGATCAAGGCTTGGGATTTCTACGGTTGGCGCTACAGCCTCATGTCTGCCTTGGCGGTCAGCGGTTCGGTCATGCCCGCTATTTTGCCAGTGGAAAGCGATCTGGTGCCGGGCTATGCGGCGTTTTATCGGAAGTGGACACAATGGGCCAAAGCGCATTTTGACTATGTGCAATACACCGAGCCGTTTGGCGAGCAGGTGCAGCCGGGCTGCATCGATGGCTATGCCCGGATCAAATGCGATCATGGATTTGTATTTCTGTTCAACGGCAACCCGCGCTCGACGATGATTAGGTTTGAAGTGGGGGATGAGATTAATTTGCACCAATCGGGGATATATGAATTTGTGGAGATTTATCCAGCTGAAGGTCGCCCGGTGCGCGACAACCACGGGCAAAGGGTCTTTGGGCTGGGCGACAAGGCGAGTTTGACTCTGCCCGCGAATAGTTGCGAATTGTTGGAGCTGCGCCGCGTGACCGATGATGGCGTTACTTCCGACGAAACCGAGCCGATAATGGTGAAGGATCATGCCAATGCGGGCTACCCGCGCGAATTGGATGACTGGACCACAGCGCAGGGCACCCGCTTTTATTTCCCTTACCATGCGCCACAGGCGGTGCTGACGATCAGCACAACCTTTCACCTCAATCCGGCCATCGTTGATCATTTAGAACGCGCCAAACCCAAGAACTATGCCGAGATGGGTGCCAAGATCGTGGGCTGGCAAGCGAGCGATGAAACCAGCTACAGCTACCACAATTTCATCGGCAGCCGCCCGGAGCGACTGTGGTTGGTGATTCCCTTCACCCTGCAAAAAGCTGGCGCTCTCAGCTTTGCAGCTGATTTCTCGCTCAGCGTTGCGGTTAACGGCAGGGATGTTGGGCGCGCGCTCAAACTCGATGCCAACGGCAATAGCTTCTATTTGGACCTGACCGATTGGGTGCACTATGACTTGGCGCCAGCGGCTGGCAATATCCTGGATCTTATCCTGCGCAACCTGGGGCAGAATGACTTCATGGGGCCGTTTTTGATCTACCCCAATGGCGCACTGACAGACGATGGGTTTGTAGAACCATTCGACGGGCTGGAAACCGAAGGGCGCGTCGTCTACACCCGCTCGCTAATACCGCCAGGACTGCCGCGCTATGCTAGGGGTGGCACACCGCCGAAAATCACCAGCGCATATGTGAGCGGGAATGTGACGCTTACCCAATCTACCCGATTGTGCGTCCATGTCGATCAGCCACCAGATGATTTACAACAGGTGGTTTACACCCACTCCGGCTTTCCTTGGATGGGCATGATTGCCCTCGACCACGACCCTGCGCTGACGTGCTGGGTGGCCGAGGTCAAACCCGGGGCGCGGGCGGCGATTCAGGAGAATGAGTTTATCTATGTGTGGGCGGTCGGTCGTGATGGCCTATATAGCGATTTCTACCCAGTCCGAGTTGGCTGGGATTACAGCGAATAACAAAAAGAGAATTTTATGATTACCGAGGAAATGATTCTTAACGCGCGCAACCTGCGTCTGCACCTGCTCAAAGACCCATATCGCCCGACCTATCATTTTGTTGTGCCGGAGGATTACGCCATGCCGGCGGACCCCAACGGCGCAGTGTTTTGGAATGGTCGCTATCACTTGGGCTACATTTACCAAGATAAAGGTGTGCACTATTGGGGGCATGTCTCCAGCCTGGACTTGCTGCACTGGCGGCATCATCCGCCCTGTTTGTTTCCAACGCCCGACAGCCCGGAAGAGGGCATCTTCAGCGGCAATTGCTTCATCAATAAACGCGGCCAGGCGACCATGCTCTACCACGGGGTCAAGGTTGGCAATTGCATTGCCACTAGTAACGATGCCCAACTTGACACTTGGCACAAGCTGCCCAGCAATCCGATTATTCCGGTGGAGAGCAAAGAGGCTTGGCGTGAATCCGCGCAACTGCCGTATGCCTCCTGGGACCCACATGGTTGGCTGGAAGGGGACGCCTACTATGCCATCTTTGGTGGCAAGCGTCCGGCCATTTTCAAGGCCAATGAATTGGATCAATGGCAATACGTCGGTGACCTATTCGCGCATGGCATTGAGGGCGTGAGTCTGCGCGAGGATGTGTCTTGCCCCGACTTCTTTCAGCTGGGCGACAAGTGGGTGTTGATGGGCATCAGCCACGAGTTGGGCTGCCGCTACTATGTGGGCGAGTGGCGCAACGAACAGTTCTACCCGGAATTGCATGAGCAGATGAGTTGGGCCGACAACACCTACTTTGCCCCGGAGAGCATGCTGGATCCGCAGGGCCGTCGCATCATGTGGGCCTGGATCTTTGACCAATGGGATGACGCGACCCGTCAGGCCAGCGGTTGGTCGGGGGTGTTTGGCCTACCGCGCGAGTTGTGGCTAGGGGCCGATCATCGACTGCGGATGCGGCCAGTCGAAGAGTTGAAGCAACTGCGCTACAACGAACGCAGTCACAGCCATCTCCAAGTGCTGCCGGATGCCGAGCAAACAATCGACAATATCAGGGGCAACACGCTTGACCTGGAGTTGGTGCTGGAGCCGTATGGCGCGACTCGCTGCGGGGTCAAGGTTTGTTGCGCACCCGATGGCAGCGAGGAGACTGTAGTGGGCTATGACCGGGTTGCGCAAAAGCTCTTTATCGATACCACGCGCTCGTCCAGCCAAGGCATGGGACTCAAGACGGTAGAGGCTGGGCCGTTTCAATTGGCTGGCTCCGAGTTGCTGCATTTGCGCGTGCTGATTGATAAGTCGGTGGTCGAAGTGTTTGCCAATGATCGGCAAGCCGCGCTGCGGCGTATTTACCCTTCAAACGCAGAGAGCATCCATGTGAAATTGTTTAGCGAAGGGGGCGCGGCGCGGGTGCATCGCTTGACTGGGTGGGAGATGATGCCGTCGAATCCATATTAGACTTAGCACGCCCCTCACCTCAGTGCACCACGTTACCTTCCGGCGTGACCACAAACCAGATATAGGCGACGCGCTGACCGGTCACATCGCCGAGTTTACGATCGCGGATCCAGAAATAAAGCGGCATCTTGTTGTAAGTGACTTGCAGTTTGCCATCGTTGCGGCGGGTGGTGCCGAGCAAATCGGCTTGCACGCCAGTCGCCGCGACGGGTGCCCCCTCAGACAACAAGGGAGGCCACAGTTGCGCACACTCGTCGTAGCACACGCTGACACCGTCAGCATCGCGGTCATACATATAGAGCGTCATGCCATTTTCGGCGACCAGGACAGCGCCAAATGACTCGGTCTGCCCGACCTTGATCACCGGCCCCGGCGGAACTACAGGCTTGGCCGGTCCAATGCATGCGCACATCAGCAACATTGCAATGAGCAAGGTTCGTCCGTTAAACATATGAGGCTAGATTCTAAGAATTCTTTGCTAGTTTACGGCAGTTGTTTGAAAGCGTTATTCGGGGCGATAATGAGCAAAAGGGAACTAATCAAAATCGATAAGGAGCACAATGATCCAAACACTACCAAAATTAACGTCTAACCAGTTGGCGCTTGATACTGCGCCCCACAAGTTTGGCTTTCTAGAAAGCTCAACTTACCTCATCGATAACGCCAGCGCGTTGAATGAACGCATGTCAGCTGAGGGCTATCTTTTCTTGCCAGGGCTGTTAAACCGCAAGGACGTGCTGTGCGCACGGCGTATATGTGCCGAGCGCTTGGCCGAACGCAATTTGCTGGACACGCGCCATGACTTGATGGACTGCGTGGCTCGCGAAGACGCAGATTGCGCTTTTTTGGCGGAATTGGCTCAGGACAATGCTCCGCTCATGAGCGTTTTATATGACGGGCCAATGATGGCGTTCTTCCAGACGCTGATCGGTGGCCCAGCATTGCATTTCGACTATACCTGGTTTCGCGCCGTGGCCCCGGGCAGGGGCACACCGCCACACATGGACATTGTATATATGGGGCGCGGTACCAAACGCCTGTATACCGCGTGGACACCAGTGGGCGACATCCCAATCGAAACGGGCGGGTTGCTTGTCCTTGAGCACAGCCATTTACATGAGCGGCTAAATAACGGTTATGGCAGCGAAGACGTGGACACGTTTTGCGCGAACCGCCGCGAAACAGGCTTTGCCAAAATGGGTGGCGGCGGCAACATAGCTGATGGTGGTGCACTGAGTTGGAACCCTGTGAAACTGCGTGACCGCCTAGGCGGACGCTGGCTCACCGCAAACTTCAAAGCGGGCGATGTCTTGATCTTCAGCGTCTACACCGTGCATTGCAGCCTGGATAATCAAAGCAACACCATTCGTTTGTCTTCAGACTCAAGGTATCAATCTGCCGCCGAACCCGCCGACCACCGCTGGATGGGACCAAACCCTATTGCGCACGGGCCAGCGGCGAAGCACGGGAAAGTCTGTTGATGGAGATTCTGAATATCCTGAGGTGGATCATGGGATCAGCCCACTGCAAACGTGTTCACCGGGTTGATTATTGGCCCTTCATTTGAGAACAGCTCCTGGCCTTCGAGCCGGGTGCGGCCCCCGCAAATCATCAGACCGGGGCGCCCCATGCTCTGCCCAAACACCTGCTTGTTGGCCGGGTCGCGATAGCCTACCCGTACCAGCCGGCGCGGCTTGTCGGTCTGGTTAATATACGAGCCGTGAATAGTGTGAATGCAGAACAACACCAGATCACCCTTTTTCGCCGGCACCGGAACCGTGCTCTCTAACGAGTATTGCTCAAAGGGCAGGTGGGGCGTGCATGGCCCCTTTTCGGTCTCGGTTACATGTTTGAGCGCGCCAAGTTTGTGTGACCCGGCCAGAAAGCGAATCTCGCCATTCTCGTGGCAGGTATCGTCCAGGTGCACCAGCATGTCTATGTAGTTGCCGTTCTCGTGCGTGTAAAACGGGTTGTCCTGATGCATCGGAAATGGATGGCCAGTGGACGGCGGTTTGACATGCATAGTAGAGTGATGCAGCTCAACATTGGGGCCGAGCAGCGAACTCATAATCGCGGCTACCCGAGAGTGTGTTACAGCGCGCATCCAGGCAGCCGAGTAGAAATACAGATCGTGCATTGCGGTGAGCTTTGATTTAGCTTCGGTGGCGGCGTCCATATAGGCGCGGCGCCACGGGCCGGTCCAGCCCTGGTTGGTGGTGGCCCATTCGCGCATTAGGCGGTTCATTTCCTGGGAGAGTTCTTCGGTCTCCTCAGGGGTGAATACCTGCGGCACATGGAGATACCCATTCTCATTGTAAAACTCAACTTGTTTGTGTGACAACATCATTTGCTCCTTTTAAGCTAGAAAATAGCCTATTGCTGGTCGTAGAAATTACCGAACACATTACTGTTTTGCCTCTTCATATAAATAGCATGCCACTTGGTGGTCATCTTCAATTTTTATATCCGGTGGAAATGCACTGGTACAGACATCCATGTGCACCGGGCAACGGTGGTAAAAGCGACAACCTACGCTACTCTTCATTCGCATCACTTCCTCAGATGGTAGGGAAATGTTGGTGTTCCATTTGATCTTCGGGTCCGGGACTGGGATCGATTCGATCAACTGTTGCACATACGGATGTTGCGGATCTTCAATGATTCGGCCAGCGTTGCCGTGCTCTACGGTGGTGCCTTGGAATAGCACATACATTTTGTCGCTGATCTGGTAGGCCGTGGACAGATCATGCGTGATATATAGAAACGAAATCTTGTGCTGGTCGCGCAGCTTTAACATGATGTCCAGAATCATAGCGCGTAACGAGGCATCGACTGCTGAGACGGGTTCGTCAGCCACGATCAAGCGTGGGCGCAGCATATACGCGCGCGCCACCATAATGCGCTGGCGCTGGCCCCCCGAAAGCTGGTGTGGGTATTTCTCCAGAATCTCGCTTCCCCGCAATCCCACCACATTTAATGCATCCTCGATCAAATGCTGCGCCTCATCCCTGTTTTTTGTCAGGTTGAAGTGACGGACCACCATATTGAAGATATGCGACACCCGAAAGAATGGGTTGTAGACCTCATAGGGATCCTGAAAAATAGCCTGGACTTCCTTACGATACATCCGGCGTTGCTGACGGTTCATCATGGCGACATTCTGACCCTTGTAGACGATTTTCCCAGAAGTTGGTTGGGTAAAACCAAGCACCAGATTTGCCAGGGTGGTCTTGCCGCTACCACTTTCACCTGCGATAGTGACGATTTTGGCCTGCGATTCATAGATATCGAGCGAAAACCCATCCAACGCCACCATCGGCTTAGATGTACTTAAGAATCCGCCGCCGTATATCTTTGTGGCTTTTTGAATGGATATGATCGGTTGTTCAGCTTGTTCCATTGGCTGTGACTCTGCTTTTTATCGACTAGTATTGAATGCATGCAACAAAATGATCTGGCGCCATCTCTTTGAATGCGGGCGGCTTTTCCTTGCACGCATCACGCACAAACGGGCAACGGAACTGAAAACAACACCCCACCGGCGGGTTACGCAAGTCATGGGTCAATCCTTCAGTCACCTTAAGCGTCTTTTTCTGTTTGGTGGAGGGAATTGAATCGATTAGCAGTTGGGTATAGGGATGATATGGATGTTCAAAAATCGATTCCACCGGCCCAACCTCAACCAAGTTGCCGGCATACATGACGGCGACGCGATCCACCATCTGCGCCAGCAGCCCCATGTCGTGGCCGATCATGATCATGGACACACCGAGCCTGTTTTTTACGTCCAACAGGGTTTGTGCCACGATGCGCTGTACCACAACGTCCAAAGCGCTGGTTGGTTCATCGGCGATGATGAGGGCGGGGTTGAGCGCGACCGCCATCGCAATACACACGCGCTGCTTCATGCCGCCACTTAACTCATGCGGATACATGTTATAGACCCGTTCGGGCAAGCCCACATCTTTCAGTAGCTTGAGCACCTTCTCCCTGAGCGCAACCCGACTGATCTTCTCATGCGCCAAGATGGCATCTTCCATCTGCTCGCTGATTCGAGTCACCGGATTGAGCGAGTTCATCGCGCCTTGTGGGATGAGTGCCAGTTTGCGCCAACGGATTTTGCGCAATTCCTTTTCGGGCATATCGACGATATTCTGCCCCTCAATCTTGATCTCGCCAGAAACAATCCGACCCGGCGAGCTCACCATCTGCAGGATGGACATCGCGACCGTGGTCTTTCCGCAGCCCGATTCGCCAACCAAACCCACAATCTCACCCTTCTTGACATACAGATTCACTGCATTTGCCGCGATGACCGTTCCGTTCGGGGTAAAGTAATGCACGTTGAGGTCATTGACTTCAAGAATTTTTTGATCAGCGACCATTGGTCCCCCGCAGGCGTGGGTTGGCAATCTCATCCAAGCCGATTGTCATCAAGAAAAACGCGGTAAAAATAATGATCAATGTGATGATCGGCGGTAGCCACCACCACACCATACCGCGCACCAGCGCTGAGCTGCGCAGGGCATAGTTGATGATTAACCCTAGCGAAGGCACTCGGGTCGGTCCGATACCAAGCGCTTCTAGACCTGCCGCCCCAAGAATTGCTCCGGAAACGCCACCGGTCAGTGAAGCTGCCAACCAAGGCAACATATTGGGTGCCATCTCGACCAGCATGATTTCTAGCGCAGGCACATTGGACAGGAGCGCCATACGCACATAGCCGCGTTCGCGAAGCGTCAACACCTGCGAGCGAATCAAGCGGGTGGGTCCCGGCCAGGCAAACAACGCCAGCACCAAGGCCATGGCCGTGGTATCGGTCATTTTGACATAAGCTGCGATGGAGATCAGTACCATCAGACTGGGAATCGTGATCACTGAGTCGGTGAGTGTGCGGATGACGTGATCGATCCAGCCGCCCATGTAACCGGCCAGCGAACCGAGCAATATACCGACCCCCATACCGATAGAGGCAGCCACCAATCCCACCTTTAAGGAGGCTGGGATGCCGACGATCAATTGGGCCAACATATCGCGGCCATTGCTCTCGGTTCCTAGCGGATGGTCAGGCTTGCCCCCTTTGTCCCAGACCGGTGGCAAATTGACCGGCGAGGATGCGGTAAAGGCCAGCTCGGTGTCCCAGAACAACGGCCCGAGTAATCCGAATAGCAGGATCAGCAGGAGGATAAACCCACCTGTCATGAGCTTGGCGTTCAGCCAGGGTGAGTCCCAGCGGTTAGCGCGCCGAAGGGTCGGCAGCGCTTTGGAATTAGTTGTCGCAACGGCCATAAATATGTAACTCTTGGTTATGAGGTGCTGCTTCGCTTAAAGGTAATTCGTGGATCGATCAAGGGATACAGCAAGTCAATGATCAAGACACCACTCGCGGTGATCACAATCATCAGATTCGTGATCGTCTGAATCACCGTGTAATCTTGTTCTTGGATGGCGCGAAAAAGAAAGTAGCCCGTTCCTGGGTAAGCAAAAATGTACTCCACTAAGGCCGAGCCACCGATCAATGCACCCAGACCAAGGGCGAAAGCCGTCAACGCCGGCAGAATAGCGTTGCGAATGCCATAGCGGAAGAATATCCGCGCTGGTGAAAGCCCCTTGGCATGTGCCAGCAATAAGTAGTCCTCGTTATTGATACCGATCATCAATCCGCGCATGCCCAGCGCCCAACCACCCATCGATGTTAGAACTATCGAGATCAGTGGCAATACCGCGTGCGAGAGCACACTCTTGGTAAAGGGGATGTTCCAACCTGGATCAACATCTCGAGAATAGCCTCCAGTGGCAGGTAGCCAATGCAGCTTAAACGCAAAAATGGAGATCAACAGAATCCCAAACATGTAGTAGGGAATTGACGTAAAGGTTAGGGTCACCGGCAGGATCCGCTGCAGCCAACTCGGCGTTTTGCGCCATCCCATGAGCGCGCCGACAGTAACTCCAATGATAAAAGAAAGCACCGACGCCACCGTGAGCAAGCCTAGCGTCCACGGTAGGGATGGGGTGACGATGTCCCAAGCTGCAGTCGGAAACTTGGCAAAGGAAAATCCATAATCGAAGCGAATCACGCCACCCAAGTAGCGAATGTACTGGACATGCCAGGGATCGTTCAGGCCAAAACTCTGTTTATACGTTTCAATGATCTCATCTGCATTCTCCACATAGCCGCGCAGTCCCATCATGCGCAGGATCATGGCCGTCGTCGGGTCGCTTTTGCTGATGCGGGGGATGGCAAAGGTCAAGGTGACCCCGATCCAGATCGTAAGAACCCACATGAGCAAGCGTTGGAGAACATAGCCGCGAGTCAAACCACCCATAAGCAATTTCCGAACTGGCGAAACGAAGAATTCATCATTAACCCTGCCAGGTCTCCGAAACCCGGCAGGGTTTGCGAGGTTAATAGTGTCATTCCCGCGCAGGCGGGAATCCAGTTTTTGTCACGGACTGGGCTCCAGCATAAGTGACGGTCAATCTATGGCTTGGCTTTCTCGATCTTGGTCATGGCGACAGCCCAAATGCCGCACCAGGCGCACGGGAACATGTAATATTTCTCGGATGTCGGCCAGCCGGTCCAATAGGTATTGTTGAAGGGCACAATCTTGCGCGATTGAGCCGATGGGAATGCCGGCAGCTCATCGTAAAGGATCGCCACAGCTTGCTTGGTTAGATCATTCAACTTGGGGTCGTCCAACTTGGTGGTGCCAATCTGTGCGACCAAATCGGTATATTGCTTGTTGCTCCAGCGGAACTGGTTATCGATTGGCGGGCCTTTCGGCCGCTGGCCGATTGGGGCGGCCACACCGGCAAAGTTATTCAGGGTCGACCAAGGTTCATTGACCGATCCACAGGCGAACCAATTGCTCTGGGCTTCATAGTCGCCATTGGCGGCATTGTCATAGAAGACCGCGCCCAACTTGGATTCGCTGGCGTTGATGCCAAACTTCTGCAACTGCTCGACATACACATCGCCAACCCGGATCAACTCGATGAAGTCCTCAGGTACCTGAATTTCAATCGTAATATCTTTACCATCTTTTGCCCAATACTTGTCGCCCTTGGCGTAGCCCTTGGCTTTCATAATCTCTTCGGCTTTGGCCAGATCGGGCTTGAGCATGGCATCGTGGGTGGCCTTGTCGATCAAATCGGTATAGGGCTTCATCGAGAGATAATTTGGCCAATACAAGGCGGCCAATGTGGTGGAGCCTTCATACGCGATATCGACAATCTGTTGGCGATCCATCGCCATGCTGAGCACCTTGCGCATGTCCTTGTCATCCCAAGGCTTTTTGGCCGAGTTGATGGCAATGATACGGGCGCAAGGATCAGGCACCGCATACGGCTTGGCCTTAAACCAAGCTTCCCACTTGTTGTTCTGGGCCAGGATGGCCTCCAGCGCACCGACGGTAATGTCTTCCATGCTGTCGAAGCCATTGTCGATGGCGGTCTGGGTGCGGACTTCCTCGGTGCCGACGTAGCGGTAGACCACCTTCTTGGGCTCGGGCAACTTGGCCAGACCGGTCTTGGCACCCCACCAATTGTCATTGCGAACCATGATCAGTTCGTTGGTGGTGACCTTAGCAATAATGTAAGCGCCGGTGCCCATGGGTAAGCCCTTGGCAATATCGAAGTTCTTGAATGTGGATGGGTCTTCCACCTTCTCCCAAATATGCTTAGGAACAAAGATATCGGGGAACAGGCCTACACCACCACTGATTCTTTCCGCGGAGAAGCGCACATTGGGCTTCTTGAGGGTGTACTTAATCGTGTAGTCGTCTACTTTTTCGATTTTGTCGAGCCATTCTTTCCAGTAAAAGTGATTGCTCAACTTATCGTTCTTGATCTGCATCTCGGTGGTGAAGATAATGTCATCGGCGTTGAACGGCACGCCATCCTGCCAGGTGATGCCTTTGCGTAGGTGGAGTGTCCAGACGGTGGCTTCGGGGTTGCTGTCAACCGACTCGGCCATCCACATATAGTACTTGCCATCCCCATAGTTGAGATACATCAGACCGTCCATGCCGATCTGGGACATGCCCCAGCCAAAAGAGCTACCGGGCGTATAGGGATTCCAATTGTCAAAGGTCTCCAGCTTGTTGGGCTTATCAAAGATGATCGTATCTTCGCGTGAGGCATTCAGATAATCCATCGGATTGGCGGCGGCCGGGGCTTCGGCCGCCTTAGGTGCCTCGGTTGGCTTTGCCGCTTCGGCCTTGGGCGCTTCGGCTTTGGTTGCCTCAACAGCTTTTGGCGCTTCGGCCGCTTTTGGTGCGGCGGCTGGTTGTCCTGCGCATGCTGCGGCAAATGCCGCTACGAGTAACAGGCTGAGCGAATTACGAAACAACGGTTTCATGACTTTCTCCTTCTTGGGAGGCTGAACTGAAGGTCGTTTAGCCAGACCACTACTTGCAAATATAGAAACTCAAAAAGACTGAGCGATTCCAATTACAAAACCAAACGTGTGTACGCGAGTCACAAACGCATAGCAAAATCAATAATCGGAGGTAATCGGGACAAGATGTGCAATATTAGACTTACGAAAAATCGACCATCAAGAAAATGAAAATGCGCGAATAGTCTAAAGAACCACCTCCTCACATATAAACCTAATCATTACAACGAGCACCACAACTATATGATCGAAACTGATTCATGATCTTCGTGGTCAAGATATTTTAGTGAGCGCAACTAAAAAGTCAAAACTTTATGCGCGCAGCTGGAATCCATAAAATATTTCTGTCGGCTTGGCCGACCCAATGTATGCGCACATCAGCAACATTGCCATGAGCAAGATTCGTCCGTTAAACATGTGAGGCTAGATTCTAAGAATTCCTTTTGATTTGCGGTGTGCTGCGATTGCGAATGCTGCGCGGAAACATCAGATCGCAAGTTCGCTGAAGCACGAGTACCGAAGCGCCGATCGCACCGGCGTCGGGACCAAGCGTGCTGGTTCTGATGGTCGCCACAGACAACGGATACACCATTGCACGCCGCTGGACCTCTTCGCGGATAGGCTTTAGCAAGACGCCGCCCACTTGACCGACCGGCCCACCCAAGATGATCTGATCTGGATTGAGTAAGTTGATGAGATTGGCAATGGCTATCCCGAGGTAAGTGGCGGCGTCACCAACAACACCGGCGGCGAGTGGATCACCTTGCTCCGCAGCCTGGAAGATCATTTGGACGGTTAGGCGCTCCGGACTATTGGCAAGCATCGCGTTTAGCAAACTGGTGTCGTCCCTACGCAGGCGTTCGCGTGTCATGTTGACAATGGCTGGCCCCGACACCAGTTGTTGTAAGCAACCGCGGTTCCCGCAGCGACACAACGGGCCATCTGGCAAAACGGTCATATGGCCCAGCTCACCGGCACTGGAGTTTGACCCAATATACAACTCGCCTTTCTCGACAATCCCTGCTGCCACGCCGGTTCCGATTGAGATATAAACGATGTTATTGCGATTGGCTGATGTGCCATGCCACAACTCGGCAAGTGCGCCAACCTTGCTGCGATTTGCGACAAATGTCTGAATACTCAAAGCCTCTTCAACCATGGCCTTGAAGGGCACTTCAAACCACCCCATATCCACGGCATTCTGGATCACGCCCGTTCGCATATCGACCAAGCCAGGCGTTCCAACACCGATAGCAGACAGTATTTGCTGTCGCCCATTTTGATTGACCAGTGCGTCAACTCCCAACTTCAGCATCGCCACCGCTGTCTGCGGGGTGTCATCGCCAATGCTGACTTCCGTCCGATGAATTACTTTGGCATCGAGATCGGTCAGCACAATAACCCATTTGCGATCGTACATAAGCGCACCCAACGAATAGGCTGCTTCTGGATTAAACCGCAGCATCATGGCTGGTCGACCACCTGTGGAATCACGATGTCCCACCTCTTCTGCCAATTTCGATTCCAATAAGTCGTCTGCCAGCAGGCTAATGGTGGCGCGACTCAGCTGGGTTTGCTTCGCCAATTCCGTACGTGAAATCACTCGGCTTCGCTTCAGTGCCTCAAATGCATGTGAGCGGTTGATCGCCTTCAACAGTTCTGGTTGTCCAATGGTTGACAAAGATCCCTCTCGTATATGTTTGAAAATTAAGGTTGCTAGTCTAGCCTGCTCAATGCCAATACACAAACAGGACAAACGACTACAACGCACAATATCTCCCAGTCGCCGCGTTTGTCCTTGGAATCATAGTCACTTCCAGCCACATTTGTCAACAACCCTTTATAAGTTGATTTGTGAAACGCACAATAATTATTGTTTGTCGCGGTTTTGATCGTTTTTGCGCACGAAATATCTTCAAAATATTGCACTTATTGCCCGTGTTGCCAGGATTCCGCAGTATTCAAAAAAACTTACTTCGAGTTATTGACAAAGATATTTGAAGGTGCTATACCTTCATCGTCAGACATCTACACAACTGCGTGTAGGGTCATCGTCCCCGCCCTGTCAGCTCCTTTACCAAGTTGAGGAAAAAACCATGGATAAGTTTCGAAAGACTCAAGTTCGGACGGATTCGAAGATTTCAAGACGTCATTTCTTGCGCGCGACTGCTCTTGCAACCGGTGGGATGGCGCTGGCCGCCTGTCGCCCCGTTGCACCGGCCGCGCCAGCTGCCGCTCCAAAGGCAGCCGAGCCAGTGACTGCACCGGCCAACGAAAAGGTCACCCTGCGTATGCAAAACTGGTTCAACGACGGTGACATGTGGGCATGGCAGATTGGTCTGGACAAGGCCAAGGTCGCCTTTCCAGATACTGATGTAAAGCTGGAATACAACGACTATGGCAACACCGCCGTCAAAATTGTGGCCTCAGCTGCCGCAGGCGATGTGCCAGATATCATCATGGCCAGCACCGATCACACACCACTGTTGGCCAGCAGCAAATTATTGATGGACTTGAATCCTTATATCGCGCAAGAATCTGCTTCGGTCAAAGTCGATGATTTTGCGCCGGGCATCGCCCAAGGCTTCAAGCTGTGGGGTCGCTGGTGGGGGTTCCCTTACGATCACTCCACGTATGGCATTTATTACAACAAAGACCTATTCGCCAAAGCCGGTGTCGCTGAGCCGCCCGGCGAGGGGGGCAAACCCTGGTCGCTGGATGATTTTGTCGCGGCGGCCACGAAACTGACCCTGCCGGATGGCAAACAATGGGGCTTGACCATGGGGTGGGATGCAAACTACCTGGCGTCAAACTTCATCTATACCAATGGGGGACGCATCTTTGACGATCAATTGCGCAAGTGCGTGATTAACTCGGATGAAGCGACCAAAGGCATTCAATGGTTGGTTGATCTGTTGGTCAAGCACAAAGTTGCTCCCCCAGTGGCGGAGCAAAAGGGGTCAACCGTCGATTACTTTGCTTCTGGGCTGGCGGCCATGGAGTTCAATGGCCAATGGGATTTGCTGAACAAGAACAAGACAGCCAGCTTCCCGTTTGAGATTGGTTATCTGCCGATCGGAACCAACAAGCGCAGTGTCACCGGGGGTTCGGGCTTCTGCGTCAGCGCATCGACCAAACACCCGCAGCAGGGTTGGGAATTCGTGAAGACCTATACCAGCAAGGATGTACTGGAACCGATGGTGGGTCGAACTGGCCGCGGCATTCCCGCCCGTACCAGTGCGATGCCGTCGTATCTTTCAGCTGGAGGCCGCGCGGCCCATCCCAATGTCTTTATCGAACAACTGGGTTGGTCATTCAACGATCGTCTGTCGTTGGCGATGTTCGAATTTAATGATGCCTACACCCGCGAAATGGAGGCGGTGTTCTCTGGCCAGGGTGAAGTGCGCGCAGCACTCGACAAAGTCGCGGCAACAACCAATGCCGCAGTAGAAGAGAAATGGAAGAATGTAACGCTGGATATTAAGTAATACAATCGATCAAAACCGGATGAGGCAGTGTTCAACTGCCTCATCTGTCAATAGCGAGTATGGTAACGATGACATCCGCCAGCACAATCAATCGGGCTCGGCGCGCTCGCTTGCAGACCCTATCGCAGACCGCATTGACGATCATGCTCATTGCGTTGGGCGTACTGGTTAGTTTCCCCTTTGTCTGGATGGTCCGGTCATCGCTCATGCTGGAGAAGGAAGCGCTGGTGTTTCCGCCAATCTGGATTCCTTCGGAATTCACCCTTGCCTCTTACATCGGCGCGTTGACCATACAACCCTTCGCCCGCTATATATTGAACAGCTTGTTCGTGTCGACCACGATGATGTTGGGCCAGCTGCTCACCGCATCGATGGGGGCTTATGCCTTCGCGCGGCTGCGTTTCCCCGGTCGTGACAAGCTCTTTCTACTCTATTTGGCCACGATGATGATCCCAAGCCAAGTGACGCTGATCCCATCCTTTGTACTGGTGAGTTGGTTGGGTTGGATCGATACGTATTTCGCATTCATCGTCCCCGGACTGTTCAGCGCCTATCTGACATTTCTGATGCGTCAATTTCTGCTAAATATTCCCAAGGAACTGGAAGATGCCGCTCGGATTGATGGCGCCGGTTATATTCGCACGTTTGCGACCATCATCATGCCTTTGGCTCAATCGGCATTGATCACTTGCGGATTACTTTCGTTTATGGGGAGTTGGACCAGTTTTTTATGGCCCTTGATTGTTACTCGTTCCAGCGATATGCGAACCGTTCCAATCGGTCTGGCTGCACTTCAACAGCAACAAGGCTACGTCAATTTTCCGCAATTGATGGCCGGTTCCGTGATGGCGTTGCTCCCTATCATCATCCTGTTCCTGTCCTTGCAACGTTACTACTTGCAGGGCATCGCCACATCCGGTCTGAAAGGATAGAGCTGACATGACAGATGTTGCTGCTGGTCGACCTACTTCATCACCGCGTCGCCGGATGACCAACGCCCGCCGTGAGACATGGGTAGCGCTGGGATTTCTGGCACCCAATCTGATTGGGTTTGTATTGTTATCCCTCGGGCCGATTATCTTTTCACTCATTATTAGCCTAACCGATTGGGGTGGCCTAAAGACCCCGAGCTTCATCGGGGTGGACAACTACCTGCGATTGCTCAAAGATCAGGTGTTTTTGCGCGCTGCGGGCAACACCCTGCTCTTCACCGCCATGTTTGTGCCCCTGGCACTGGTGTCCGCCGTAGGGTTGGCCCTGCTGTTCGATCGCAAAGTGCGCGGCACATCGGTTGTGCGTCTGTTGTGTTTTATGCCTATCATCACCGACATGATCTCGGTATCTTTTATCTGGACATGGATCTACCACTTGCGATTTGGTGTGCTCAACTATGTGCTGGGCTTGGTGGGCATTCCACCCCAAGCCTGGTTAGGTGATGCGCGCTTGGCGCTGTTCTCACTGGTTATTTTGTCGGTCTGGCGCTGGGCGGGATATTATGCCGTGATCATCTTGGCTGCCCTGCAAGGCGTCCCCACACCCTTGCAAGAAGCGGCTCGGATTGATGGGGCCGGACCGTGGCAAGTGTTTGCACGAATCACATTGCCCCTCATCACGCCTGCTATTTTCTTTGTCGTGGTGAACTCGATCATCTCAAGCCTGCAAGTGTTCGAACAAATGTTTGTGATGACCAAGGGTGGGCCGTCCGATTCCACCATCAGCATTGCCATGTTCCTATATCAGCAGGGTTTCCTGTTTCTCAGGATGGGCTATGCTTCGTCGGTCGCCTGGGTCATGTTCATCGGTATTTTTGTGTTCACATTTATCAACTGGCTGCTGCGACGACGCTGGGTTTATGAAGAATAATATGAAGCGCAGGACGAACCGGTAAAAGAGCAAATATATGGATTTCGCATTCAAAGGTCAGGTTGTTTTAGTGACAGGCGGTGCTTCAGGTATCGGCCAAGGGATCAGCGAGGCATTCGCCAAATACGGCGCCGATGTGGCCCTGACCTATCTCACCAGCCAAGACGGTGCGCAGAACACGCTAGCCGCCATCGAAAAAGCCGGGCGTCAGGTATTGGCCTTGCAGGCCGACCTCACACAAGAGTCCGAAGTAGACCGGGTGGTTGCCGCCACAATAGTGCGCTTTGGCAAAATCGACGTGCTGGTGACCAATTCGGGTGGCTTGCTCCAGCGCTCACGCGTCGCAGACTGCACCCTCGATCTTTGGAATCAGGCCTTCGCAGTCAATCTGACCAGCACCTTTCTATGCTGTCGCGCTGTCATCCCTCACATGGAGCGGGCCAAACGTGGGTGCATCATCACCATGAGTTCGCTGGCCGCTCATAATGGCGGCGGGCAGGGGGCGGCCCACTATGCTGCCACCAAGGGCGCAGTCATCACATTTACAAAGGCGCTGGCCAAAGAGCTGGGCCCACAAGGGATCCGCGTCAATGGCGTGGCCCCGGGCCTGATTGGCACCCAGTTCCATGATCGCTTCAGCACACCGGAGATGCGGCAATCGGCGGTTGCCCAGACTCCGCTGCGGCGTGAAGGAACACCGGCGGACGTCGCAGGGGCCGTGTTGTTTTTGGCATCGCCACACGCCAGCTTTCTTGCTGGCGAGACCATCGAGATTAACGGCGGCCAGGGGATGTATTGACGATGTCGAATCAACTTGCGGGTAAGGTCATCGTCATTGTCGGTGCCAGCAGTGGCATGGGGCGCGCCACCGCGTTGGCGGCGGCCGAAGCGGGCGCATCCGTCGTCGTCGCTGCACGCAACGCCGATGCGCTCACCTCATTAACGGCACAGATCATGCAGGCAAACGGGTCTGCTATCGCCCAGCCCACCGATGCCACCCAAAGAGTCGATGCCGAGCAGCTTGTTACCATGGCCCTAAAGACGTTTGGGCGTATTGATGTGCTAATCAATTGCGTCGGCGTCAATATTCCAAAGCGCACCATCGCCGAACTCACGGATGAAAGTTGGGACATGATGATGGATACCAATCTGAAATCGGCCTTTCACCTGACGCAGGCGATTGTCCCGATCTTTAGGCAGCAAAAAGACGGCTTGCTGATTCACATTGCATCCTCGGCCGCCAAGAAACCAGATCGCTCTGGCATCGCCTATCAAGCCGGCAAAGCCGGCGTCGCTGCGTTGGCGCACGCCACCATGGAAGAGGAACGAGAGCACGGCATACGCGTCAGCGTTATCTATCCTGGTATGACCGATACGCCGTTGGTCTACAAACGCCCCACACCGCCCACGCCAGAGATGCTGGCCAAGGCGCTGCAACCCGAAGATGTGGCGGCCGCGTGTATGTTTGTGATGAAGTTGCCCCCACGGGCGCATGTGCCAGAGTTAGTGCTGTATCCAACCCGACTGTAAACAACAAATCATTCAATCGAGAAATTATGGCCACGCCCATTCAATTTTCAGTTTTTACAAAACCCTGGAAAACACCCTCTGTGCCCGAGTTGGGTCAGATGGTGTATCGTCTCGGCTTCGAGGGTGTCGAATTGCCGGTCCGACCTGGCTATCAAGTTGAACTCGCCAACATTGCCCGCGACCTACCAGTAGCGCAACAACAATTGCGCGACTGCGGCGTCGGCATCTTTAGTGTAGCCACCACCCCCACGCCTGAAGCCATTCGGACCTGTGGCAAGCTGGGTATTCCGGTCATCCGTGTAATGGTGCAGATCGGCCCGGATGGCTATACCGCCACCGAGCGTCGCGTTCAACAGGGATACCAAGCGCTTGTGCCCATGCTGCGCGATGCCGGTGTCGTGTTGGGCGTACAAAACCACAATGGCAATTTCGTCGCCAACGCCATGGGGCTGCGGAGCTTGTTGGCCCCGTTCGATCCCAAGGTCATCGCTGCGGTTTGGGATGTCGCACACAACGCCTTGAATGGCGAAGCCCTCGACTTGGGGCTCGACATTATTTGGCCGCATTTGAATATGGTGAATTTCAAGAACGCTTATTGGCACCGCACCAATGGCCCGGAGGCGGTTGTGGCGGAGTGGGATGTGTTCTGGACGAGCGGCCGGCACGGCCAAGCCTCCTGGTCGCAAGTGGCAACCTTGTTGAAGCAACGTGGCTACAGTGGAGTGGTGTGCCTGCCAGCGGAATACACCGACGAACCAGCGGTGGATCGATTGATTGCGGAGGATATCATTTTTGCCAAGTCGTTGTTTTAGTAACTGACTATGACCAATAAAACCGTTCGTGTGGCGATGATTGGCGCAGGTGGAATGGCCAACAACGTCCATTACCCATCCCTGGCTTCGTTCAGCGATGTGCAAATCGCAGCGATCTGTGATCTCGACAGCCAACGCCTAAATGCCACTGCCGACCAATATGGCGTGCAAGGCCGCTACGATGACTATCGCAAAATGATTGAAGCGGTCGCGCCCGATGCGGTCTACGCCATCGGCCAGCCGCAATACATGTTCGACATCTGGACGTGGTGTCTGAGTCACGGATTGAACTTGTACATCGAAAAGCCCATGGGCATCACCTTTCACCAGGCGCGTGCCTTGGCCTACATGGCTGAACAACATGGCAGTATCACGCAAGTTAGCTTTCAGCGCCGCAGTTGCCCGATGGTGGTCAAGCTGCGCGACGAATGTCTGAAGCGCGGCCCAATCACCCACGCGATATGTCGCTTTTACAAATGCGAGATCAAACCCTATCTGGAAGCGCGCGACCACATGATGGATGATGGCGTACATGCCATCGACACGTTACGCTGGATGTGTGGCGGGGAGGTGCGCAAGATTCACAGCGTCACCAAGCGCGTGCAGGTGCCGGATATCAATTTCATCAGCGCGCTGCTGGAGTTTGACAACGGCGCCACTGGCCTGATGCTGAACAGTTGGACCAGCGGGCGGCGCATCTTCGCAGTGGAGATGCATGCGCCGGGCATCTGCGTCGAAGCCGAGCATGAAGTCGCTGGCTATTTATACGCGGATGGCGACACCAAAGGCGTGCGCTACGACTCACGCGAGGTGGCTGGGGGCGATCAGCTCTATGTTTTCGGCGGGTTTCAAGCCAAGAACCGTGAGTTTATCGATTGCGTCAAGGCCGGCACACAGCCTAGTTCAAACTTCAGCGATGCTATCAAAACCATGGCCGTCGCGGAGAAAATTCTCGCCCAGTCCCTGCTGAGCGAAGATTAAGCCCGTGTGGGCAAATTAAAAATCGACCGTATTTCTTTTTCGGAGGTAAACACCATGACAGAAAAAATTGGACGCCCAGTTCGCGTCACCAGTATCAGTTTTGCCAATGGCAGAACACGCGACGATGTGTTTGCACTTGTGGATCGCGAAGGCGCACGCGGGACAGACCTGATCGCCCTCCCCGAGACATTTCTGGGGCAGGCCGCAGACAATTCGACGATGGAAACGTTGGATGGCCCAACCGTCACCGGGCTGGCAGCATTGGCGCGCAAGCACAACACCTATGTTGTGTGCCCACTCGACCGACGCGATGGCGATCAGCGTCTGAACACCGCGGTGCTGTTGGACCGCTCTGGGGCCGTCGCCGGACTTTACGACAAAGTATTCCCTTATTGGTCGGAGTTCGACAAAAATCAAGTGGTCGAACCGGGGCAGGAAGCGCCGGTGTTTACAACCGATTTTGGACAAGTGGGGCTCTCGATTTGCTTTGATGCCAACTTCCCGGAAGTGTGGGCCCGGCTGGCCGATCAGGGCGCCGAGCTGGTGATCTGGCCCAGCGCCTATTCGGCTGGTACCACGCTACAAGCGCATGCCTTGATGAATCACTTTTGCATCGTGACATCGACCCAGACCCGCGATTGCATTGTGTATGACATTAACGGCAAGGAAATCCTGTATGAGATCAGCCCGGATGTCAATGTCAGCCGCATCACGCTTGATTTGGATCGCTGCATCTTTCATGAGAATTTCAACATGGACAAACGCGAACGACTACTGCAAGAGCATGCCGATGACATCGAATTGGAAGAGCACCTGCTGCGTGAGCAGTGGTTCATTCTGCGGGCCAAACGCCCTAGTGTAAGCGCGCGCGCTTTAGCGCAACAATACGGCATGGAAGACTTGCGCGCATATATCAGCCGCAGCCGCCGCGAAATCGATGCCATGCGCGGTTGGACCTTCTCCAAGACCACCTACGGAGCTGCGCAAGCTGTGCCGGTGATCTGATAGACAAATCCTATCTTGATCACAAGCTGAAGCCTGGATGTCACCACCGTGATAATCCAGCACCTGCCCGCTAGCTAGCTGGATTGTGATCGACAAAGGCAGATACGCGGAAGCCCGCATCATCAGATTTTCACATCAGAAGTATATTGTAAAACGCGAGGGTTTCATAAATTTGTGGTTTCCGAGCACGATACTACAATACTCTTGTGAATAGGGTTTATCTTGCCCTTTTGGTTAGAACAAATTACCGAACAGGGTGATCATGCTCTGCACTTGGCTTCGTACAAAAAGGCCAATTTGGAGGAAATAGAATAAATTATGAAGTCGCAATACCGGGTTTCTCGGCGGGAAATGCTCAGATTAATTGGAATAACCGCAGGCGGCGTGGCTGCCTCTTCGCTAGCTGGTTGCGCCCCAGCAGCGCCACAGGCACCTGCCGCGACACCCATCCCGGCCGTAACGGCAGCACCCACACCAACACCGCTTCCTGCAGGAGCTATTATTGCTGGTGACACCGTCGATACAGTTGCCGACGGGCAGGCCGCTTATGGTGGATATGAGGAGTGGCATCCCACCAGTACGGTCGAGCTGCTGGCATGGGGCCCTTCCGCACCTGACACCGACCCCTGGCTCAAAAGCATCAAAGCGGGTATTGATCGATTCTCCAAGAAATACCCCACGATCAAGATCAACTATGAACCGCTTCCGAACACTGACTGGGACACAAAAGTGAGCGCAGCCAAGGCTGCCAGTCAAGGTCCTGACATCATATGGGAAGCTGATCGCGAGGCGCAGTATCCGCGTGATGGAATCATCAAACCTATTCCAGAAGACGTGCTGCCCCCGGATTACATCAAGTCACACAAGTTCTACCCCGTCCGCCCGTTAAAAGATGGTTTGACCTACTGGCTGCATTCCAGCGTCATGGGCCCGATACTTTTCTGCAACAAGGCCCTGTTGGCCGAAAAAGGCCTGAAGCCCTCTGATACACCTAAGACCTGGGCGGATTTCGGCGCTTTTTGCCAGCAGCTCACCAAGAGCGAAGGCGGGCAGATGAGCCAGGCCGGGTTTGCCTTTAACAAGTACGCCCGCTATATCTGGAATGACATGATTTATCAGCAGAAGGCGCATTGTTACAGCGATAAAGAGGCTTTCTTTGATTCGGATGCAAGCGTTACTGCCTGGCAAACATTGGTCGACTTCTACGATAAATACAAAATCAACGATCGTGCATTCCTTCCGTTTGACGAAGCCTTTGGCAAAGGCAAGGCTGCCTACACGCAGGTGTGGACCTGGTTTGGTTCCACGTTGGAAGGCAACTACCCTGACATCGATTGGGCGCCGGTGCTTTACCCGACCTTCACCGGGTCCGGCCCGTATGGCCGCTTTGACTACGATGGACACGGCTGGATGGTGACGACCTTTGCCACCGGTGACAAGGAAAAGGCAGCCTGGGAGCTGTTCAAGTTTTGCTACCATGACTACCAGTACATGGTCGAACACAACCAGGCAAACGGGATGATTGTGTCGACGGTTCCGCACCCGGATTACAAGAAAATCTTTGATGATGTTCAGAAGATTTCCAATCCATCTCAAGCCGAGAGACGCCAGCAATCGCTGGCTGTTCTGGCACAGGAATACGCCGGCGGCATGGTCTTCCCCGGTGAGGTAGCTGGCCCGTTCGACAATATGTGGCAAAAGATGGAAGAAGCCATCCTCGTTAACAGGAAGCCAATCAAGGACGTTGTGGCTGATTATAAAAAGCAATACGAGACGCTGCTCTCACAAACCAACTTCTGGATCACCCCTGAGGCATAAGCGCTTATCTCTAAACCTCGGAGGTCTCCGAGACCTCCGAGGTTTTGTGACGTTTAGAGATGCGTGCTAAATGCGGCAGAGCCTCAAAAGCCATATATGAATTCGACCACGCGCAACCAGGCGACACCAGCCAAAACGTCCAAGCAACGCCGAGGCACTGACCCTTTCGTACTCTGGCTGGTGCCGATCTTGGCGCTAATCCTGGTCTTTTCTATTCTCCCGATCTTCGTGTCGTTTTTCATGAGCTTTACCGACTACCGCTTAAATCAAGCATTTACCTTTAACGGTCTGGATAACTATATTTATGCCCTCACCAAGGATCAGGTCTTTCAGCGCACTCTGGGCAACACGTTTTTTTATGCATTTGTGTCCGTGCCGATTGGGATGGCGATATCCCTAATCATTGCGCAACTGATCTTCAATCGCAGACATTTGCAGTCGTTCTTTCGCACCATCTACTTTTTGCCGTATATCACGCCAACAATCGGAATAGTGATTGTTTGGCGATATCTACTGCAACCCTCGCAATTTGGAATCCTGAACAGCTTTCTGACACCGTTGCATATTCCTGCCCAGCCTTTTCTGATGTCGGAAACTCAAGTCATCCCGTCGATCATTCTGTTGACCACTTGGTCATCAATCGGCTACAACATGGTCTTGTTCCTGGCCGGATTGGGCACCATACCTGATTCATTGTACGAATCTGCCAAAATCGACGGCGCCAATTCCTGGCAGTTGTTCTGGAAAATTACGTGGCCCATGCTCTCGCCTACTGTGTTATTCACTACAGTCACCGGCAGCATCGGCGCATTGCAGATATTTAACATCCCATTCATATTGACGCAAGGCGGCCCCGAAGATGCCAGCCGTATGGTTGTCATGTGGATTCAGCAGACTGGTTTTGCCCAGTTTCGCATGGGCTACGCGTCGGCGCTGGCGATGATCTTCCTAGTAATCGTGCTGGTGCTCACCGCAATCCAACTGCGCTTCCTGCGTACCCGTTGGAGTTATTAGTACTATGAGCAGGTCCTTGATGGCTTCTTTGCTGCCCTCGCGTGCCAAGTCGACTTTGTTCTACGCCGTATTGGGTATTGGGGCGATCGCCATGACCATGCCGTTCTACTGGGCGTTGATCACTTCGTTCATGTATCCAGAGGACACCAACCATTTCCCGATCATCTGGCTGCCGACCAGGCTGACCGCTCAGTGGATCACGCAGGCCTGGAACGCCAAGCTGCCAACCTATTACCTGAACTCAATAGTTGTAGCGGTTGTTGTTGTGGTCAGCAATGTGTTTACCAGCGCATTGGCTGGATACATCTTCGCCAAGTTTAGCTTCCCCCTCAAACGTACCCTATATTTCACCATCCTGGCCACACTAATGGTCCCTTACGTGGTGACACTCATCCCGGCCTTCTACATCGTCACGGCGATTCTGCATCTTAAAAACACGCTGTGGGCCATGATTATCCCCGCGTTGATCAGCCCGTTCGGTATCTTTCTCATGCGTCAATATACGGAGACCATTCCGGATGAACTGCGGGATGCGGCCCGTATCGATGGCGCGGGCGAGTTCCGCATCTTCTGGCAGGTGGTGCTTCCATTGTGCTCGTCCGCCTTGTCGGCGCTTGCGATATTTCACTTCATTTGGATATGGAATGACTTCCTGTGGCCGCTGCTGGTCACTGACACGGATGCTGCCCGAACCCTGCCGGTAGGTGTGGCGCTATTCGCAAATCCGCGTTGGATGCAAACCAACCTTGTAGTAGCAGGTTCGCTGTTAGTGATGCTTCCGCTCCTGGTCATGTATTTTATTTTTCAGCGGGCCTTCGTCCAAGGTATTGTGCTCACTGGGATGAAATATTGATTCTATTCGGAGGATTTACGATGAAGACCACCAAGATAGTGTTTATCGGCGCGGGCAGCATGTCATTCGGCATGAGCATGTTCAAAGATGTGTTCGCTAGCCCGGAACTGGCAGGGTCCACATTGTGCCTGGTAGACGTCAACCCCGAAAGCCTAGAGCGCATGACTGGAATCGCCCGGTTAATGAACGCGCAGATGGGTACGGGTTTGAAGATCGAATGCACGACCAACCGTCGCGTTGCCCTGCCGGGGGCCGAGTTCGTGGTGAATAGCATAGTCATTGAACGTAATCGGCTCTGGAAACTGGATTTCGAAATCCCCAAACAATACGGGATTCGCCATACTCTCGGTGAAAATGGCGGCCCAGGCGGATTGTCCTTCACGCTGCGCACCATCCCGCTCATTCTTGACGTGATACGTGATATGGAGGAGCTATGTCCGCGAGCACACTTCATCAACTTCTCCAACCCGGAGAGCCGCATCGTCCTGGCACTGGGAAAGTACAGCAAAATCCGCACAATTGGGTTGTGCCATGGCGTATTTATGGGCCAGAACGATGTGGCCAGAATCATGAACTTGCCGCCAGAAAATGTGGATGTGTGGGCCGCTGGCTTGAACCATTTTCAATGGCTGATGCAGATTCGCCACCGGGTGACCGGCGAGGATATTTACCCATTGCTGCAGAAAAGTGAGCATGACTATGACCCAAGCTTTATGCCGGTCACTCGCCGTCTCTTTCGCGCATTTGGCAAATACCCCTCGTGCAGCGATGACCACCTAGGAGAGTACATCGCCTATGGGTGGGAGGGCGGTGAAGAAGGCTACGATTTTGAGTCCAGTGAACACCAGCGCTTGGTTTTGAAACAGAGGCTGGATGCGGTGCTATCGGGTCAACAGGACCTTTCGCCTAATGACTGCAAGCCCTCAGGCGAACGTGGTGTCGCGGTAATCGTAGGGATACTGCACAATAAGAAGACATTCATCGAGTCGGGCGTGGTCTATAACCAAGGTGCCATTCCCAATCTTCCTGCCGAGCTTGCGGTAGAGGTGCCGGTTGTGGCGGACGCCGCAGGCATACATCCTGTCTCGTTGGGACCACTTCCAGAGGGCATCGCCAGCCTGCTTTCGCTTCAGGCCAACGTGCAGAAGCTGTCCGTTGAAGCGGCTGTACATGCGTCTAAGGAACTGGCATTGCAGGCATTGTTGATTGATCCCGTCGTGAACAGTTCAGAAGCCGCGGTGAAAATTCTGGATGAGCTGTGGGAAATCAACATGCCCTATATCAGAAAATGTAACTAATACGGCATTCGTATTTAAGGAAAACATCATATGATCCAATCAAACGTTTCCCGTCGATGTTGAAAGATATCTGGCCGATGGTTACCTCATTGCGCCGAGCTTTCTTTCCCCGGAACGACTGGCAGCATTGTGCACAGAAGCCGATCGGTTGTTGCAATTGTGCCAGGACAACCCCAAGCGCTATGCCGATCGGATTCAATGGGAGAAGGACTATTTGGAGGAACCGTTTCAGATGGGCATGGAGCATGTCATACGCAAGCTTGAGCCAATTTTGGATCTCAGTCCCCTTTATGCCCAGCTTGCCTATGATCCATACATCATTGATATTGTGACAGCAGTGCTCGGCGGTCCGGTTGAATTATTCGAAGACAAACTCAACCTGAAACTGCCCGGGGGATCTCCCTATCCCTGGCATCAGGATTGGAATTGTTGCTGGCGCGCACATACCGATGAGCTTGTCACGTGTTTTGTCTATCTTGATGATGCGGATGAGGTGAATGGCTGTCTGAAGGTCGTGCCAGGTAGCCATCAGGGCAAGCGGATATATCCGTTCAAGCCTGGGGGCGCGTTTGAAGTTGACCCCGCAGCCCTCGCTCAAAGCACAATCGTTTCGGCACCGCTAAGGTCAAAGCGCGAAATTAAGTGACGGGATTGCCATCACAGCGTAGCCAAGGGATATCGACGAACCAACGGCCCAGAGACTCAAACCGCGAGATTTGGGATTCGACCTCGGCCATCAGAGATTGGGTCAGGCGGACGCCGATGTGATAGATCTGATCGATCACCTTGACGATGGGCATGTGTCCTTTCCAAGTCATGGTTTGGGCAAAACCGACGACGGCATCCAAGCTGTCAAGCAAACTCCCATTCCAGTGCTGTTCGAGAATACCCCAGCAACGCTCCACCGGATTGTATTTGCTGTGATAAGGCGGATAGTAGGCTAAGCGCACGTCGATGCAATGCTTTTGGGTAAATTCGACCATCCGTTTCATGAATTGGGTGCGGCGACTATGATTTTCTGGGCCGTTGTCCAAGTCAATCACCAACATAGTCACTTTTGGAAAGCGCTCCTGCGTGTCAAGCCACCATTCATCAAGCCGGTCCACAATAAAGTCGGCCGTGACTTTCGAGCGGCTCAGATATAGGCTCAAGGCATCATGTTTGGGCATGAAGATGCCATAGGGAATGACCACGTCCTCTGCTTTGAAATCATGATCGGCTGCCGCCACCTTTACCCGGCTCTGCCCACACCGCGAGAAATCGCCAATTTTGACGGTCGCTTTAGCGTCGCACGATATGCGCAACATGGTCTCACTTGCATCGGCTTCCTGATTGACCCGTTTGATCTGCTCAAATATCGCATTCGTCTCGGCTATCTTTTTTGGGGTTTGCTCTTGCCAACTGCCCGCACCCGATATCCCAATTCGTTCAATCGCTCGCGGATTACGTCTGTGCACGGTAATTCCTCGTCGCTATACCCCTTCTGCTCGATCAACTGCTTGCGGGTTTCTTTCGCGGTCATCCGTGTATATAGCCGTGAGCTTTTGAAACTTGGATCCGTTTGACTTTGTCCATCCACAATCGCTCGGATATCTGCCAGCAAATTTGGCAAATGTTCTTCTGCACGCTTACGTCCACGGGCATTACACGCATCCACGCATTCTATGCCGCTCTCCAGTTCGTGCAGTCCCTTGCGAATAGTCACCCCAGACCACCCAACCACTTTCTGCACCCACTCCTTCCCCCCTCGTCCTAACGCTTGCACTGACCGCGCCATGAACCGTCGCCGTGCACTTCCGCTCAATGCCTGCCCTGTTTCCCGCAATAACTCTCTCGTCGCTTCACTTCGTTCCATCCCGCCACTTTAGCCCATTCTCACGCATTCTTTTTCCCGCGCTGACCT
>JANMVQ010000387.1:0-16000 GCA_031392845.1 Chloroflexota bacterium
GAGAAGCCACTGAAAAGCCAAATGGGACGCGGACGCTTTGCGCGCTGATTTTCGCGGATTTCTTTATAAATGTCTGCTTCAAATCCGCGTTTATCCTGAAAATCCGCGTCCTATGTTCCTTTCTCCGACAGGCTGCTAGGGTCTCTGTGAGGTAAAACTGTATTTAGATACGAGACAACCCACCAGCAGCGGCACTAAAACATTCTGATTACATGGAAGACAAAGTCACACCCCTGCGGGTTTTACTCATCGAAGACTCGGCCAGCGACGCTGGATTGCTATTGCGCCAATTGCACAAGGCTGGTTTGGATGTGCAGCACACCCGGGTGGAGAATGCGCAAGACTTGCTGTCTGCTTTGCGATTGCAGGACTGGGATGTGGTTATCAGCGACTATCATCTCCCCCAATTTGATGCCGAGGCTGCGCTACGCATCGTCAAAGACCATGACGCCGACCTGCCGTTTATCGTAGTTTCTGGCACAGTGGGCGAAGACACGGCTGTGCGCATGATGAAAAGTGGCGCACATGACTATCTACTCAAGGATAAGCTGGCGCGTCTGGTACCGGCTATTCAACGCGAACAGATAGAAGCGCAAATTCGGCGCGAACGACGCACTGCATTGGCAGCGCTCGAAGCCAGCGAAGAGCGCTATCGTCGACTGGTGGATTACGCAACAGATGCCATCTTTCTGCATGACCTCGAAGGCCGTATCTTGGATGTCAATGATCACGCTTGCATCAGCTTGGGCTATACCCGCGCAGAGCTACTTCACAAGACCGTAAATGAATTTGTGGTGCGTGTGCCCGATTCCTCATCAACCCATATCTGGCAAGACCTTAGCCCGGGAACGCCGGTAAATGTCCCGGCGATTCACCGCACTAAAGATGGGTCTCTTTTCCCTGTGGAAACGCGGCTGATGCAGTTCCATAGCAAAGGCCAACCCCTGGTGCTGGCAGTTGCCCGCGACATCAGCGAACGCAAGCGCACTGAAGAGCAACTGCGCCTGTCGGCAGAGGTCTTTGAATACAGTCGCGAGGCTATTTTGATCACTAATCGGGTTGGGCGCATTATCTCGATCAATCGTGCGTTTGCCGAAATGACTGGTTATGCACAAACGGAAATTCTCGGCAAAACCATGCGCGATCTCAGTTCCAGCCACCAAGATGTCGCCTTTATTCAGCAAATGGGTGACAGCATTCGCCAATCTGGCCATTGGTCTGGGGAATTCTGGGGGCGCAAAAAAGATGGCGTAATCTTCCCAGTCTTGTTATCAATGGTACTCGTCAAAGACACCAACGGCCAAACCCGGCATTACATTTGCGTCGCCAACGACATCAGCGAATTCAAATATGCCGAGCAACGAATTTATTATCTGGCTCACTTTGATGTACTCACCGATTTGCCCAACCGGGCCATGTTGCGCGAATGGATGACCAGCGCTCTGAGCCAGGCGCACTACAACCATGAAGAAATGGCAGTGCTATTTGTCGATGCAGACCATTTCAAAAATGTCAACGACACGCTCGGCCATCATTCCGGTGATTTGGTGTTGGCTGCGATGGCCAAACGGTTGAAGACCAGTGTCAGCAGCACCGATCTTGTCGCACGCATGGGCGGTGACGAGTTTGTGCTGGTGTTGCCCAATACCGGCGTCGATGGTGCAGTGGATGCGGCGCAACGCATCGCTGCATCGCTCATCGAACCTCTGACCATCGATCAGCATCGCATCAACGTGACGATCAGCATCGGTATCGGTATTTACCCGCACGATGGCCAAACGATGGACGTTTTGGTCAAGAATGCCGATGCCGCCCTGTATCATGCCAAAATGCTGGGCCGCAACAATTATCAGTTTTTCACCGAACAGATGAATATCGCGGCTGCAGAGCGGCGTTTGCTGGAGACGGGTCTGCATCAAGCCATCGCGCGAAACGAGCTGGAACTGTATTATCAGCCTCAGGTAGATGTGAAAACTGGCCAGGTAGTTGGGGCGGAGGCGCTGTTACGGTGGCATCACCCGGAGCTGGGCATGATCCTGCCTGACCGCCTGATTCCAGTAGCCGAAAATACGGGTTTGATTGTGTCGATTGGAGAATGGGTATTGCGGACGGCCTGCTTGCAAAATGCAGATTGGCAACGGCGCGGGTTTCTCCCACTCGTGGTGTCGGTTAATCTTTCGGCGCTACAGATTCGCCAAAATAGCTTTCAGCGCATGGTGCAAGATGCGTTGGCGTGTTCGGGTCTTGCGCCGCAGTATCTTGAGCTAGAGCTGACTGAGAGCCTATTGATGGAAAGCGCCAACACCACCATGTCGAACATGCAGCAGTTGACGCAAATTGGGGTGCGGTTGTCGGTCGATGATTTTGGCACCGGCTATTCCAATCTCAGTTATCTGCGCCGTTTCCCATTGGCCAAACTTAAGATTGATCGATCATTTGTGCGCGAAGCCCCGTCCAATAACGGTGATGTGGCGATTGTGCGAGCGGTGATTGGGCTAGCCCACACATTGAACCTGAAGGTGATCGCCGAGGGTGTAGAAACCCGCGAACAATATGATTTTCTGCGAGACGAAGGCTGCGACCAGATTCAAGGCTTTTTCTTTGCGCGCCCGGGCCCGGCAGCGGACTTGTTCAATATGCTAAATAAACCCAACTAAGTCTTGCGGTTTTGACACCTACGGCGAAACATTGTATTTCAGCGGCTCTTGCGCTGCTTGAAAGCCATTTTGACTTGTTGATTTTATTTAGAACCTATCTCTAAACTGATGTGTAAGCATCCTGAGCGAAGTCGAAGGATACGGACATGAACGGTTTAGAGATAGGTTCTTAGCACAAGGCTGTCGCACTGATGTGGAGCAGTTGGCGAAAACACATTCGGATTAAATTTGTCAATTCATCAAGTTTCTGTATTTGCTTCGGATGCGCTTGTCGTGCGATAAGGTTAATGCTACAAAATCCTAGGAACGATTCTTGCTTGGAGGATATATGACAACAGTAGCAACCAAAGCATCTACGACGATGCCAGATGTCACCAAATTGCCAATGCGGGTGGGCCTTGGCCAAGTCAAAGAACTAAGCGACGAGTTTCTTGATTTTTCAAAACAGATGGGCCTCGAAGATGTGCAGATGAATCTGTATCATTTGCCCGACGACATGGCGGCGCGCGATACTGGCCGCCTTGAGTTTCAGGATCTGCTGCGCTTACGGATGCGGGCCGAGGATCGTGGTCTACGCTTAATCGCCATCGAAAACGTGCCAATCCGCTTCTACGACAAGATTATGTTGGGCCAGACAGGCCGTGAGCAGCAGCTCGAAAATATGCAGGAGACGATCCGCAATATGGGGCGAGCGGGCATCCCCATTTTTGGCTATCACTTTATCGCCAATGGCGTGTGGCGGACGCAGTCGGACACACCCATTCGCGGCGGCGCGATCTCCAACGGATTTAGTTACGAGCGCGCCAAGCCCGCGCCGCTGTCATATGACCGGGTTTATCACGAACCAGAAATGTGGGCTAACTACGATTGGTATATGGAACGTATTTTGCCAGTATGCGAGGAATACAACGTGCGCATGGCTCTGCACCCAGATGATCCGCCTGTGCCAATTTTGGGCGGCATCCCGCGACTGTTCCGCAACTTCGAGAACTTCAAGCGCGCCCTCGACACGCACCCCAGCCCGATGCACGGTCTGGACTATTGCCACGGCTGTTGGAGCGAAATGCGGGGCGGGGCGGGCGTGATCGAATCGGTTGAGTATTTCGCCAAACAAGGGCGCATCTTCTATGTTCATTTTCGCGATGTGAAAGGCGCTAGCGAGGACTTCACCGAGTGCTTCATCGATGAGGGCAACAGCAATATGTTTGAGGTCATGCTGGCGCTCAAAAAATCGGGTTTTAATGGGTTTCTCATTGACGATCACGTCCCCAAAATGAGCAATGATTCACCCTGGAATCACCGTGGGCGTGCCCACGCCACCGGCTATATGTTAGGGTTGCTGAAGGCGGTGAATTCGTTGAAGTGATTTCTGGACACGGAATTACACGGACGGACACGGAGAATTTTCTACATCTACTTTCGTGTCTTTCCGTGTCTAAATACGAAGTTCAATCTTCCAGCTTATCCGGTTCGTAGCTGCCCCATTTACTGCTGAAGGCCAAACCGAAAATAAACTGCGAGGTCTTGTCAGCGTCTTTGACCATTTTCTCGCGGGTGGCGGCGCGGCGTTCGCTAAGGTCATCGGCGCTGGCATGACCGGGCGCAATCGACACTATTCGCACTTCTTTCATCTCGCCGAACTTGTAGGGAATCAATTCGCCAGCGGCGCGGCCAAGGATGGCACGGGCCAGCGGCGTGCTTTCGCCCAATAGGTTGTGCGCCATATCGGCCGCGCCATCAGGCACGAGTTCTACAGTCAGCGGGTCGCGCACACCGTGCGTATCTACCAGCTCAATATGGACGCGTGTGCCTAATGCCGCGTGCAGGATATCTGCGTTGACTTCGCCGGGCGTCAGGTCAAACGCAAAATACACATCACCATCTTGGTGGTGGGTAATGCGAAAGCCAAAACGCTGGTAAAAAGCGATAACCTCATGCCAGGTTGCAGTAGTCTCCAGAATCACCTTTTGCAGGCCCAAGCCGCGGGCCTGATCGATCAGGGTTTGCAGGATGCGCGTGCCTAGCCCAGATCGCCGCAGGGCTTTGGTGACAGACATACGCACGACTTCGGCAACGCCACCCTCGCGCGGCACAAGCGCGCCGCTGCCCACAATGTGTTGAGTTTTGGAGTCCTCCACTACGAGGAAAATCGCATTGGCGTAATTTTCAGTGATATTTTTGAGGTCCTGATTAAACGCCGGGTCGAGTGTCCCCCAATGCTCCTTCAATCCAGCCAGAATAAGCTTGCGGGTCTGGGCTTGGTCGGTGGGACGAAAAGGGCGGATCACGATACTTTCGTCAAGAGACATATCAAAGAAAATTAAAAATTCAAAAGGCAAATTTATAAAAAGGCGCTTCGAATGTCACAGCTTCTTTTTGAATTTTGCCTTTTGAATTTTTAATTTCGATTCTCGATCTAGTACTCAACCACAACGCCTGTCCCACGATCTTTCTTCCAGCTCAACACATCAGTAAAGCGTTTGCTGTAATTGTTGATCGGCATTGTCCAACGCCAGAACCACTTGGCGTTGTCGGTCAGGACATTGGCACAGCCGTGGCTGCGCACCACCCCGTAATCATTGTGCCAATAGGTGCCGTGAATAGCGATCCCGCTGGTGGTGAAGTAACTCACCCATGGCACACCAGGCAGATCGAATGAACCATCATCGCCCACTGCGCCGCCATACATGTGTTGGCCGGGAGTTTTGCGGAAGACAAAGAAACTGCCTGGTGTGGTGCTGTAATCTTTCTCGTCACTATATTTCACGCCAGTCGCCGTACGACACGAAAATACTTCCTTGTCACCCTCATAGGCATACAGACGTTGCTGACCAAGCTTGAGCTTGATTTTCTTTTCTTCTGGGGCAATTCCCGGTGAAAGTGGGCTGAACTCTTCAGCAGAAATTGGTCGCATAAAACGGGCGGGCACGAAAAAATTGCCGCCAAAAGCCTCATCCTCGATTTGATACCACCACTCTTTCTGGCTCACATCGAGATTAGGTTTGTCGGTATAAGCCAGCTTTTGGCCCTGCACCGCTTTGATCGCCTTATAAACTGTGCCACCGTAGAAGCGATATTTGTTTACTGGTGCAGACTCGGTTGGGGCCAGTCGTGGATCGGCGAAAGGCACGCTCACCTCGACCCAAATACCTCCTTTACCCACATCCGTGACAGGCTCGTTAAGCTGCCAGCGTACTGGGTGCACATTGGCCGAGAAGACATACCCACCTTGCACCTCGTACCACAGCTTGTTGTGACTTGACCCGGATTGGCTTTGCACTTCGGTATAAATCGGCAGCACCCTGTCGCGCGTAATCACACCCACCTGCGGCGCGTTCAAACTTGGCTCGGTTCGAATGACCACCCCCCATTGCAACGCACGCGCAAACCCCATCACCAACTTAGTGGTCGACGGTCGTGTGCCAAGACCATCCGAGTAATAGTCGGCCTTGGGTAGCAGCGGCAACATCGATCGCATCAAGCCAGTAACGCTGAGCTTAAGCAAAGTTCGGCGGGTCAGTTTCATCTATATCCAGTTTAGCGTGTTTTTCGAGGTTTCGCAGCAATTTTTGTGCGTCGACTTTATTGCTTTGCGCCATACGATTCTGTAGTTCTATAGTGAAACCTACTCGGTCTAAACAAAAAGGGGCTCTACCGACTTTGGCGGGATTAACGTTGTCATGCTGAGCAAGGCGAAGCATCCCAGCGGCGAAACGCCTACGATTAACACCGCTGGGACCTTCGGCTCATTTCATTCGGAATGACATGTTTCCCAGCAAAGTCGATAGAGTCCAAAAAGAGAAGTCTTTAATATAGAATGTCTTACTTTATATAAAAGTAAGATAAAATATAGAAGTAGTAAAATATAAAAATATCGGGAGAAAATAATGATAACTTACGGAGAGACGATTGCAACGACAAAGGGTCAGATAGTCATCCCATCTGCCTTACGTCGAAAGTTTGGCATCACTGAAGGCACGCGCATACAGATTGAGGTGGATGAGAAGGCAAACAAGATTATCCTGACCCCGGTGACACGAATGTATATCCACAGTCTGCGCGGAAAATACAAGGGTAAGCGACTGCTTGATGTCCTCGCTGCTGAGAAGGCACGCGAACGAGAGCAATAGCATGCCTACCAAATCACAAGCAGTTGTGCTCGATTCGTGGTCAGTCATTGCTTATCTTCAAGATGAAGCCGCAGGTGAGGAAGTAGGAGATTTGGTCGCCGATGTCCTCGAAAACGGAGGTGCCGTGTTGATGAGCATTATTAATGTCGGCGAGGTTTGGTATATCTTTGCGCGTGAAGGGTCGGAGAAAGAGGCGGATGCGGCTATTGCCGATTTGCGTCAAATCGGCGTTCAATTTGTGGATGCTGAATGGGGTATCACCCGAACTGCAGCTGCATTCAAAGCACGCGGACGTATGTCGTACGCCGATACGTTTGCAGCTGCGCTGGCAAAGCAGTACAAATGCGAATTGGTGACGGGTGACCCAGAGTTCAAGACAGTCGAACCAGACATAAAAATTCGGTGGGTCAAAGGGAAATGACTTGTAATTAAACTCGGCAAAAACCTGTCAGGTCTAGCGACAGCCTCATATAGATTTCCCATCTATAGTTGACTCATTCAACCCTCCCGGTCTCTTTAGACCGGGAGGGTTTATGCGCCATGTTTACTTGGGGAACCTCTTAGGTTGTCTACCGCATCAGCGTCGGCATATACAGGCTAAAGTCTGGTGACGTACCGGAGTAGGTATAGGCGTTGATGTCCTTCGCCAATCCTACCGTCACTGTCACACTCTGCGCAGGCTGTCCGTCCGTCGGCGGTGCGCTGATGACCACAGTGCCGCTCAGCGTGGTGCCATTGGCGATGGCTGCAGGGTCCGCAGTTAGGGTGATGTTGGCGGATGTAGTGCCGGTGATCGGGCTGATCGTCAGCCAGGGCACGCTGGTGCTGGCGCTCCAGTTCAGCTCACCAGTGCCTGAGTTGCTCACCTCGATGTTCTTGTCCATGAGCAACGTCGCGTCTTTCGCGAACTGCCAGCTCACCTGATTCTGATCGACGGTGAGGGTAGGCCCGGCCAGTTCGAGATTGTCTTGCACCACAACCGTGATATTCGTGCTGGCCGATAGGCCCTTACTATTGGTCGCGGTCAGGGTGATGACATTGCTGCCTACCGGCAAATCGTCGCTTGAAATCAACTCGCCGGTGCCGAGCGGCCCTTCTTTGGTAGACCATACCAGATTGGCTCCGGTCACGCCGCCATCCTGCCAATCGATGGCCGCGCCGCTGAAGTTGACAAGTTGCCCGTACTGCACCGTGTGACCTGTCGATGGGTCAATGATCATCGGCTGCGGGGCCTTATTCGCCATCGTAAAAGCTGCGCTGTTGGCCGCGCCGGTATTGACGCCATCATGGGCCACCACGCGCAAGATAGCGTTCGTGCTCCCACCCAATAAGCTGGTGTCGATTTGGGTGGTATTGCCACTGATGCCCGATGCAACGGGCTGCAGTGTCGTGCCACCATCCAGGCTATAGAAGACATCAAACGTGAGTGCGTCGCCGTCGGCATCGCTGGCGTTCCAACCCAGTGAGACTGTGCCGGCAACGGGGTTTGGTGCGCCTTGCAATGCAACATTGCTGACCACCGGAGCATTGCTGCTGACGGTCTTGGTCACCAGCGCTACGTTGTCGGCCAAGCGCACAATGCGCAAGCTGCCCGTACCCACTGCAAACGTAATGACCTGATTGATCTGCAACACATCGGCGTCACCATGATGATAAGCTTCAGCCGAGAACGGATATTCGGCCAACTGGGTGTTGCTGTTATTGAACAGACGAATGGCATACCCACCAGGCACAAAATCTGGAATCTCTGGCACCGAGCTGACGCGTGTGACATTCTGCAGGGTAGCACTGTTCGTCCCAGAGAGGATAGTGCCATTCACCAGCAAGAAATCGCCGGTGACTCCGGTGAATTTGGCGTTGAGGCTTCTGCTGCTGCGGCCACAGCGGGTGGGCAGCCCGCCGAACGGGTGCTCCAAAAGACTTTGGGGGCAGCGACGGCGTAATCGCTTACGTCGCTCGCAACCACTATGTCGGGTATATCGAGGGGGGCGTTAGGCGAATTTGTATCAAGGGGGGGACGGGCGATTGCCGAAATAGGCGAATACAAAGATGAAAATGCAACAATTGTGCCAAGTAAAAATGAAAGTATAGGTCGAACGGTCATGCAACACCTCCTGAATTGTGTGCTGATGAATAAACGTGGGCAAAGTTCGATTTTCAGTAACAAGGTAGCCGCGCGGGCGATTTGAGCTATTCAACTAAAGTTTGGATGTTTAGAACGGGGAAGGCAATACGACAAAGGGGCGTAGAGCGGGCCTAGCCAAACAGCGCAGATGGCTGGCGATATCGCGACCGCACTCTTGCCAGCTTGAGATACGGCTGAGTGAGGCACTTAAGGCTTGAAGAGTAGATTCCACGCAACTACGGTTTCACGATAATCTTCAGCGTCTCGGCCGGCTCGCGCTCCAGCCGGTGCAGGCCACGCTCTAGCAAGTCATCCAGCGGAATACGCTCGGTAATCAGAGGCTCGACGTTGATCCGACCCTCATTCAGCAGGTGCACCGCTGCTGCGTAGTCCTCATCGTAAACGTGGCTGAGCGAACCGATGATCTCTTTTTCGGTGGACACGACCGAGAAGAAATTGATCGAGGCCGCGGCCACTGGCAGGCCTACCATGACAATGCGGCCGCTCTTGCGGGCGGTGTGAATCGCCATCGGCGCGGCGGCGGTGCTGCCGGAAGCCTCTACGACAATGTCGCTACCGATACGAGTGAGTTGGCGGATTGCCCCAGGGATATCTGTCGTGCGCGGATCCAGCGCCGCATCTGCGCTCAGCTTGAGCGCGAGCGCACGCCGACCCGCGTGCGGCTCGACCACAAATACCGCGCTGGCCCCAGCATTATGCGCCACTTGCAAGCAGAACAGCCCAATTGTGCCGCCGCCAAATATCGTGACTGTCTCGCCCAAGCGCAACCGACTCTTGCGCAGCGCGCGCACCGCCACCGAGAGCGGTTCGGCCAACGCGGCATGGTCAAACGGCAGATCGCGTGAAAACGGAATGCACATCCCAACCGGCACCTTGCAATACTCGGCCAACCCACCATCGCCCGAGAAACCCAGCGCGGCCAGTTTGTCACATAGAGTGACTTCGTGACGCTGGCACCAGAAACACTCGCCGCAGGTGATCAACGCATCGGGCGCGACGCGGTCACCGGACTTGAACTGGGTCACGCCGCGCCCTACCTCGACCACCTCGCCGGTAAACTCGTGGCCCAGAATAACTGGAGCCATGCGCCCGGTCAATTCATTGGGCTTGTCGGCGGCGATGAAGAGTGGGCCAGCCCGATACTCCTCCAGGTCGGTGCCACAGATGCCACACGCGCCAATCTTCAGAATCATCTCACCCGGCCCTGGTGCGCTAGGGTCGGGCACAGTCTCGACACGGATATCGTTGCGGGCATACCACAGTGCAGCTTTCATAACTGTTGATTGTGTTCAATCTACACGCGCGCGCAACTGCTGTCGATATATTCCATATATTCCCTGTATGCCTTCTATATGCTCAACTCAATCACACTGCATCGAATTGAAGCAGCTCATCGCCGGAGAACCATGCAACCGTGTGGCGTGGTGTGGCATGGTTCTATGGTTCTATGCGGGCATCTATGAATGGGGCAACAATTAGTGTAAAATCCTCGTCCGCACAGAGTTTTATCTCATTGTTGCCGCGTCGCCAAGTGGTAAGGCACCTGACTCTGGATCAGGCATTCGTTGGTTCGAATCCAGCCGCGGCAGTTTTCTTCGCTCAGACCTCGTTGCTCATTGTCATTCTACATTGCAGCTCTGTAATATCTGTTCCGGTGTTTCCAGTGATAGAGCATACCCTTTATCCAAACATCAAGAGCCACTATCGACACTATGTCCCTCTCAACTGAATTACCCTCTTCGCACACCGAGCACAATCAACATAACGCTGCACCCGTGATCCAAGAGACGCGCGCCATTATTCTGGCGGCTGGCAAAAGCACCCGCATGAAGTCCAAAACACCCAAAGGGCTGCACTTTGTGCGCGGCAAGCGCATCATTACCCACTGTTTGGACAACACCATTGCCGCCACCCACAGCCGACCCGTCGTGGTCATTGGCCATGCGGCAGACGAGATGCGCGCCGCCATCGGCGCAGTGGCTGACTTCGCCATGCAAACCGAGCAACTTGGCACTGGTCACGCGGTCATGATGGCCGAATCGGTCGCCCAGGGTTGTGCCCGCCTGCTCGTCACTTATGGTGATATGCCGCTGCTGCGCCCAGAGACATTCAAGACCATGATCGATCTGCAAGTGCAGACCGGGGCTGCTGTCTCGATGCTCACCTTGGTCACTGCCAACCCGCGCGGTTTTGGCCGCATCATCCGCAACGCGCAGGGTTTGGTCACGGCGATTGTCGAAGAAGTATCCTGTAGCCCAGAACAGCTGCTCATGAACGAGGTGAACCCAGGCGTGTATTGCTTCGATGGCGTCTGGCTGTGGGGTGCGCTCAAGCGCATCACGCCCAACCCAACCAAGGGCGAATATTTCCTGACGGACTTGGTGGAGATTGCGGTAGCTGACGGACGCGAGGTACGCGCTACGGTTACCCATGATTCGGATGAGTGCATCGGCATCAACACGCGGGTCGATCTGGCCGATACCGACGCCGCGCTACGCCAGCGCCTCAACAAAATGCACATGCTCAAGGGCGTCAGCATCGTCGATCCGAATACTACCTACATCGATGTCGATGTTGAGATCGGTATGGACACCCTGATTTTGCCCAACACACATGTGCTGGCCGGCACACATATCGGCGCAGATTGCACGATTGGACCCAACACCTGGCTCACTAATGCCCGCATTGGAGACCGGGTGGAAGTGCGCCAGTCAGTGATTCGCGACTCGCAAGTGGATCACGATGCCGACGTCGGCCCTTTCTCCCACCTGCGCAACAACACCCATGTAGGCGAGGGAGCCCATGTCGGCAACTTTGGGGAGATGAAAAACACAACCTTTGGCAAATACAGCAAGATGGGACACTTCTCTTATCTGGGCGATGCCACTGTGGGCGAAAACGTCAATATCGGGGCGGGGGCCGTCACCTGTAATTATGATGGGGTTAACAAAAACCCGACAATATTAGAAGATAATGTCTTTATCGGCAGTGATACGATGTTGGTCGCGCCGATTACCTTAGGAAAGCAAGCTCGTACCGGCGCTGGCTCGGTCGTTACCAAAGATGTGCCTGCGGGCGCATTGGTGGTCGGCGCGCCTGCGCGAGTCATTCGGAGAGATCAATCGTGATGTGTCAAACATCAAACATCAAATGTCAAACGTCATGTGCTTTACGCATGGCGTTTGACGTTTGACGTTTGACGCTATGCGCATTACTAATCATGTCCGTTATATTATTTTTTGTAGCCATTCTTGTTCGAGCCTTCTTCGCCATGACGCGAAGCGCATTAGTCAACATGCGGCGAGCGCGTTTGCTAGAACTGGAGCAACGCGGGAACGCCTCGGCTTTAGCCATTCAGCGTTTGACCGAAAACTCCAGCCGATTGTTAGCGACCGCTGAGATCGGTTCACTCTTGGGGGCAGTATTTGCCGCGGGGTTGGCCACCCATTATTTTGTGCCCGAGACACATAGTTGGCTGGCTGTCTGGCTCCCCAGTGCTAATCCAATTTTAGTGAATGCACTGGCATTTTGTGTGGTTTTGTTTGTCACAAGCGTGACCCTATTTGTGATGGGTCGGCTGGTGCCAGAAGCGATTGCGGTGCGCCAAGCGGAACGCATTGCACTGTTGACTATTCGGCCGATGCAAGTTTGCAGTGTGCTGCTCAGCCCAGTCGTGCGCTTTACGATTGCGGTCAGCAATCTGCTCTCGATTCCATTGGGAGGCCAGAAACGCGAAAGCACCCAACTGGTGACTGAAGAAGAGATCAAGACCATGGTCGATGCCGGTCAGGAAGAAGGCTTGATCGAGGTCGAAGAGAAGGACATGATTCTGTCGGTGCTGGACTTTGGCGATACCGTCGCCCGCGAGGTGATGGTGCCACGTATCGACATCATGGCGCTCAGTGCAGATGCGCCGTGGGAAGAAGCGGTCGATTACATCATCAGCTCTGGTCACTCGCGCGTGCCAGTGTATCGTGAGACGATTGATGATATCGTGGGCATTTTATATGCCAAAGATGTGCTGAAAGCCATGCGCGACGGACACCCCAGCCCGCTGGAGCGCATCGTGCGTAAGGTATATTTCACCCCGGAATCCAAGCGAGTAAACGAACTCCTGCAAGAATTGCAAAAAACGCGTGTGCATGTCTCAATTGTGGTGGATGAATACGGTGGCACGGCAGGTTTGCTCACGATCGAAGATATTCTCGAAGAGATCGTCGGTGAGATTCAAGACGAATATGACACAGAAGAGCCAGACTATATTTCGCTGCCGGACAGCGATGGTTATATTCTGGATGGCGGCATCAATATCGGCGATGCCAACGAACTGCTCCATATAAAGCTGCCCGAGGCCGGCAGCGATACAGTAGGTGGCTTTATGTATGATCAATTGGGCCATGTGCCTGTGATCGGAGAAACTGTACGCTACGCTGGGTTAGTTGCGGAAGTGCTGGAAGTTGTGGATCGCCGTATCTTAAAAGTAAAAGTGACCTATGAACCCCAACAGCAAGATCAAGACAAAGGCCAAAGCCAAGACAAACTTAGTGCCGAAACGCAGCCAGAAAGCTCCGACAACAACCAAGCGCAAACTGAGATCAAAAGCCCCCGCCTTACCCAGTGATGTGGTTGCCGTGTTGCTGGAAGTCGCCCAGAACACGCGCAAAAACGCCTATGTTCCGTATTCAACCTACAAAGTCGGGGCAGCCTTATTGGGTGTAACCGGGAATGTATTCTCCGGATGTAATGTAGAGAATGCCTCATATGGGTTGGCCATCTGCGCTGAACGCTCCGCATTTGTGAAGGCGATTAGCGAAGGCGAGCGTGATTTTGTGGCGATCGCCGTTGTTACCGATGATGGTGGCACCCCGTGCGGGGCCTGCCGCCAGTTCATGGCTGAATTTGGCCTAGAGACCATTGTGATCCTGGCCAATAAAAAAGGCGCGTATACCCTGCACACCGTCGGCAGCCTGCTGCCAAATGCGTTTGTGTTAAATTAGTAACCGCGTCGGTCTCAGAGACCGACGCGGTTTATAGACCGCCTCGGTTTAGGCGATTTGAATCTTCTCCCCCAATACTGGCAAGGGACGCGTAATAAACACCTGCAAAAGCATATTGAGTGTTGCTAGAACTTCGCGCAACCGGTAAAAATTATTGGCGGCATAAGGACGCAGGTCAGCTTCGATCCCTATGCTTTGCACACCCAAATAATCGCACGTCGTAATAGCGCGATCCAAATGGAAAGCTTGTGTCACCAGCACGGCTTCCGTTAGCCCAAAGACAGCGTTGGCACGATAGCACGTTTCGTAGGTGCTGCGCCCAGCATAGTCCAGCACGATGTCGGCGCTAGGCACACCCAGTTGCATCGCCACCCGGCGCATGACCGCCGGCTCGTTATAGTTTTCATAGCGGTTGTCACCGCTCATCAGCAGCTTTTGCACCTTGCCGGCCTGATACAACCCCACCGCGATGGCCACCCGGTCATACAAGATCGCCGAGGGTTGGTTACCTCGGATACCGGCCCCAAACACAATCGCCACCTTGCGATCAGGAATATCCATCGGTTGGGTAAACTTTTTCTGGCGGGTGTGCAGTGCTGTCCAGACCCGGGCAGTCACCATGACTGCAGTTGTAATCAGGGTGACCAGAAAAACCCAGCGCAAGATTCTTTTCACCATCAGCGCTGGGCCAATTCGATTAGCAAACGCACGCCATAGCCGAGCCCCCCCTTAACCTGGTGACCTTTGTTCTCGTTGCTGAAACTCATGCCGGCCATGTCGATATGCGCCCAAGGATAGGCATCCTCGCCTTTGTCATTTTCGGCAAAACGTTTTAGAAAATAAGCAGAAGTACCTACACCGCCAAATCGTCCACCTGCGTTTTTGAGTTCAGCAAAATCGCCGCGAATCTTGTCGCCATATTCGCTGTAGAGCGGCAGTTGCCACAGACGCTCACCCGCATTGCCAGCTGCGCCCAGCACTTGTTTGGCCCAGTCATCATTGTTGGCGAACAGCCCAGCGGCCACACCCTCGCCTAGCGCAATGACACATGCGCCCGTCAGGGTGGCCAGATCAACCACACCTGCTGGATCGTAACGTTTGGCCCAGTGCAGCGCATCGGCCAGGATCATGCGGCCTTCGGCATCTGTGCTGATAATTTCGACGGTCAACCCGCTCATCATGGTGATGACATCGCTGGGGCGATAGGCCCGGTCACTGGGCATATTCTCCACCATCGGGATCAGGCCAATCACAGGACGCGGCAGGTTCAACTCGGCCACTGCTTCCATCGCACCGATCACTGCGGCTGCGCCACCCATGTCGCCTTTCATCGCCTCCATGCCACCAGGCTCTTTCAGGCTAATGCCACCCGTATCAAATGTGACCCCCTTGCCGACGAAAACAAGTGGCTTGAGGGTAGTAGAGGTTTGTGAGCTTGGCGTATGCTCCAAGATCACAAAGCGTGCGGCGTTGGCGCTGCCTTGTGCGACAGCAATAATGCCGCCCATTTTATTTTCTGCAATCTCGGTCTGGGTGAGCACGGTGCACTTCAAGCCGACGCGGGCAGCCATTTGCTGGGCATACTCCGCCATTGCTACAGGGTTCAGCACGTTGGGAGCGCGATTCATCAGGGTGCGCGCGCTGTTCACGCTGTTGGCGATGATCTCGCCTTGGCGCAGGCCTGTGTTGACATCATCCAGCTTCTTTGCGTCGTATTCCACCAGCACTATCTCGTCCAGCGATTTACCATTCTCAGGTTTGGCCCGGTGTTCGCGGAATCGATACACGCCCATCAATGCGCCCTGCACCGTGGCGCAGGCCGCATCGCGGATGGACAAACCGCCCACACCCGCGCCATGCACAATGGTGGCCACGGTTTTGCAACCCAAGTCGCGCGCTTTGCGCATGGCGCTGCCACTGGCCTGCCGAACGCGTTCCAAATTTACGTCATTGACTTTGCCCAGACCGACCAGAATGACGCGTGGCGCAGGGATCAGCCCATGCGTGTAAATCACGGCCAACTCGTTGAGCTTGCCTTTGAAATCGCCCAACTGAATCAGTTGGCTGATG
>JANMVQ010000389.1:0-9090 GCA_031392845.1 Chloroflexota bacterium
ATGGCTAATCATCGATGTCGGATCGTAACCCGCACCGGTGCTGCGCGTGGGCCAAGCCCGCACTTCGGACAGCGCCCGGCGGCTCAATTCCACAATGCATTCCACCAATCGATCTCCTTCCACACTGTCACGCCGATAGGCAGAATCGATTGACTGCGCCACCAGTGTGATGGTTGAAACCAGCTGGGTGACCGAATCCAAGCGTTCGCGCTCATTGCGTACGGTGTTATGAGCTGGCATTGCCATAAAATCAGCCATCCTTGGGCGAGAATAGTTCGTAAATTGCATATCCATAGTTATTTCCTCTTGCGCGTTATTTATCTCTCTCGTGTTGGGTTCAGGATAGCGATACAACGATACAGTTTTCAATACAGTGTTGCCATCACGAAAAAACCTGTCAGGTGCGCGCCATGAGGCTCTGGTTTGACAAATATCGTCTGGCGCGCACCTGACAGGTTTGGATACGCCCGTAAAATGCATCCATGCCCCGGCGTGCCCAACCCAGCCCCGAACGCGACGACAAAGCCGCGCAGTTTGCCACTGCGTTGGCCGAAGCGTTGCATGGGCTAAAACTCACCCACAAAAAACTGGCCGAAGCGCTAGGCATCACGCTGCACAGCGTAGATTCTTGGACGCGGGCGAATCATCCCAATCTGCCGGGCGAAGAAAATCTGCGCAAGCTGTGTGATCTGTTGGACGCACGACAAGCGGGATTAGGGCAGCGCTTAAGTGCCATCCTCAATCCGCAGCGCTCGTTGCCAACCATAACAGCATCACCCCGACAAAGTAGCCCCGATAGTGCCCACAGCAACCTGCGTGTGCCTGCCACCAGCTTTATTGGCCGCCGCAGCGAGCTGGCCGAAATCGTAGCGCTGATGAGCGGCATTAACAGCGAACCGTGCCGCCTACTGACTCTGCTTGGCCCAGGTGGCATTGGCAAGACCCGCTTGGCAATTCAAGCGGCAACCGAACTTGTGGCCGAGTTTGAAGATGGTCTATGGTGGGTCGAGCTGGCCAATATCAGCGAGCCTGGGCTGATCTGGCAAGCCTTAGCTAGCATTTTGGAAGTGCGCGAGGAACCTGGGCGCGCCATCGCAGAGAGCGTGGTGCAGCGTCTGCATCGCAAACACATCTTGTTGATTTTGGACAACAGCGAGCATCTCACGGCCGCTTGTGCGGCCTTGTGTGAGCGCCTGCTACGCGAGTGCCCTGCCTTACAAATATTGGTCACCACCCGCGAATCCCTTCAACTGAGTGGCGAAAAGGTGATGGCACTCGCCACATTGTCGCTCCCGCCGTTGGATGTGGGATACGGAGCGAAGGGCGTAGGGCGTGAAGCGACAGATACGCCTCACGCCTCACGCCCTACGCCACACGCAGCCGTGCGTCGCAGCCTCTCTCAATACGACGGCACGCGTTTGTTTATTGAGCGTGCCTTTTTTCAACAGCGTGGCTTTGCGGTTAATGAGGCCAACGCCCCGACGATTATTGAAATTTGCCATCGGCTGGATGGCATCGCGCTGGCGATTGAGCTGGCCGCAGCCTGCTTGCCACAACTGAGCATAGCCCAGATTTCGGAGCGGCTCCATGATCGTTTTAATATACTCACACGTGGAAGCCAAACCGTGCTGCCGCGCCATCAAACTCTGCGCGCCACGATTGCATGGAGCTACGATCTGCTGACACCAGCCGAGCAGGCAGTGTTTGCCAAGTTGGCTGTCTTTCAAGGGGGATGGCCCATCGAGGCCGCCCAAGCCATCGCTCATGATGGCGCACCCATCAACTTGTCACTGGCCCAGTTCAACAACAAATCGCTGATCGTGCTTGAGGAACGTGATGGCTGCTTGCGCTATCGCATGCTGGAGAGTATCGGCGAATACACGCGCGAACGCTTGCGTGAAACAGCCGGTCAAGAGGCTCTCTTCCAAAAACACGCCCATTATTTTGCCCAATGGGTCGAATTACAACAGCACGATCTGACAGGTGCACAGCAGCAACGCACCCTGGCGCTGATCGAGAGCGATCACGACAATTTGCGTGCTGCGTTGACATGGACACGCCAACATCAGTCTAATCTGAACTTGCGCTTATGCGCAGCGTTGTGGCGTTTTTGGCTGGTGCGCGGCTACTTGAGCGAAGGGCGCGGGCATTTGGCTTGGGCGCTGGCGCATACAACTGATCAAATTTCGCTACAGCGCGCCGCCGTGTTAAACGGCGCAGGTGCATTAGCACGCCAGCAGCTGGATTATGAGCTGGCCTACGCTTTTTATACCCAGAGCTTGGGAATGTATCGCCAACTGGATGATGCGGCGGGTGTAGCACAAGTGCTAAATGATCTGGGTATCGTGGTCACCTCGCGCGGCGATCATGCCCAGGCCCGTGAGCTATATCAGGAAAGTGCAGCGCTATGGCGCAAACTGGGGCACTTCCCTGGGGTGGCCGCGTCGGTGCTGGGGCTGAGCCTAATCGCCTATTCCGCGCACGACTATGCCGCCGCCCGTAAGTTTTGTGAGGAGAGTCTGGCCATGGCTCGGCAAGCCGATGATCCGCTAAGCACGTTGCGTGCGCTCAACGCACTGGGCGAAGTCGCCCGCACACAAGCCGATTTTGCACAGGCTGAACGTTGCTATCGCGAGAGTCGGCAACTGAGCGAGACACTGGGCCACCGGTGGGGCAATGCGGCTGCCCTGCACAATCTGGGCTATGTAGAGAAACATCTGGGCAAATTGACTGAGGCTGCTCAATGCTTCCAGCAAAGTTTGTTGCTATATCAGGAACTGGAAGATCAGCGCGGCATCGCCGAGTGTCTGTGTGGGTTCGGGGTGGTGCAGATCGGCAGTGGCCGCTATGCCGATGGATTGCGCGTTTTGGCGGCGGCGCAAACATTGTTGCAACAGGCCGAGGCTGGATTGACCCAAACCGAACAAGCCGAGTTTGATACGGCGCTGGATATGGCTAAGGCGCATCTGGATCAGGCCCACTATCAATCTATTTGGGCCGCCGGGCAAGCGCTGTCGCTGCGCGAGGCCGCCGTCCTTGCGGTAAAAATTCCGGGCAGTTCATAGAAGAGGAGTGCCATCCTCCAGATAGGTAGTCTGGTTGGGGTAGTCACAGGCGATCTGGATGTAGGCGGCCAATTTGGGCGTAAGCAATTGGATTGCAGTCGCTAGCGGCACCATACGCCATGCGCTGAGTTCATCAGCAGGCAATGTGATCTGGTCGATTTGCGTTTGCGTCAGCACGCCGCCCTCAAACATAAATTGCAGGCTTTCAGACGTGTCGCCGTATGGCGATTGATAGGCGACGAGCAACAGTCGTGACATCGTGAGTGCTAGGCCAATTTCCTCGACAGTTTCGCGTTCGGCGGCCGTGCGCGGCGACTCATCTGCTTCGACGCCACCGCCTGGAATCATCCAATCCGGGCGGTAGGTCGGCTTGACGATGAGAATATGACCCTGTTCGTCACGAATCAGCGCGCCGGAAGCTATGCGTTTTTTGGGTAGGGAGGCGAGGAATTCAGTGCGAGGGAGCATCATGGTGAGTAAATATCAAAATCCAACAAATCGTAGAGACGCGATATATCGCGTCTCTACGATTTTCGCGTCTCTACGATTTCACCGCCTTGAAGCGCGCCAAAATCTCGTCCTTTTGCTTGGCATGGTCGACAATGGGCGTGGGGTAGTTATGGCCGACCACGCAGTTGACCTGTATTTGCAGCATGTTGGGCATAATCCCGGGTTCGTGGATATAGTCCGCCGAAACACGCGCCAATTCGGGCACCCATTGGCGGATAAAGTCTCCCTTGGGATCAAAACGCTCACTCTGCAACTTGGGGTTGAAAATGCGGAAGTACGGTTGCGCGTCGGTGCCAGTACTAGCTGCCCATTGCCAACCGCCGTTGTTCGAGGCCGGGTCGCCATCCACCAGTTTTTGCATAAAGTAGCTTTCGCCAGCCGACCAATGAATCAGCAAATCTTTGGTGAGGAACGAGGCCACGATCATGCGCAACCGGTTGTGCATCCACCCGGTTTGATTCAGTTGGCGCATGGCGGCATCAACGATGGGGTAGCCGGTGCGGCCCTCGCACCAAGCTTTGAAATGCGCTGCATCCTGAGCGGGTTTGCTACTGCCCCATTGCATCGTGTCATAGGCCTTATTAAAATTAGCATGATTGGCATGTGGGAAGTGATACAGCACCTGCATATAAAACTCGCGCCAGATCAGTTCGCTGATCCATGCGTCGCCGCCGGATTTCTTGGGGTCACTCGCTTGGGGCGAGTAGCTCTGGCGTGACGGCACTACATAATTAACGTTCTTTAACGCGCTGTAATAGCACTGGCGCGGCGAAATCGTGCCAAAGCGCAGATGCGGCGAAAGCTGCGAGGTTCCCGGTATGCCCGGAAAGTCACGATCAACGTTGTAACGCTGCATGCGATCACCTTCGACAAAATCTTTGAGCAAGGCTTGTGCGACAAGTTCGCCGCCTTTGGGCAGCTTTTGAGTCGTCGTAGGGAGAGCAGGGTGATTTGTGATTAGAGACTTAAGATCGGAGATTGAAACAATTGAAACAGTAGTAGGTGACAATCTCCAATCTCCAATCTCCATCACTTGCTTGGGCGCATTTAGCCAAGATTTTTTGTAGGGTGTGAACACGGTGTAAGGCTTGCCGGTATGGGTTAGCAGTTCATCTGTTTCGTGCAGCACTTGGTCTTTGAACGACTTGACTTCGCGGCCTGCTGCCTGTAAGCCTTGGGTAACAAGCTCGTCGCGTTTGATTGCAGCGGGGGTGTAATCGCGGTTGAAGTAAATCGCACTAGCGTTGACCTCTTCGGCCAATTGGGCCAACACTTGTGCTGGATGGCCGCGCCGCACAATCAGGCGTCCGCCACGTTTTTGCAATTGTTCGTCCAGCACGCGCAAACTATCCAGCATAAATTGCACCCGCGCGGGGGCCACATCTGGCGCGGACAACAACCCATCGTCCAGAATGAATACCGGCAACACGTCGCCGTTGTTTTCACGGACAGCTGAACTCAGCGCAGTGTTGTCTGATACACGTAAATCTCGTCTAAACCAATGAATTACAGTCATCTTTTCAACTCAACTTTACTTCAGAACATGACAGAAACACGTTTAGTCTATCGCGATTGGCTAAGCACAGGATGAACGAAGTGCATTCGTCATTGGTGGCAAATCGCCCTGAGTGCTCCAGATGAAAGGCCTACCCCTTTCGTGAACACCACTGATAAATTGGTCGATTGCAATTGATTCGTCACTCGGCGGAGATGCGTTCGTCAGTCATCGGGCAGCCGCACAGTTTGGCAATGCCGCTCTTGCATAATGCTCTTGCAAGCAAATTGCAAAATGTTTTATGTGAGTGTTGCGGAATTGGCATGTGCAATTTATGATCTCACTCACAAAAAGTTATGCTATGCTCTTAGTGCCCGATTAGAGTTCATCGCAATTCATAACTGATTCATCAAACTGGGCAAATGTTGTAAGTACTTCGCCTAAACCTCCACTATCTATATCAGGGGCAATAGTGCCAATAAATCACAATAACTGTTTTCAAGTCAGTGTTAGGAGGATGTAGATGATGGTCAGATCGGGTCGAGCGCACCTGAAAAGTCTGGCTGCTATTGCAATATTGTTGCTCGGGCCGATCCTGAGCGCATGCAGCAGCCCCACAATCGATGTTGCCGCCAAAATCACCTCGCCCGCACCCAACTCGAGTGTGAAGGTGGATGAACAGATACAGATCGAAGGTTTGGTAACCGGCGAGGGCATTACCCAAGTCGATGTGCTAATTAACAATAGCCCATATGCCCAACTTACCGTGCCAGATAAAGACAAGTCAGTTGGCGTGTCCAATTTTCCAATTGCAGCAGGCCAAGTGCCCTGGACGCCCAAAACACCTGGCTTGTATGCCTTGCAGCTGATCGTTTACAAAGCCCCGCAGAATGAACTGCTCAAAAAGTCGGAGCCCGTGTTGATTACAGCTGTCCCGGTTGGAGAGCAAATGACGGCGACACCGGCGCAAGGTGCGCAGCCTGTTCCAACTGCGCCGCAAGCTGCCGCTCCCGCCGCGCCAGCAGCTCCGGGGACGGCCGCAACCGCAGCTCCACCTGCGGCAGGTGGCAATGCTGCCGCAGGAGGGCCAAGCATGACTGTTGTCAATGACTTCGTCAATGTGCGCAAGGGTCCAGGTGTGGGCTACGACAAAATTGGCCAACTGAACAAAGGCCAGTCTGCGCCAGTTAAAGGCAAAAGCAACGACGGCGAATGGCTGCAGATCACCTTCAGTGGCGCTTCTAATGGGGTGGGTTGGGTCAAGCAGCGGGATGGATCAGATGCGCTGGTGCAAACGAATGAGGCAGCCAAGAATGTCGCAGTAGCCGCCGCACCCCCTTTGCCAACCTCAGAACCAGTGGCAGCTCCGGTCGCTCCGGCTGCGCCCTCCGGCAATGTCCAGATCGTGCCGCTGCAGCCCGCTGCACCTGCAGCGCCAGTTGCGGCACTGCCAACGGCTGTGCCGCAGGGTAGCCTAACTGGTGCTGGTGGCATCATTCGCCTCAGTGCAAATCCAGTCGGCTCGGGTGGTACGGTGTTTGCTCTGTGGAGCATCCCCAACTTCCGTGATGGTGAATTTGATAGAGGTGATGGTAATGGTTTCAAAGGCCCCATTTCGGCGCAGATGCAAGTGGATGTACCGGGCATCACCTTGGCCCGCACAGTCACTGTGCGTTGGCGAGACACCAGTGGCACCCAGAAGCAGGACAGTATCACTATTCAGGTGTTGGGCACGGTGGCAGTGGTGGCTACGACGGCATCAAACTCTGACTGTAATGCAAACAATCCGCAGTGGCGCGGGAGCAATCCGGCCTTTACCTTCTGCTCAGCCTCAGATTTGTTCTTGGAGCAGCCAGTGGGTTCAATTGCGGACTTCGCCACCGGGCAAGATTACACCCTGACCGCACGTTGGAACATTTATGGCATCAACGGCATTCGCTTTATCGTAGAACCGAGTGGCTTTTGTGGTCCCGCTGGCACGACTGGCGGCATTAACCGTGCCAGCACGGGCACTGGGCCAGAGTCCTTCAACGTCAACACACTGAGTTATGGTGGTTGGAAAATAAACCTAGAGATCATCCGGCGTGATGGCGGGGTCGTGCGCTACAACGAAAAAATTCTGTGTATCGGCAACCGCAATTCATCGCCGACCAGAACCAACACACCGGTAGGAGTTCCGACGGCAATCCAAACACCTACACCATTGCCAATCGATACCCCGGTGCCCCCGACCGCGACTCAACCTCCGCTGTCACTAGATCCTACTATTACCCCCGTGCCTTAATGACTATCCTAAATCCAGAGAGGCGCTTCGCAAAAAGACCTCCCTGGATTTAGCAGGGTCTTCAAATCGATTCTAGAATTCTTAGTAGATGGATTTCTCCCCCATCTGTGCTCATAGCCAGAGGCTGACGAAAGCCGGCCTCGTAAATTCATAAGAAGAGAAAGTTGAATATGAACGGAAACCGATCAAATCGTGCTCCTTTTCGCTCACTGATGACGGTTGCCAGCTCACTATCGCTCATCATCGCAGCCCTCCTTGCTCTTGCATCTCTCATGGCACCTATCCCGGCGCTGGCTGTGCAATCATTGCCAACGCCAGTGGCTGACCAAACTCGCATTCAATTGTGGCCCGGCAATTGTGTCGCGGCCACCTGGACCCCAGCCGGCAATGCGCTGGCTGTGCGGCCAGGTAGTGGCTCTATTTTGGTTACGGTGGCTGCGACAGTAGAGTTGAATGCCGCCACCGCACAATATCAGACCCTGCTGCCAGGAGGATCTGCTAGTGAATGGACGCCCGTATCCGCCGTGACCACCGTGGCGAGTGGTACATTGCAATTGCGGGTCGATAACCTGACACCCGGCCAACCGGTGAACGGCGTGTTGACGACAATCCAGTTTCGGGTGTCGCCTAGCAGCAGTTTGACGACCTATGCATGCAGCGGAGCCTACTCGCTTTTTACCGCGTCGACCCAGGTCTATATGCCGATTGTGTCGCGCGGGGTCATCTCTACAGTGGTGGATCTCACGACACTGACCGAGCCAGATAACAGCGTGTGTCAGGCCAACTATGTGCTGTCGCCCAATCAGGCCTATGTGGCACGCTTAAGCGATGCCAATGACTTTTATCAGATTAAGGTGACCCAGAAATCCTCGTTGTATTTCACAGTGACCAACTTCACCCAGGCCGGACAAGTGCAGTTTCGGACCAGTGTGGGTACGGATTGTGCCAATCAGGCTCTACTCAACAACGGCACGCTGTTTAGTGGCTCCAGCTTCCAATCGGCAGCCGGTGCGGTCCGTTCGATGGTGGTGCCGAATGTAGACCCAGGCACGTATTACTTGCGAGTGGTGTTTTCTGGCGGTGGCACACCGCCCAACACCGATTATCAGATGGAATACTCAACGTCCACTGCGCCACCCTCGCCGTACGAGCCAAACAACACACCTTGCGCTGCGGCTGCCATCGCGGGAGCGACGGACTATGCGGCCTATCCGGACGATGACAACGATTGGTATGTGCTGAACCTGCAAGTGCGTTCGAACATCACGCTGGTAGCCTCACATGCGGTGACAACAATGCAATACCTGATTTATACCGGCGCGGACTGCGCCCAAATCACCAGCAATGCGCAACTGGTCACGTTTGATGGAGGCAAAACCAGTGTGACGCTTACGATCCCCAATGCTGCAATCGGCAAGTACTTTGTTCGCGTCGCGCCAACCAATAGCTACAAGAGCAGCACAGTGTTGTATACCTTCAAGATCACAACGACATCAGCCCTGACCGCGCAGGCAGAAGACGGTGTTGTCCACAAGAATCTGCCCAGTGACCAAACGCCATTGCCACTTAATATCGAGCCTGAAGAAGCACCGATTCCCTAGCAGCCTGTCGGAGAAAGGAACATAGGACGCGGATTTTCAGGATAAACGCGGATTTGAAGCAGACATTTATAAAGAAATCCGCGAAAATCAGCGCGCAAAGCGTCCGCGTCCCATTTGGCTTTTCAGTGGCTTCTC
>JANMVQ010000434.1:0-2986 GCA_031392845.1 Chloroflexota bacterium
AATGTTTGACCCTCTTCCATCAGGCGCAAGATACCCTGGCAAGTGCCGTTGACCATCGCTTCGACTTTGGTGATACGCGCGCCTGCCAGATCACGTATGCCGATATTTATTGTGGGCAATGCGCCACCGACACAGCCGGAGAAGCGCAGTTCGGGTAGCGGGCTTAAACCTCCGAGGTCTTCCGACAAATTGTGGCTTTTCGCGCGCATTGTGCTTGGACCTCGGAGGTTTTGAGAGCGACTTGCAAGCTCTTGGAAAGCCAGTGCCAGCGGACCTTTGTTGGCTAGCACGCAGTGCATGTTTTTGCCCAGCGCCGCGCGGACGATATCCAAACCGGGTTGGCCGGTTTTCAAATCTACGGGCGTGGCCTCCAGCAAAATATCGGCCTCCACTTGTTGCACTACTTCTAAACCACTCATGCCGGGCTTGCCAAACATGGGCAAGCTGCTGATCGGATTTCGGTTAGTCTTGATCGCGTGTAACGCAACGATATCGAGGCCGTGTGGGTTGATCGCCGCACCAGTGGAATCGGCTACGCCAACAACATTGAGCTTCACATCGTATTGTTCGCGCAGTAATTCGGCTTGGATGTCCAATATGCGCAACATATTCCGGCCGACATTGCCAAGACCGGTGAGAATAAGACGATAGGTTTTCATTGAGCGTAGTATGCTCAATTCTTATAGGAATGACCACTGTCGAATTAACCTTATCAAAGATTGGCAATCCCCGAAAGAAGCTGACCGATCAGTTTCTGGTCGATGCGGGTGCATCGTTGACTGTATTGCCTCGTGCTATGTGGCAGCCATTAAAGATTTAGCCTAAAAACAAAGTGACCATTCGCTTTACAGATGCGCGGATTGAATATCGGGATGTTGGATTTGCGTTAGCCACCTATAAAGACAAAACAGTGCCTACGCAAGTGATTTTTGGTGAAGTTGATGACAGCCTGCTCATGGGCGTGTTGACGATTGAAGAGATGGGACTCGTTTTAAATCCATTGAAACGGACATTGATGCAAGCGGAGTTGCGGATGTAAAAAACGATTAAGTGCGACAAAAAGAAACCTGCCAAGACATTCGAGACTTGGCAGGTTTCTTTTTGTATATGAGCGAATCCATCTCTCGCAATTCACTCATGCGAGAGATGAAACGGCTTATTCAGCAGCCACAGGTGCTTCAGCAGCCGGAGGTGCTTCAGCAGCCACAGGTGCTTCAGCAACAATTGCTGATTCAGCCACCATCTCTGCCACCACTTTCTTCTTCGCCGGTGCGCGCTTGCGCTTTACTGGGCGAGCCTTAATCGCCGCAACCAGCGCCTCTGGAATCTGGGTGGGTAGATCGACCACTTTAATGCCGGCCTCTTCCATGGCGGCAATCTTGCTGGCAGCGGTGCCTTGGCCGCCTTCGATGATGGCACCGGCGTGGCCCATGCGTTTGCCTTCCGGTGCAGCGCGGCCCGCGATAAAGCCAACGACAGGCTTCTTCACATTGTCCTTGATCCACGCCGCAGCTGTCTCTTCATCACTTCCGCCGATTTCGCCGATCATCACTATTTGCTCGGTCTCGGGGTCGTCATTAAATTGCTGGATCACGTCGAGAAAATTCACCCCACGCACTGGGTCGCCGCCGATGCCGACGACGGTGCTTTGGCCCATACCCGCATTCGTTAATGCATAGATCGCTTCATAAGTCAGCGTGCCGCTGCGGCTGACAATACCAACGCTGCCAGGCTTGCAAATGTTGGCTGGGATGATGCCAATCTTGGCTTGGCCAGGGGTAATCAAGCCGGGGCAGTTGGGGCCGACCAAAGTTACACCACGCATGTCCAAATAGGCGCGCACTTTGATCATGTCCAGCACCGGCATCATTTCAGTGATGCAAACGATGAACTTGATGCCGGCATCAGCTGCCTCCATGAGTGCATCTGGGGCAAACTTGGCTGGGACAAAGATGCAGCTGGCATTCGCACCTGTTTCGCGTATCGCTTGGCCGACAGTGTCGAAGACTGGCACTTTGCTATCACCATAATCCAATACTTGGCCGCCTTTGCCTGGCGTAACGCCGCCTACAATAATCGGCGCATGCGCCTGCATTTGGCGCGAATGAAAGTCGCCTTCGCGACCGGTGATGCCTTGAACGATCAGACGGGTATTCTTATCTGCGAGGATGGACATGTTTTAAGTTAAAAGTTAAAAGTAACGATTACCGGACCTATGACTCGTGATGTGTGACTCATGAGTCACACATATTGTTATTTGTTGTGCCGCTCTGCCAACCGGGTCAGCACAGTTCGTAGCGGCACATTGCGTTCGTTCAGCAACACCAGCAGGTGAAAGAGCAAATCGGCGCTTTCGTCGATCAATCGGTTATCGTCTTGGGCAACACCAGCCATGGCGGTTTCCAATCCTTCTTCACCTACCTTCTGCGCAATCTTGTGCCGCCCTTTGGCAAACAGCTTTGCAGTATAACTTTCATCGGGCGTGGAGGCGCGCCGAGATTGCACAATGCCTTCGAGTTCGTCGAGAAAGCCGGCGGGAGGGGGTACATCATAGATCGAGTCGGTTTCTAAAACCGCGTCGGTCTGAACACCATTGAAGAAGCAACTCTCGCGCCCGGTGTGACACGTCGGCCCGACCGGTTCGGCTCGCACCAAAATGCAATCTTCGTCGCAATCGCTGCGCAGCTCGCGCACTTTTAATATATTGCCGCTGGTCGCACCTTTGTGCCATAACTCATTGCGGCTGCGGCTAAAGAACCAGACTTCTCCAGTCTCGCGTGTTTTTTGCACGCTTTCCGCACTCATCCAACCCAGCATCAACACGCGTCCGGAGACAGCATCTTGCACGATAGCCGGTATCAGGCCGCGTTCATCAAATTTCAGCATGTTTAATTTTTGCTTCAAGCTCATGCAAGATTATATCGATGGGTCATTGCCTCCGCACGATAAAAAATTAAACCACGAAGGGCACGACGAACACGAAGAT
>JANMVQ010000060.1:0-4795 GCA_031392845.1 Chloroflexota bacterium
TCTGCAGCAGCAACCCTGCCGATATCAATCCAGGCTGGGGTGTATTCCGCCTGAGCACCCTCGCCAACCGGCGTGGCAATTACTCCTTCCGTCTGTTCATCAGCAATTCGCCGGTGCCTGCGCTGGAAGGGAAATTCACCGTCCAATAAAATTGAGAATGAAGAAGGCAGAATGAAGAAAAACGCTGTGTGGTGTTTTGTCTTTCTTAATTCTGCCTTTTTAATTCTTAATTCTCTTCAAGATGGCTCCTCAAACCTTTGGCGGTTACCAAATCTTGTCCACGCTGGGTTCCGGCGGCATGGGCACGGTTTATCGTGCCAAAGATGCGTATGGGCGGATTGTTGCGCTCAAGGTCATGTCACCAGAGCTAGTGAGCGATGTAGCGGCGCGCATGCGGTTTGAGCGCGAGCCAAAGATGCATGCCAATCACCCCAATATCGTGCAGATTTATGACTCGGGCACAGTCGACCGGGTGCCGTATTTCGCGATGCACTTTATCGAGGGCAAATCGCTGAGTCGGTTGATCGCAGAATACGGGCAGCTTACCCCAGAGCAATTGTTGCCGGTGCTGAAGGGTCTGGCTTCGGCCATGGACTCGATTCACAAACGCGGGATTATTCACCGCGATATTAAGCCCAGCAACGTGCTGGTGCAGACCAACAAGCGCTGGCAGCCATTGCTGACCGACTTTGGCGTGGCGATGCGGGTGAATGACAACAGCGTACCGACGCCCAGCGGCGTGCGGGCCGGCACCCCGCGTTATATGTCGCCTGAGCAAGCCAAGCGCCAAGTCGCGACCCCGGCCAGCGATATTTATTCTTTGGGCGTGCTGGCATATGAAGCACTATGCGGGCGCCCGCCGTTTGATTCTCCATCCGACACCAACGTCATGGAAATGCACCAGCGCCAGGTTCCGCCAGATATGCGTGAGCTAAACCCAGCTCTATCATCAAACATGATCAACGTGATCATGCGGGCGCTAAATAAAGACCCCGGTCAGCGCTTCCGCAGTGCCGGTGATTTTATTAATGCGTTCGAGCGCGCCGCCATAGCAGCGGGGGTGGGCGGATCGTCTGGATCATCCACACGTACAGTTGGGATTGTGGTCGCGTTGGCACTCATGCTAGCCGCAGGTGCAGCAATCGTGTATGTGTTGATGTCGACCAACACCACCCGCGATGCACAAAACGCGGCGGCTACGGCGACCGCCAATGCGCTCGTTAACTCGGGTGAGGTCATCACCGATACCAGCGTGATTACGGACACTGCGGTGATCAGCGGCACTGAGGCGATCACGAATACCGAAGGGATTCAGGGGGCTCAAGGGATTGTTCCGACAGACACGGCAGTGCCAAAACCCACCGCTCGCCCCACCCGCAAAGCCAGCGCCACACCCGAAATTGCACCTACCGCGACGCCCATGCCGGCGACAGACACGCCGATCCCTGTGCCCACAGCGACATTGCGGAGTGGTTGAGCCGACAAGAGAATTTTGGGGGTTGTGAGATCAACGCGATTAACCTCGCCTCATACTTCCCTTAGACTGCCGCGTTAAAGTATCCGTTAACGACTATGACCCAAACCCAGCCGACCACCTCCCCTTCTCAATTTCAAGACTGCGCCACCTTTATTCGCCTCGACCACGTCACCAAGCGCTATGAAGAAGCCGGGCGCGAGCGCACTATTTTTAATGATGTCACACTCGATCTGGCGTGTGGCGAATTCGTGGTGTTGTTGGGCAAAAGCGGCAGTGGCAAAAGCACCTTGCTCAATCTAATTGGGGGGATCGATGCGCCTACGGCGGGCAATGTGTCGATCAATGGCCAAATGATTACGAGTATGAACGACAATGACCGCACCCTATTCCGCCGCAAGCACATCGGGTTTATCTTTCAAGCGTTCAATCTCATCCCAACACTATCGGTGCTCGAAAACGTCATGCTGCCACAAGAACTCAGCGGTCGTGCATCGTCTATCGTCCGTCGTCATGCCGAGTCACTCATCGAGCAGGTGAATCTCACCTCACGTATTAACGCCTTCCCCGATCGGCTCAGCGGCGGCGAACAACAGCGGGTCGCCATCGCCCGCGCGCTCATCAACGATCCGTTAGTGGTCTTGGCCGACGAACCGACTGGCAACCTAGACACCGACACCGGGGCCTTGGTATTAGATTTACTGGACACCCTGACCCGCAAAGCCGGCAAAAATCTGGTCATGGTCACCCACAGCGAAGAAGTCGTCGGCATCGCCGACCGTGTGTTGCGCCTGAAAGAAGGCAAGCTATTGAGTGCTTAGTGCTTAGTGCTTAGTGCTTAGTATTTGAAGAGCAACTTATACTAAGGACTAAGCACTCAGGATTAAGCACTTTAAATGCCTACCATTCGTTTCTACATCCTTAGCGTCACATTTGCCGAAGCCATGGGCATGCCAGACTTGCCGCGCAAATCGGAGTTTGATTTACGGGTCACTGAGCAACAACCCCCTGGCTCACGCAACTTTACATTGAACGGCAAGCCACTCAGTACGACTCAAGCACATGAGTTGATGCGGCTGATTGATGCCATCCCCGCACCAGTGCTCATTACCCCCAGCATCTCACTCGATGGGCGACACTTTACGCTGAATGTGTTGCGTGGTAGCAGCGGCTTCCAGGTGCAGTGGCAAAACGCTCCGCCCCACGGCTGGGAATGTCTGCTGAATCTGGCGGAATATGTGATCGAACTAAGCAAGTAAGAAGCATGAAGGACGGTTCAGTTCATCCCTCATAATTCATATTTCATAATTCTCAATTCTCAATCCCTGCCCTCGTCTGCGCCAGCAACCATTCAACGAGCTTGTCATCGGTGTAGGCTCGATTCATTGTTACATAGTGCTCGGCATCGTCATATTGGGTAAATATTGGCGTGCCGCCGCAAGCCGTGAGTGCCTTGACCACCACTTGAGACTGCACAAACTGCACATTGCGATCCTTCTTGCCATGAAACACCCACGTTGGGATTTTGCTGAGTGGGCACAGTTGTTTGGCGTTGTAGATGTAACCCCCAGCCACCGGCACCAACGCAGCAAAACGATCGGGCATGGCTTTGGCCATCCACCACACCCCATAGCCCCCCATACTCCAGCCGGTCAATGACACCCGATCTGCGTCGATACGATAGTTGGCCTGAATCTCGTCCAACAACCCACCAAGCGCACGAGCAGCGTAACCCCAACCTCCTGCAGATGGGGCCTGCGGCGACAGCACTACAAACGGGAAATCCTCTTTGCCCTCGAGGATCTTTGGCAATGCCTGCCGCCTGACGATCTCAGCATTCCGCCCGGCCTCGCTTGACCCATGCAAAAAAACCAATAGCGGCCATTTCTTGTTCGGGTCGGCCTCATAATCTTTTGGCAGATATATCAAGTACGGCAAACGACCTAACTTAGTCTGATACACAAGCGCCTTCTGGCGGGAGGAAGGTACATCAGCAGGCGATTCCTTCTGCTGGGGCGCAATGGGCAGCCTATGGGCCGCGCTGGTCGATGTAGATGCCAGTAGGGTCATGATCGTCAGTGCCAGCGTAATCCCATTGCGCCAGCGTCGGGTCAGTTGTTGTTCAGAAGTCATCAAGGCGCTATTTTAGCGGTCACTTTACCCATTTCAACACACACACATATAAAAAGGCGTAGGGTCATAGAGCAGAAGCGTTTTGGCGCGATCCTCGATGTTCAACAGGCCGACGTGGCCTTGGCCTTGTGCGGCAGAGCGAGTGGCGGGGTCAAAGCCATGACGATAACAGCATCATGCACACGATTGCGATTATGGGTGCATCTCAATGCTTCGGGCAGACGTTGTCGGCTGGAATAGTTTACGGTGATTATGTAGCCCGCTCAGGCTGCGCTATAACCGTCGTTTTGATGAGGGGAAGTCCCTCTGGTGGGAAATTTGCTTCGACGATACTGTAGATAGCCAAACAGGAACATACCCAAATGAATCCACAACCAATCCACACACCAAAAATCGGCTTGCGCCTTGTCATTGTCAATCTACTGTTCGGACTAACCCTATCAGCCTGTAATTCGTATGACTCACGCCCTCAAAAACTCGCAGATGCGCTGGGGGCGACATCCAGTAATACTATGGCAAATTTCAAATTAACTATGAACATTACTGATCACTCTCAGTGGATATACTTTGAGGCGCCTCGGGATCTAACCAATGAAATCATAGAACAAGCGGTCAAAAGTATAGATAACGGTGCGAGTATCAGACTCGGTATTACTCAGTCGTATGCAGGAAGTTTGAGCGATACATTGACAACGTCTTGGAGCACAGCAGATCCTAAAAACCTTCGGATGATATCAGGTATGTCACCAATGCTTCCCCACAAGAATGGCCCTTGCGTGAGGTCATCCTCGCCTATCGCGGCGAGTGGCGCATTGAGCACGGCTTTCACACCCTCAAAGGCAGCCCACTCTCTATCGCGCCGGTCTTCCTGACCAAAACCGAACACATCCGTGGCTTGTTGTGTTTACTTTCCTTAGCCTTACGTGCGCTGACGTTGATCCAATTCAGTGTGGCCGAGGGATTGCAGCAAGCCAATGAAAAGATTACTGGCATTTCTCCATCCTATCCAAGCCATCGCACCGACCGTCCCAGTGCCGCCCTGATCTTAGGTGCTTTTAAAGCGATTACCGTCACCATCGTTCAGCAAGCTGGCCAGCGTTTTGTGCATGTGCCTGCCCTCAACCCTGTTCAACAGAAATTACTGGCCCTGCTTGGCCTACCCGCCAACTTGTATGCCCGGCTTGCCAC
>JANMVQ010000061.1:0-6008 GCA_031392845.1 Chloroflexota bacterium
GAAGTATCCAAGTTGGCCGGAGCGGCCAAGTACTTCCAGCTTTACTACGATCAAGCCCTGCCCCCAGCTATCGGCCAGGCTGTGCTGGATGGCTCGCAGGCGCTGTTGCTCGGCAAGATGTCACCCGAAGATGTCGCCAAAGGCGTGGAAGACGTCGCGGCGACCGAACTCAAAAAATAGTTTAAGAAAGTCAGAAGTATGAATTATGAAGTATGAAAGTCAACCCATAGGCGGAGTTTCATACTTCATACTTCATAATTCATACCTCATACTTCAAAAGAGATGCAGATCACTTCCGGCGCTCAGCACGCCCAACCCATGAATGCCGTGCGCAGACGGCGCGCTGCCGGCAAAGCTGCGACCATCATTTTTTTTCTAATGCCGTCAGCGCTGTTGTTTGGCTACTTTGTCATTCTGCCGGTCATTCGGGCGGTCTATTTCAGCTTTTTCAAGTGGAACGGGATGGGGCCGCTGACCAACTTCATTGGCCTGACAAACTTTATCGACATTTTGAACAGCGAGCATTTCCGCCAGTCCTTAGGTAACAACCTCTTTATAATGGCATTTTCGCTGTTAATCCAGTTGCCATTTTCATTGGGGTTGGCGCTCCTGGTTGGGAGACGTCTAAAAGGGCGCACATTTTTTCGTTTGGTTTTCTTTCTGCCGTATGTGTTGTCCGAAGTGGTTACCGGTCTGATCTGGAGTTTGATCTATCACCCGGAAATCGGTTTGCTAAATCGTCTCATTCAATTTTTTGTTCCTAGCTTCGAATCGGTCGTCTGGTTGGGCATCGATACCGTCATGCCCGCCTTGTTCGCCGTGATTACATGGAAGTATTTCGGGTTCCATCTCATGCTCTTTGTCGCGGGCTTGCAGGATATCCCCGTTGAGATCGAGGAAGCTGCCTTAATCGATGGCGCAACCCCCTTGCAAGCCACGCGCTATATTACGGTGCCGATGCTAGCCAGCACCATCCGCATATCGGTATTTTTGTCTGTGTTGGGATCGTTGCAGTTCTTCGATTTAATTTGGGTGATGACGCTTGGCGGCCCACTCAACAAGAGCGAGACTATGGCGACTTATCTCATCAAGTTCGGCTTCCAGCGTTTTACGCTGGGTTATGGCAGCGCCGTCGCTGTCCTCTTGTGTCTCATGTGCTTGGTCTTCTCGCTGGTCTATCAGCGTTTTGCCATGCGCCGTGATACCGAAGGCGCGATTACAAAGGCAGCATAAATGGCATCAACTTCTTTAACTCCCGTGACGCATGTGCAACGCAGCGTGTCTTTAGGCGATATCGCTAAATACACCATTTGCATTCTGGTGTCGCTCATCGTCATCATTCCCATTGTCACGACTATATTAGGCGGTTTCAAATCCAGTGGCGAATTGCTGGCCAACCCGTTTGCCTTGCCGCACAGTTTTGCTGGCGCAAACTTTATCGAAATTCTGTCGACCTCGCGCTTCTGGCAATTGGTCCGCAATAGCCTTGTGGTCATGATCGCGACAGCCGTAATCAGCGTCACCGTCTCGGCAATGGCCGCCTTCATCTTTGCCCGCCTCGATTTTCGTGGGCGCGACCTGATCTTTAATATTTATTCCTTGGGGCTGCTGTTCCCCTTTGCAGTGGCCATCTTGCCTTTATATGTGCAGTTGCGGGGTGCGAATTTGCTGGATACCCATGCTGGTATCTTTTTGCCTCAGGTGGCGTTTGGTATTCCTGGCAATGTATTGATCCTACGCAATTTTTTCCGCAGCATCCCTAGCGAGCTTGAGGACGCCGCTTACATGGATGGCTGTAGCATCATGGGCTTTTTCTGGCGTATCTTGTTGCCGCTGTCTCGTTCTGCCTTGGCGACAATAGCCGTGTTGGTCATGGTGGCCAGTTGGAACAATTTCTTGCTGCCGTTGCTGGTGTTGAATAGTCAGGATTTGTGGACCTTGCCTTTGGGAACCAGCCAATTCCAAGGCCAATATAGTTCCGATTGGGGCAAGATCCTCGCCTTCGTCTCGCTCTCTATGCTTCCCGCGATCATTTTCTACCTGCTGGCCCAACGCCAACTGATTGCTGGCCTGACAGCGGGCTCGGTGAAGGGGTAAGAATTCATTGACCATTGACCATTGACGCTGAGCCATTAAAAAGCGCACCTACACATCACATTGTGCTATATTATGACAAGTATTGCGTATCGGCTAACCAGCACGAACGTTCTATTTTCGCTGAAACAACAAAAATGACATTGACGCAGAAACTCATGCGTGTATAATCTGCCAGCTTTTATTGAGGCAGAGCGCCGATGCGCTCACAATACATGCGAATTGAATTTCTAGAGAGGCTGCTGAGCGATCGGTAGCCTCTCTTGTCGCCTGATAAACAAAGCAAATTGAGTAAGAAGTCGGTCGATTTCTGCCAGTATCGCAGAGTTAGACCGAGTTAAGATCGTCAGCAAATTTACGGGAAGAAAGTATGCCAACAATCAATCAGCTTGTGCGCCGCGGACGTAAAGCAAAGCGCAATTACAGCAAATCGCCCTCGCTGCAGTTCACACAGAACTCGCTGATGGGCAACAAACTCACGGAGCAGCCAAAAGGTGCGCCGCAGAAGCGGGGCGTGTGTACTGTCGTGCGCACCCAGACGCCTAAGAAGCCAAACTCGGCCCTACGTAAAGTAGCCCGTGTGCGCTTGAGCAATGGTGCAGAAGTGACAGCATATATTCCAGGCGAAGGCCACAAGCTGCAAGAGCATTCTGTGGTGTTGGTGCGTGGTGGCCGCGTAAAAGATCTTCCCGGTGTGCGCTATCACATTGTGCGTGGCACATTGGACAGCGAAGGCGTCGATAAGCGCTCACAGAGCCGCAGTAAATACGGTGCCAAACGTCCTAAGAAGGGCGTGCCAGCCGCACCAGTCAAGGGTAAGAAGAAGTAATTTGAGAATTGAGAATTGAGAATACAGAAAGCAGATTGCAATCGGATTTCTCAATTCTTAATTCTTCATTCTCAATTCGAAAGATATGCCAAGACGAAATCAACCACCGAAGCGCCAGGTTGCGCCTGATATCAAGTACAGTAGCACGATGGTGCATCGACTGATCAACCGTGTCATGTATAGCGGCAAGAAGGCTACTGCCATGCACGTGGTCTATGACATGATGACCACAATTGAAGAACGTGCCAAGAAACCCAGCTTGCAAGTGTTGGAAGAGTGCCTCAAGAATTTGACTCCCGCCGTTGAGGTGAAACCGCGCCGCGTGGGCGGTGCAACCCTGCAAGTGCCGGTTGAAGTGAGCCCATATCGCCAAGAGAGCCTGGCGATGCGCTGGCTCATCGGCGAGGCCCGTAAGCGTAGCGGCAAGAGTATGGCTGAGAAATTGGCTGCCGAAGTGCTGGATGCTGCCAATAACACGGGCTCGGCGATCAAGAAGCGCGAAGAGACGCACAAGATGGCTGAAGCCAACCGTGCATTCGCCCATTTCCGCTGGTAATCTTACTTAGAGATTTGAGACTGGAGATTAATCTCCAGTTTCAAACCTCTAATAATGTCCAGCATACAGTCTTAAATGACACGACGTAAACGTAGATTTAGATAAAACGCATTTTAGCGGGTGACTGACCCAGAGCAATTGCTGCGGAGACAAATTGCCAGAGGCCGGTTGTCGGAATTGTGATGGCTAAAGAGTATCCACTGAACAGGGTCCGCAATATCGGGATCATCGCGCATATCGACGCTGGTAAAACCACGACGTCGGAGCGCATCCTCTATTACACGGGCCGTACATACAAGATCGGCGAAGTCCACGAAGGCGCGGCCACCATGGACTATATGGCGCAGGAGCAAGAGCGCGGCATCACGATTACCGCTGCTGCCACCACATGCTTCTGGAAACCTCGTATCGGCGACGAGATTCAGATCAACCTCATCGACACCCCAGGCCACATCGACTTTACGGCTGAAGTGCAGCGATCCCTGCGCGTGCTCGATGGTGGTGTAGTGGTGTTCGACGCCGTGTCTGGCGTGGAGCCACAGTCTGAGACAGTCTGGCGTCAGGCCGACAAATTTTTCGTTCCGCGCATTTGCTTTGTCAACAAGCTTGATCGCATGGGCGCGACCTTCACCAAGACGATCGACATGATCGTTGAGCGTTTGGCCGCCAAGCCCTTGGTGATGCAGTTGAATGTGGGTCTGGAAGCTGCCTTCAGCGGCATTATCGACCTGTTGGAAATGCATTACGTCACATTCGACGGTGACAAAGGCACCGAGATCAATTACCACGAGATTCCAGCCAACATGCTGGATGAGGCCAAAGCCGCTCGCGAAAAGATGATCGAAGTGGCCTCCGAAGCCGATGATGGTCTGCTGGGGAAGTATTTGAACGGTGAGACCCCCAGCATCGATGAGTTGCGGGCGGGCATTCGTAAAGGCACGATCGAACGCAAATTCTTCCCGGTGTTCTGCGGTTCATCCCTTAAGAACAAAGGTGTGCAACTGGTGCTGGATGCGGTGTCGGAGTACTTGCCTTCTCCGCTGGATCGGCCTGAATTTACGGCGATTGACACCAACACCGATACCGAAGTGGTGCGTCACCCAGATTCGAAAGAGCCATTCGCCGCGCTGGTCTTCAAAGTGATCTCTGACCCGAATGGCATGGGCAAACTGGCTTTTTTCCGAGTCTATAGCGGCACGGTGCATCAGGGCGATACCCTGATCAACACCACTAAGGACAAGCAGGAGCGCATGGCGCGCATCTACCAGATGCATGCCAACAAGCGCGAGCCGATCACAGAAGTGTCGGCTGGCAACATCGGTGTGGCCCAGGGTCTGAAGGACTCGATCACGGGCGACACGATTTGTGACCCCAATCATCCGGTGTTGCTCGAGACCATTTCTTTCCCTGAACCGGTGGTGAAACTGGCGATCGAGCCGAAGACCGCAGGTGACCAGGATAAGATGGGCAAGGCGCTGAAGGCGTTGAGCGACGAAGATCCCACCCTGCATATTGCGATGGACCATGAGACTGGTCAGACCACATTGGCAGGCATGGGTGAGTTGCACTTGGATGTGATTGTCGACCGCATGAAGCGCGAATACAGCGTGGAAGTGCGCGTCGGTAAGCCAATGGTGGCTTATCGCGAGACAATCACCCGCCCAGCCAAAGCCCGCGGCACCTTCAAGCGCCAATCGGGTGGTAAGGGACAATACGGCGACGCCGCGATTGAGATCGAGCCGAATCCTGGCAAGGGCTTCGAATTCATCAACGATACCGTCGGTGGATCGATTCCCAAAGAGTTTATTGGCCCGATCGAAAAGGGTATCAAAGAGGCTATGGAAGGCGGCATCATCGCCGGCTACCCCATGGTCGATGTGAAAGTTCACCTTGTTGATGGTTCCTTCCACGAAGTCGACTCTTCGGAAATGGCATTCAAGATCGCAGGCTCGATGGCGATTAAGGAAGCCGTGGCTAAAGCGGGCGGCGTGATTTTGGAACCGATCATGCGGGTCGAAGTTGTTGTGCCAGAAGATTACACAGGCACTGTCGTCGGCAATCTGAATAGCCGTCGTGGATTGATCAGTTCGATTGATCCTCGTGGCAACGCCAGCGCAGTGAATGCCAATGTGCCACTGAGCGAGATGTTTGGCTACGCGACCGATATTCGCGGCATGACACAAGGCCGCGGTAACTTTGTGATGGAGTTCGCCCAATATTCTGAGTTGCCGCGCAACTTGGCGGACGAATTGATTAAGGGAGATAGCAAGAAGTAAATTTTTTAGCTTTCAGCGAAGAGCTGTCAGCTTTTAGCGGTCAGCAAATACGCTGAAAGCTGATTGCTGACCGGTGATGACTGAAAGCTAAGAAGCTAAGGAGCTAATAGATATGGCAAAGGAAAAGTTTGTACGCAATAAGCCGCACGTGAATGTTGGGACGATGGGACACATCGACCATGGTAAGACCTCGCTGACTGCGGCGATCACGAAAGTGTTGGCGATGACGGGCAAGTCACAGTACACGGCTTAT
>JANMVQ010000493.1:0-10316 GCA_031392845.1 Chloroflexota bacterium
AAGAAGACACCTGGCCCGCAATACCGCGGGTGGCTTCTGGTTGTGCAGTTGATACCTCAGTCACAGGTGTAGCAGTAATTTCAGCAGGTGGGGTCGCTGTCGTTTCAAAAGGGATGGGCGTGGCATCTTCAAAGAAAACGACCACGAGGGTAGGGGTCATGGGCAGGCTGACTTCGCGCAAGACACCTTCTACAGTGATCGCAGGCGTAGTCAGCCCACTGCGCGTGGTATTGGTTTGGCCGGTGTTTAGCCAGACGACCATGCCAATGATGATGAGCATACATACAGCCAACAGGCTGCTCACCACACGTGTAGCGCGGTTGGGCGTCGTGGTGTTGCCTTCTTGCCAATCGCCAGAGTCGTTTCGTATGGACATTTGGAGATTAATAATGTTTTCTAGGCGCGATAGAGCCGTTTAGCGGTGATGTAGTCGATCACCCCATCCGGAACTGCGTAGCGCAAGGGTAACTTGGCCGCAAAACGGCTGCGCAAGTCACTGGACGAGACATGCACCAGCGGTGAATGAATCCAATCGATCTTGCTGTGTAGGCCGGGGATGATTGACTCAAGCTGAGTGACGTTGGGTTGTGAGCCAGGACGATGTGCGACTGCTAAACGGACTTGGTCTACAAGCGCGATGGGTTGATGCCATTTTGGCAAATCCATCAGCGAGTCGCTGCCAATAATCATGTGCCATTGATGCTGGGGATGATGGTTGCGCAAATGCGCCATCAATGTCAGCGTGTAATGTGGGCCAGGACGCGACACATCATCCAAACATAGCGTAAATCCTGGGTTGCCAGTGATGGCAAGGTGTGTCATCGCCACGCGATGGACTGCGTCAGACACGCTGCGATCCTGCTTATGGGGGGGCTGCCCGACTGGGGTGAACCAAACTTGGTCCAGCCCCAATTGAGCGCGTGCTTGCTCGGCAACGATTAGGTGACCCACATGGGGTGGGTCAAATGTGCCGCCGAGGAGACCTACTTTCACGGTTGGTCGCCCCATTCCAACTCGTAGTCACCGATGTAGACCATTTCGCCCTGCTGAATGCCAAGTTTTTCCAACTCAGGTCCGATGCCGCTGGCCTCGAGTGTACGTTGGAAGCGTTGGACTGCTTCGGGCAAATCCCAACGAGTGATTTCGACTTTGCGTTCCAGCAATGGGCTGAGGACGCGAAAACCATCGGGTTCGCGCTGAATCTCGAATGTGTTATTCGTCACATCCAGGACAAACTCAGTAGCGGGTGCGGGAGGCGGATCGATGGGTGGCAATTCATCCAATACCTGGACAGCCTTGCCCAATAGCTCACGCACGCCCTGGCCGGTTGCGGATGAGATGGCCATGACACCATGCTCGCGCAGTTCGCTGGGTAATTCGGGGCTATGTGCAATGAATAACTCGAAGGCTGCTTGTGCATCGGGTAAGTCCATCTTGGTCATGGCGATGACCTGCGGTTTATCCATCAGGCCATGTCCAAATGCGGCCAATTCAGCGTTGACAGTGTGGAAGTCTTTGATAGGGTCTTCACTCATGCCATCCAGCAAGTGAACTAGCACGCGCGTGCGTTCGATATGACGCAAAAACTCATGGCCCAGGCCAATGCCTTCGCTGGCCCCTTCGATCAAACCAGGGATGTCGGCCAACACCACGGTGCGAAAGCGATCCACCAGCGCCACTCCCAGATTGGGTTGCAGCGTGGTAAACGGATAGTTGGCGATTTTAGGTTTGGCTGCGGTTAAGGCCGCCAGCAAGGTGCTCTTGCCGGCGTTGGGCAAGCCTACAAAGCCAATATCGGCGATCAGCTTCAACTCAAGGGTAAATTCGAACGACTCGCCGGGGGCCCCATTTTCGGCCATGCGTGGGGCTTGGTTGGTGGAGGTAGCGTAGGTCGCGCTGCCGCGTCCGCCTTTGCCACCGCGGGCCACAATCATCTGCTGACCTGGCGTAGTGAGGTCACCCACCAGTGCGTTAGTGCTGGTTTCGCGCAGCACTGTGCCGGGTGGCACTTGAATGTAGAGCGGCTTGCCAGAGCGCCCAGTTTGTTGCTTGTTGGCCCCATTACGGCCATCATCTGCATTGAACTTGCGCTGATATTGAAAGTGTTGCAGCGTGTTCATTTTGGCATTAACAATCAGTATGACATTGCCGCCGCGTCCGCCATTGCCGCCGTCCGGCCCGCCCAGCGGGACCAGGGACTCGCGACGGAAACTCATAGCCCCATCGCCCCCGCGGCCCGCATTTACTTGGATCTTTGCTTCATCGTAAAACATATTTTGCGTAACTTCTTAATTCGCCATGCGTAATTCGTAACCCGTAATGCGTAAGCAATCTATAAGCGATAGCTAAATAAAATCAACTAAGTTTTACGGTTTTGACATACCGCAACATAGTATTTCAGCAGCTTTTGCGCTGGATGAAAGCCGTTTTGACTTGTTGGTTTTATTTAGTGATAGAGAGTAAAGATTGATTCTTGAGCGCTACGAAGTTCCTATTTTACGCATTATGGATTACTTATGATGTGTTTCAGCTCGGCTGCAATCGCTTCGGGGGCCATGGAATAGGGGAAGGCAATGATCTAGCAGCCAGCGGGCAGGCAAAAAGCTGGATGTTTATACAGCAAAAAACCAGACTTCTACGGGAAGCCTGGTTTTGTTTGAAGAAGGTGAGTTTTGTCTATGGCCCCCAATAGTCGCTGGACCAGTTGACGGAAGACCAGTTGACACTGGACCAGTTCACAGATGACCAGTTGACGCTCGACCAGTTTACAGATGACCAATTCACACTGCCCCAGACTGGCGGTGTTGAGCCGGTCCAGAGCATCGAACTGACTGGGAGACCGGTATTGGCGCTCTCAGTGCTGGTGCCGTGAACGGCGGCATACACATCCAAATACCCGGCGCCGGCCGTACCGCTGTTGTAATTGGGCCAAATCTTGTTTGCGGTTGCCTTTAGGCGATATTTCACCTGGTCGGGCGTCAGGCTTGGGTTGGCCTGGAGCAATAGCACTGCTCCGCCCGCGACAATCGGGGCCGACATAGATGTGCCCGACATGCGAAAATAATCTGCGTCGACACGGTTCGCTGGGTGGTTGATAGAGATCGTGAGGCTGTTGTTGTCGGGCAAATAGGCAATGATGGAACTACCCGGCGCAACAATATCGGGTTTTACATGACCGGTCTCGTCCATGCCAAAGGCGGAGAATGAGGCCACCGAGTCATCGCTGAGAGATATTGTTGACACATCATTGGTCGCACCGACGGTGATAACAAATGGATCGTTGGCGGGTGGATACAGCGTCGCGGATCCGTTATTGCCCGCCGAAGTAACCACCACGATTCCGTTGAACCATAGGATCTCAGCAGCGGCGTCCAACGGGCTGGTGTTGTAGGACTGCCAGACACTTGAATTGAGTGACATGTTGACCACTCGGATGTTGTAGGCCACTTTGTTGTCGTTGACCCATTGCATCGCATTGACCACATCCGATTCGGTTGACATGCCGCTGTCGTCGCTAACCCGCAGAGATAGGAGATTCACCTGGGGGGACATGCCGATATACTTGCCGCCCGATTGGGTGCCATCGTCAGCAAGAATCCCGGCCAGAAATGTGCCATGTCCATATTGGTCGGTCGAGGTATGCTCGGCGGAGTTAAAGTTGACTTGTCCCAAGATGCGTAGGCCAATATTTTTGGTCTGGAACACTCCGCTGTCGATGAGGGCGACGGTCACACCTGACCCTTGCAGATAGGTCGGAGCTTCGTTCCACACATCGGTCGCACGCACGGCTTTATTGAAAACGTTGCTGAGTACGCTGGTATCTACGGCAGTGTTGGATGTGGACGACGACATGACCAGCGGAGAGCTGGTATCGGTGCCAGTATTAGTCGTAACACGAAGGCCCAACGCATCATAGAAAACCGCACTCGTACTCGACAACGCGCTCTGATCAATCAGCAGTTCTAGCGTTTTGAAGTCTGACCAGCGCCAGGTACGCAGCGACGAGATATCGAAATACAGCGTGCTGGCCTTCGGCGCTCCCAACACTTGATTCAATTGCGTTGGGGACAAGGTGATGGTGCTCACCGCTGCGCCGCCGACATAAGGCGTGACCTTCACGGATTCTGTAGATCCCAAAGTCTTGGCTGTATAGAAGCGCAGCGCGACTTCCAGCTTGGTGATTGATAGACCAGGGGTATATTCGGGCATAAATCCGCCAAACGCCCCTTTGACTTTGCCGCCTGAACCATAAGTTCCGTTCTTGCCCACCGGTGAGAGGACATTGTTGGCATTGCTAAAGCCATTCGGTGCCACCTTCCCGATCTGTGTGGTCCAAGTTGTGAATTTGGCACTATTGGGGCCGCCTGCTTGCTGCACTGCGGCATCGGGCGAGACCCAGTTAATCGAAGCATGGGTGCCAAGCTGCTGGGCGGCTTGGGCGGTCAGGCGCGCGGCGAAGCCATTGATGATGTGTAAATCTTTAGTGACAATGCCGCCCAATTGTTGCACCACAGTTTCAGCATCAACTGATTTATCGCGTTTTTGAACGATGACCTCAATCGTCTCATTGGGAACCTGCGCTGCCAATTGCAAAATCAACGGGTGCACTCTTGCGCTCGTCTGTGTGCGAGCTGATGCTGGTAATAGCGCAGTAGCCACCATTATCAATGCTGCGATGAATAGAGTGAACGTTTTGCGATAGTTGTGATGAACGGTAGTGTTGGTCATGAAGTCCCCTTTTTGACGATATATTGCGTGAACGCCAGAAATCTTCTGATCGTTCGCAATCGTTGGCAATATTATTGCCACTGAGCAGATTCTAGAGGTCTATAGATGTAGATCGCAATACGTAATGGTGCTGAGTCGGTATAGCTGTACGGATAGGTGGATCGACCTATCCAAACAGGTAGGATGCGGCACTGTATCAAGCTTACTTCTCGGCCAGGATACGCTGAATATCTTGGGTGATTTCCTCGCGCGGCACATCATATGGATAAGCGATCCGCCAACGACCTAGCGGATCGATTAGATACATGAACGTGGTGTGTGCGACGAGATACTCGGCTTGCGTTCCTTTTAGGCGCTGTTTCTCAAATTGCACGGCATAGTCTGCCCCAATGCTGCGCACTTTCTCGGGATCGCCGGTCAGCCCAATAAAGGTGGGATCGAATTGCTTCATGTAGGCATTCAGCACTGCCGGGGTGTCGCGCTCGCCGTCCAGACTGATCATCACGAATGCCACACGCGCGGCATCGGCGCCCAGCGTTTTCTTGATTTGCGCATATTGGGCCAACGACAACGGACAATAATCGGGGCAATGGGTGTAACCAAAAAATAGCATCACTGCTTTGCCGCGCAGATCACTCATTTTTAACGGTTGCCCCTCCTGATTCGTCAGTGTAAAGTCACGCACTTGGACCGCAGGCTCTTTGACAATTGCACCGGGCGCAGCGTTAAAGGCTGGGCGTTGCAAATCGCGAATCACGTTGGGGCCGAACGAAAATGCCAGCCCCATCCCAACGATGACCAAGAAGGCAGCCAATACACTGAGGATTAAGTTGGTGCTGTCTTTACTCACTAGCTTTTACTTGTTCTCCCGCACAGGCACATCGAGTGCCAGTTCGCTGCCAGACTTAAACTTGAACAGAAATTTAACCGTTTTGCCTGGGGTGAACGATTCTTTTTTGGCTTGCATGATCATCAAGTGATTGCTGCCGGGGGTCAAGGTCATACTGCCGTTGGCAGGAATTTCAAGACCATCGGGGAGTGGCGCCATGCTCATCATTCCGTCCATACTTTTGCTTTCGTGAATCTCTACTGCGGCGGCGTCAGCGCTCGATACACTCATCAGTGCGTCTGGAGTGTTGCCTTTATTCTCGATCGTCATATAGCCAGAACTGATAAATCCATCTGAACCTGCGACCAGCGCTGCGCGCACCCAAGCGTTCTTGATGGTGATATTGCCAGCAGTACCTGTTGCGCCAGTTGTGGTGTTGCTGCAAGACGCCAGTAACAAGCTGGTCAACGTGATGACGATTGCAAGAATTTTTTTGAAACTGAAATTAAAGACAGACCGAGATGTGGTATGTGTGATTGTATACATTTCAAATTATGGCTTCTCAATGAGGCCGCTAAAGAGCACGGCGCTTGTTTGATCATCTTGAATTGCAAAGAAGAAAGGGTGATCTATCGTCATGCTGAAGCGCTTGGTCTCACGCAGCGATGTGGTGCGCATACCGGCCGATGTGACGGCGGCGGCTTCGGTGCCTTCTTCGTTTACATCGATATAGGTCTTGTGCTTCACTTCGCTGATCGACAAGCTAGGCGGTTGTGCCCGCATGCCGGTGAAATCGGCCCCATTCCCAAACGCGCTGCCCATGCCTAGTTTGCCCAACGCACCCACTAGATCCTGTTTGTACTCCAGTTTGAATTTGGGCATTGAGATGTCGCCGTCGGTGACCTGGAATTGGGCAGACCAAGCTCGCCAGTTCTCGCTGGTCAAGCTGGTACGCAGTTGCTCTAGCGAGACGCCTGCGGCTGGCAACAGCACCACCATGCTAAACACACCGTCGCCATATGGCAGACGCACCGCCTGGAATTCCGGTGTGGCGAAGTAGGCGTATTTGCCGGCTTGGAACATCATCGGCGTATCCGCGCTTTGGCCATTGCTTTGTGTAAAGGGTAATGGGCGAGTGGCGGTTGGATCGAACTTGCCCATCCAATTGCCTTTGAAATAGATCGCGTTGATCAGAAACAACAGCATATCTTTGTCAATCGGCGGATCGACAATCTCGGTGATTTTGCCGTGCGTGCTATCGCTTACCCACTGGTTGATGGTTTTGGCGGCATCGGGTTGGTTGAAATCCAACTCGCTGATCTGGGCTTGATAAAAGGTCTGGGTGCGATTTAGAAAATCATCGTTCAAGCCAGCACCTTGGCGCGCCCACAGTGAGTTGGCGATGTCGAGGGTCACCGTTGGGTCCGCCTGGCGCAGCAGGGTTTGCAGTGCGTTGTAGGCGGTGTTAGCATCATTCAGCGAAAGCCCACTTACGCCCAACGTGCGAGCCATATCTTCTGCTGTGCCGCCTTTGGCCCCGTTGTAGACCATAGCCAACGCCAACGATACGCTCGCAGGTGAGATGAAAATATTTTTGCCTGCGTCACTTGCGGCCACTTCGTTGAGCAGTTTAAAGCCAAAAGCGTTGGTGCCATCGACAAAGATTGGCTGGAGTGCGCTGCGTGCTGCCTTGATATCGCCGCCTTTGCCTTGACTCGCGACAGTTGCTGTCGGTGCACCAATCGCCAGTGGGGTAGCCGTTGGCTGCGGCACGCCCACTGCTGGGGTGAGCGTGGGAAGAATAATTGCTTTTGCCATAGGGGTTGCCGGTATTGCTGCCGGGGCGGCACAAGCGCTCACTATCAACGCTAAACCGCTTGCCAGTAGCCCACATTGTGAATGCCGTTTATTCGTGCGTGTTTGTTTTTGCATAATCACTCCTATATTATCGGCCTGCATAATTAGAGCGGCGTTGATGATGGGTTGTCAGGTATCAGGTATCAGGTGTCAGGTGTAAGCATGATATATGTTTTGGGTTGTGCAACGGGCAACAAAAATGGGATGAAGCGTATGCGCTCCATCCCATTTTGACACTTGTTTCTAAATTCTGGCTCTCCCGAGTTAAACGGGAAAGATGTCATTCCGAACCCTGTTGGGCCGCTCAGGACGAGCTTCGTGAGGGATCCCTCAAGCGTAAATTGCGCGTGATACGTCAAAGGGATGCTTCCCCTTCCATTCGTCAGGGTCAGCATAACAGTGCTTTTCCCGCCAAAGGAGGGAGAGCCGCATTTACACATACAAAAAGCATCCAGAGCGGAGGGCGGCCCAAAGTTTCAGTAAGAACAGAAATCTAAGTGCCGCCCGCAGTCGAGGACGCGCTCTAGGCCAAAGTTGCAGCTTTAGCCATCAACGCGTCCGTCGACTGCGCAGCGCGAACGTGAAGCCAAGTCAAAAGTGAGCCATGAGGCTGGCCACTCCACGCAACGCTGCTGTGCCACTTCTCGCTAGAATCAGCCCAAGCCAGCCTCGCGTACCATTTGCAACAAGCGTTGCCGTGCGCTGCGGCCATCTGCAAATCCCCAACCCGGCAGAGCGGCGGCATTGCAGACCGCGCCATTCAGACGGGCATCACTGCCCATAAACCAGACCGTCTCCAGGCGATGACGACGCACATCTTCAAACGTCATGCGCCATTGTTCCTCCAAGGTCGTGGGTGCCATGCCCCGTTGGACAGGGAAGGTCATCACCCCTCGCGTCAGGTAGCCCACCTCAAGCCCAGCCGCCCGCGGTTGCTCGATGCACAGGTCCATCGAGGCCAATCGGTTGCGCCGCCGGTCGTAAATACTGTCATACGTGACCGCCGGCCAATCCGGCAATGCGGCGGCATACGTCGCAAGATTGACGTTGCCCATGACTACGGTGGGTTCATTTGCGATCTCAATGATCGATGCCAGCGGCCCAGCAAAACCGCGCGCGCGGATCACAGTTTCGAGTTGCTTCAGCACAGCGATGCGGCGTTGGGTTGTAAAGTCGCGCCAATGGGTGAACGGATAAGCGCGAGGCTCAAAGCGCACTTGTTTGATGGTGGCAAAATCGGGGCGGTCGTTGGCCTGCGCCCAAGCGTCATACACCGGAATGCGATGGGGCGCTTCGCCATCGGAGAATTCCAGCTCCAAGATCAACCCATCCGTTTCTGCGCCAAAAAGATCGACCATTTCCTCCACCAGCAATGTCATATAGTCGAGCAAGCCTGGACAATCCAAGTCATAAAACATCAGTTCACCGGGTTCAAAGAATCCCGGCCACGGATAAGTGATACCACCGGTCAACTGAAATTCACGGGCTGGGAATATGGTGGCCACGATCAAAAGCCACGGTCGAATGCCACGACTGCGCATACCGCGCAAGGCATGATGGAGCACGGCGTTGTCCGAGGCGACCGCCGAGCACGCCGGGTCTTGGTCAAGCCAGGAATAGCGCGAGCGATAACCGGTGGTCAGCCATTTTGGGCACAACACAAATGTGGTGCAGCCCGCGGCGGCCATATCGTCCAACAATCTATCCCAGTCGTCTGCGCTATAGCGCTCAATCGAGCCATGCCGGGGACATGAATAGTCCCAAAATCCAAAATTGGTCATGATATATCCAGCTAATGTGTCTTGGTCTTCAGGCAAGCGCGGCATCTTGTGTAAACACAATTTGGGCTCTCCCGACTTTAACGGGAAAGCTGCATAACGACAGGCTGGAATTTTGGCTCAAAGGCGACCAAAATATGCAGCCGGAGTGATTCAAATTTACCAAAGCCGAAGGCGCGCCTAAGGATCAGTTTGATTTCTTAATTCAGCCTTCTCAATTCTTCCTACTCTTCCTACATCTTGCTGGCCATAAATGCGGCCAAGTCACCGACGCGGTTGCTGTAGCCCCATTCGTTGTCGTACCAGCTGACGACTTTGACGAAGTTGCCGCCCAGCACGAGCGTATCTTTGGCGCTGAAAATGGAGCTGTGGGAGTCGCCCTTAAAGTCCATGCTGACCAACTCTTCCTCGGTGTAGTCCAGGATGCCCTTCATTGGGCCGAGGGCCGCTTCCTTCATCGCGGCGTTGATCGACTCGACCGTTGCGTCCTTGCTCAGCAATGCCGTGAAGTCCACGACTGACACTGTGGATGTTGGAACACGGAAGGCCATGCCGGTGAACTTGCCCTGTAGCTCCGGGATTACGAGACCTACGGCACGGGCAGCACCAGTGGCGCTGGGGACGATGTTCATCGCTGCGGCACGAGCGTCACGCAGATCAGGCGCGGCCAGATCCAGCAGCTTCTGGCTGTTGGTGTAGGCGTGGATCGTGGTGAGAAAACCCTTCTCGATCCCAAACTTCTCGTGCAGCACTTTGGCGACCGGGGCCAAACCGTTGGTGGTGCAGCTGGCATTCGACACGATGACGTGCTTGGCCGAATCATATTTGCCCTCGTTTACACCCATCACAATCGTGATGTCCTCGTTCTTGGCGGGCGCGCTGATAATCACTTTCTTGGCACCAGCCGTGATGTGGGCGCGGGCTTTGGTCGCATCAGTGAACAGGCCAGTCGACTCGATGACGATGTCTGCGCCCACCTCGCCCCAAGGAATTTGGGCTGGGTCGCGCTGGGCGAAGATTTTGATTTTGTCGCCGTTGATCACAATATCGTTGCCATCGACTTCGACTTTGCCCTTGAAGCGCCCGTAGTTGGAGTCATACTTGAACAAGTGCGCGTTGGTTGC
>JANMVQ010000499.1:0-6475 GCA_031392845.1 Chloroflexota bacterium
AAGTTCGAAGGTTCAGGTGCTTACAAACGTTCAAACACCCGAACCTTCCAAACCTTATGAACATTACCTTATGAACGCCTATCGTCCACCCATACCGGTCAATTGCACACCCTGGACGAAGAGTTTTTGCGAGAGGAAGAAAATAACCAGCACTGGAATCAACGTGATAATTGACACCGCCATCAGATAGTTGAATGCGGTGACATTCGTGCTGCGAAACAGGTTTAGACCCAGTGCCAATGTGTACAAGTCCTGTGAACGCAGATAGATTAGCGGATCGAGGTAGTTGCTCCAGTTGCCGATGAAGGAAAAGATGGCGACCGAAGCCAAAGCCGGGCCGGAGAGCGGCAAAATGATCCTGAGAAATATCTGCAGTGTTGTTGCGCCATCCATACGTGCAGCCTCATCCAGATCACGCGGAATACTCATGAAAAACTGGCGCAATAGAAAGATGAAGAACGGGTAGCCAAACCACGCTGGAAGAATTAGGGCCCACAACGTGTTAAGTAGCCCCAGCTTTTGGAACAGCAAAAAGCGTGGCACGATGGTCACTTCACGCGGGATCATCAGCGTTGCAAGCAACATCAAGAAGAGTGCATTGCTGCCACGCGCGCGCAAGCGCGCAAATCCATACGCCACCAGCGAGCATGAGATCAAGTTGCCAACCACATTGGCGATGGTCACGATGAGCGAATTGGTCAGATAGGTGTTGAACGGCAAAACCGTCCAACCGCGCACATAGTTGCTCCAGTTCAGCGTCAACTGTCCATCCACAATCGGCAGGAAACTGGGCGGAAATGAGAAGACATCCTGCGACTGCTTCAGCGAGGTGGAGACCATCCACATGAACGGCAGGATAAATACAAAGGACAGCCCAATCAGCAAGCCATAGACGATGATGATCTTGATGGCGCGCAGCCGATGGATGCCTAAAAATGAACCGTTGCGAACGGTGGGTGCACTTTTTGAAAGTTCTGCCATATTAATAAATTTCCAGCTCTCCAGCTAATTCTTGGCCTCTCCCTCGTAAAACACCCATGTGCGCGCCAGCTTGAACTGCATCGCAGTAATCACCATGATGATGAGGAGCAACACCCACGCCAATGCCGACGCATAGCCCATCCGCAGAAAGCTGAAAGCGTTGAGATACAAATACAGGCCATACATCATAGTGCTATTTGCCGGGCCACCTGGCTGCGAGCTAATGCCTTGGGTCATGATCAAGACCAACACAAAGTTCTGCAACGAAGCGATGATGCCGACAATAAGATTGTAGAAGATCACCGGTGACATCATCGGCACGGTCACGGTCTTAAATTTTTGCCACGGCCCGGCGCCGTCAATCTCAGCAGCCTCATACAAATGGGCAGGCACACTTTGCAGACCAGCCAGATAGATCACCATCGAGCCGCCAGCCGCCCACAGGCTCATCAAAATAAGCGAGGGCTTGGACCAAGCCGGTGAACTCAGCCACCCAGGCCCCTTAATGCCAATCCAGCTGAGCATGGTATTAAGCAAGCCAAAGTCGGGGTGGAGAATATTGCCCCACAACAAAGCGACTGCGATGCCGCTGACCACGGACGGCAAATAAAAGATGGTGCGAAAAAAAGGCATCCCCATGACCTTCTGGTTCAAGAGCAATGCTAGGCTGAATGAAACCATCAAACCCAACCCAACTGAAAATAAGCCGTAGTAGGCCGAATTCCACAATGCTATGAAGAACAACGGATCGTTGAACATCTCAACGTAGTTCCCCAATCCAATAAACTTAGGAGTATCCAGCAACGACCAGTCCGTAAGGCCAATGGCGAACGACGCCACAATTGGCCCAAAGTCGAACAGGATCAAGCCGATGAGCCACGGCAAAACAAATAAATAGAACTCGCGTGCCTCACGCCGTGCCATCTTGCCCGACTTTGCCATAGGCATCAGGCTTTTTGATTGATTCAATCTTTGCTGCATCGCCATAAACACTCACCCCAAAACTTAACCCAATCGTAACTGTTCAGCCCAACTGGCTTCGTTGTCATTCTGAGCATTCTTATGCGAAGAATCTCTACGTTGAACCACGCAACAGTAATTCAAAGCAGGGGTTCTTCGAGCACCGTTTGGCTCCAATGACCATGGGTTCGCCACGCGCACTGCTCAGAAATATGACCAGTCCTGACATAACGAGATCCTTCCCCCTACGGGGTCGGAGGCCAACTCTCTGCTGCGCGCTTTCGCGTCAACGATCATGGTCTCGGGATGACAGCCCAGCTACGCAGTTTTATACCAAATCTCTTAAAAGTAAGTACGTCATTTTGAGCGAAGCGGGCCGAATGTCCCTTAAGTTTTGGCTTGCTTCGCTCAAAATGACGCTGCAAATTACTTCTTCGCGTTCTCTGCCAAAATCGGATCAATAGCCTTGCAGATCTGATCGGCTGCTTCCTTGACAGAAAGCGTGCCAGCTACCACGTTGTCCCAGATCGCGCCCGCAGCCTGCGTCACTTTCGCCGTCGTAGGCTGATCCAAAATGTCGTGCTTGGCCAAGCCCGCCATTTCCTCTTGCGCGTTCTTAGCCCCGGATGGCGCAAACTTGGAGGTGAGGTAGGACGGCCAGGCCGAAAGCCGAGCTGGGCTGCCGCGCCCAGTGATGCCCCACATGTAGGCCTGGCCCGCCGTGGATAGGTAATCGTTGATGTAGAGCCATGCTGCATCAGGACTCTTGCTGTCGCGGGTAATGCCGTAGCCACTGCCTGCACTCCCCATCACATGCGCCTTCGGGCCTTTGGGGAACTTCGCCATGTCCCACTTAAACTTGGAATTGGCTTGAATGGGCGGGGTCGCCCATGTGCCCTCCACATACATGGCAATCTTGCCGAACTGGAAGGGGGGCCAGGCCAAACCCTGCACGTCAGCTGGGGCTGGAACCGCTCCCTTGGTGCGCAACTCTTGCCACCATTCCAGCGCGGCCACTGCCTCAGGTGTGTTGAGCAGGCACTTGCTCTCGGCTGGCTCATCCACATAGGTCGCGCCAAACGGAGCCAAGAAGGTCGGAGACATAAGTGAATCGCCGGGGTTCGGCATACTGGCCATGCCAAACACCTTGTTGGCACCTTCGCCACTGGTGATCTTCAACGCGGCCGCTTTCAGATCATCCAATGTCCAACTGTCATCAGGATACTTGACGCCAGCCTTATCAAACAAATCCTTGTTGTAGTACAGGATCATGGGGCCTTCATCGTAAGGCACCACCCACAACTTACCATCGCGCTGATAAGATGGCAGCGAGGCGGGGAAGAAATCTGCCAGGTTGAAGTCCTTCTCAGCATTGATGTACTCGTCGAGCGACTTCAGCAAGCCCGCTTTGATCATCTGCTGCGCCCACGAGAAGTGGATGTAGGAGATATCCGGCAGCACGCCACCGGCAGCCAATGTGAAGTATTTCTGCCTCAAATCACCCCAAGCCGTGTTTTCTGCTTTGATTTCAATATTGGGATGGCGCTTCATGAACAACGCATCAAACTGCTTCTGGCGCTCAAAGAATGTGGCATCCCAGGCATGCGCCACAGACAGAGTCACTTTGGCGGCTGGCTCAGCGACTGCTGATTTGGGCCACGCGCCATCTGCGCCGGCGCTTGCATCAAACAGGTTCGCGACCACTTCGGCGGGTTTGTCAGCGGCTTTTGGCGCTTCTGCAGCCTTTTGTGCGGCAGGCGCGGCAGGCGCACAGGCGGCCAATGCACCACCCAAGCCTAGCATTGCACCGACCTTCAACATCTGGCGGCGGCTCAGGCCACGCTTGTTTAACTCACGAGCGAGCTCTTCTTCTTTCTTAAACTTCCCGGTTGTCATTTTTTATCTCTCCTTCTTTCAATCTACTAAGTTCTAATAATTTACGGAAATTCAATCATGCAAAGTCCGGCAAGGCAATCAAGTTGCTGTTTGCACGGCGGTGCAATTCACAGCAAATTTTTGACGCCACTATTGTTTTACTATTTTTACGTTTAATAGGCAAATCCTCCTTATCACTAAAAGCGTTTCAAGCAATAAAGCTACACGCTTTTTACTGTCTTTAGCATCGTGCGTCTTTCGGGCGATGGATTGCGCTTTGCAATATCCAACCCGTTGATGCTCATCACTGGCTTCCCATCCGCCTTCCCATCGATTGCGCCCATTTTGGCTACAGCTACCGGCGGCCAGGCCAGCCCCACGACATCGTTGATCTCCTGGGCACACTTCAACGCTGCCGTCAGCACGAGTTTTTGATCGTTCACAGCAGACACGGTATTGATACACGGCAACGTCAGCGCGGCAAACACCTGCGCATCGACTGAGCCAATCGGCACACCCACATCCGTCACACCCTTGGTCATGTCGCTAGCAGCGACATGATGACCCTGCTGGCGTATTTTCGCCAATTGGGTCCGCAATGCCGTTTGCATTCGCCGATCCATGGCTTGAAACTCGGTATTCCGTTTCAAAATTGCCTCGCGGTCCTCCTCAAAGGCATACGCCAACAACAACCGCCCTGACACCGTATAAACCAACGGAGAGCGCGTACCCTCCTCGACAGAGAGTGTTACAAATAATGGGCTACGTACCCGCAAAACCACCATCATCGTGTCTTCAAACAGAATAGCCAGATGGCAGGCCTGTCGCACCGATTCTGCCAAACGCCGCATCGGGCCGATCGCCGCATTCCGCAAAAACTCCAAGGGTGAATGGGTGTGGCTCAGGTGAAACAACTTAAGCGACAGATAGTACTTACTCGACTGCTCATCGCGCAATACATAGCGCCGCTCCTCAAGCCGCGCCAGCATCCGATAGATTTCGTTGTGGCTGCGACCCAGTGCTTGCGCAATCTCCGTTAGCGACTGAGACGTAGCTTGCAATGACAGAAACTCGATAATATCGAGGCCTTTGTCGAGTGCAGGCGCTTGGTAGCTACGCTTACTTTCTTTCGTCATGACTAATCGACAGCCAAACTCCTTCACGCACATGCAATCGCGTCACGACTCCAGCGGTTAAACATGGGCGTTTCACGCTGGGAAAGACGCTCGCGTGCGTCGTACCACAATTGCGCCCAGTCCTGCCAATGGCTCAGTGCGCTGGCCGGATCGTTGCGGCTGCGCGCCACAAACCCAGGGAACGCAGCCCGACCAGTGGGCGTGCCAACAGGCTGATACCGCAAATCAAAGCTCCAGCGAATGTCATCACTTTTGTTAGCCAGCGATGCATGGATGGTGCGCCGATGCATTAGCAGCGCTCCGCCTCGCTTTACTGGAACTGGGGTCGGCTTGCCCTCGATCAGCTTTGATGGAATTTGTAATCCGCCATCTGGCCCACTACCCGGACAATGCGTGACCAGATCACGCCTATGGCTGCCAGGCACCACAGCGAGACAGCCATTCTCGACCGTGGCGTCGGTGATCGGTAGCCATACCGTCAACACCATCACTTCATCTTGATCGGGTGTCGCGACGCCCTGATCCTGATGCCACCCCACCCGCACCATCAAGCCATTGCGCGAATCCTGCGGAACGAGGTGTTCGGGCGGCTTAATACGCGTGTGCTGAATCGGATTCGAATAAATTTCTGGCCCAACAAACGCCTCAGCCACATCCAGTAAACGCGGATGCCGAAGCAGATCAAATACGGGTTGACTCAGATGAATCGGTGTATCCAGCCGAATATCCGACTGCGGCAGCGAAATATCAAAATGATTGGCCCAGTTCAACCCAGCCGTCGCCGCAATCCTCACCAGACGTTGACCAAATGGGAGATCACGATAAGCATCGGCGATCTTTCCCTCAGCCAGCCATTGCTCGCACAACACATCCAGCTTCCGTGCATAGTCTTCAACTACTGGGTTCAAATCACGTTCTACATCAAACAAATTTTCAACAATCAAATATCCCTGATCGTTAAAACGGTCAACCATTTCAGGTGTAATTACTGCGTCCCTAATCATGAGTGCACGCTCCTTTTTAATTTCACTTAACCTGAGCAATCCGTTTGCTTCGCACATGCTTTCCATTTGTGAATATGGTTTTTATATAAGAAAATTCCAGATTGCGCAAATTATCAGTTAGTTACCGGCCTTCTACTTCCCACCTCCCACTCTCTATGTTCCACCGTTCCCCCAATAAAGCACATTTCCGTAGAATTGCTGGAATGTCCATTTCAAACACCCCTGCCCTGTGTGTCATCCCCGGTGATGGCGTGGGCCGCGAAGTCATTCCATGCGCGGTTGAAGTATTGCGGCGCATGCTGCCCGATCTGCGCACTATCGAAGCCGATGCCGGTTGGGATTGCTTTCAACGCACTGGCAACGCCCTTCCGGACGACACGAAGACAAAAATCAGCGAATGTACTGCCGCATTGTTTGGCGCAGTCTCGTCTCCTAGCAAAAAAGTCGAAGGGTATCGCAGCCCAATTATTCAGATGCGCCAGCATTTTGATCTGTATGCGAACTTGAGGCCGACCAAAG
>JANMVQ010000539.1:0-10689 GCA_031392845.1 Chloroflexota bacterium
CTTCGCTCAGGATGCTTACACATAAGTTTAGAGATAGGGTCTTAGCTCAACGGCAAACGAAGCAAAATGAGTACGACCCTTCAGGAATATCTACTTAGCGCACTCACGAATTATGGTGTTGCTGCTATTTTCATCTCAGTATTCGTCTCAGCGATTGGGCTGCCACTGCCCACCAGCTTTTTGTTGCTGGTCGCCGGATCGTTTATAGAGCAAGGCGATCTAAACTTTTGGCCCGTAATGATCGCGGCAAGTATTGGCGCAATTTTGGGCGATCATGTCGGCTATAGCTTGGGCTGGTATGGCGGGCGTGCGATTGTCACTCGCATCAGCAAACGACTCAATGCTGAGGCGCTCGTAGAAAAAGCCGAAGCTGCCTCACGTAAGTGGGGCGGGATCAGCATCTTCTTTACCCGTTGGCTGGTCACCGCACCCGGCCCCTATGTCAACTTAAGCAGCGGCCTCACCCGCTATCGGCTGCCGATGTTTTCGCTGAATGTCGTGCTGGGCGAGGTCCTATGGGTGCTAATCTATGTCAAAGCAGGTCAATTCTTTAGTACACGTCTAGCTGAAGTCAGCGATGCGTTAGGCGACTTCACATTCTTGCTATTGGGCGTCGCCATGGTCGGCATCATTGCATATTTATTGATACAAAACCTGCGCAAAAGCAAGGCGCAACCACCCGCACAAACACCTGGCGCGATAAGCTAACGCCGCGACCTAGCAGCCTGTCGGAGAAAGGAACATAGGACGCGGATTTTCAGGATAAACGCGGATTTGAAGCAGCCATTTATAAAGAAATCCACGAAAATCAGCGCGCAAAGCGTCCGTGTCCCATTTGGCTTTTCAGTGGCTTCTCCGACAGGCTGCTAGCGCTGATCAGCGCCACAATGTCGGCATATAAAGCACTGCAGTGACCAGGTTGTCTGTTTCAAGCGCGCCTAGGTCACAGCGCCCGTCACGAGGGCGCTGCAGCCCGCGTTGATCCACATTCAGCATAGTGTTGGCCGCATCACGACAGCCATCCATTGCACCGCTGTTAATCAGCGGGCTGGCAAACATGGGTTGATAGCTCCAGGTTGGGCCACTATTGTCCTGCAATGGCCCCAACCGGGGATTGGTATTGGTGATGACCCTACCCAACGCGCCTGTTAATTTACATCCGGTCGTGTTTTGCACCAGATTGATGCCTTGTGCGATCAACATGCCACCGCAATCCGGAGCAATCACGAAACTGGTCAATACCGGGCTGGCATCAATGTTGAGAGCGATCACACTATTGGCGACAAAGGTCTCAACCGTGCCGCTCAATCGTGTACCCGTACTAAGACCCCCTACATCGCCGCGCCCATCTTGGTCAGCGTCCGCCACGTTGTTCGCCACAGTCGCGTTAAAAATAGACATCCGGCCGTCATTATGAATACCTCCGGCACTCCCTTGGCTGCGATTTGCGCCAATCGTGCTGTTCACAATCATCAATTGCGCGGCGGGGTCATCGGCACCAATATTCGCAATGCCCCCGGCAATCTCAATTGCGGCATTAGAGTAGATACTCGATGCTGTTATGGTCATTAGGCCGTCATTCTGCAGCCCCCCGCCATAAATCGATTGATTTTCAGCCAGCGTTGTGCTGATGATGATCATGTGGCTGTTGCTGGCATTGTGCAGACCGCCACCGTTTCCACTATTGGGTAATGTTCCGGTAATCCAATTGCGTTCCACCCGACTTAACTCAAGGCTAAGCGTGCCGCTATTAAAGTTGAGCAGTCCACCCCCAATCGCGATTTGGGTGCTACTGATCCAATTGTCAGACACTACCACCTGATATAGACCCGCTATATTGGTATTGGCCAAACCTGCCCCATAGCCCGCAGCTGATTCAATTGCGTTATAAGCAATCCGTCCACCATTCATCTCAATCGTGCTGCCAGGGTCGTTGTACAAACCGCCGCCAAGGCTTTGTGCTCGGTTGCTTAGCACATCGGTGTCTTTCAGCTGCAACCGACCCCCGTAGACATAAATACCTCCACCAGTGTCGGCGCTGCTAGACATTACGAGACTGTTGGTCATGATCAGTTTGTCCTCATCTAGCACCCCACCCCCAGCATCGCCCACATTGCCGTTATAGATAACTACGCCACTGATTTCAGTTTGCCCGTGCACTATATGTAGCACCCGATCAATCTGCTGCCCATCCAGCACTGCCCGACCCTTAACCTGATTGCTAATGCTAGTTACAGAAGTAAGACCGGATAAGCTTGGCTCGACCGATCCAATCGAAATCAGCAAATCGTCATTGATATCCAGATCACCGCGGATGGCGTCATCTTCGAGGGTGCCAGTAATGTTTAGGGCGTAGGTCAGATTCCCAGTCAGCACCACCGTGTCTGGGCCGGCATGGGCGTTGGCTTGCTGAATGGCGGCCCGCAATGTGCATTGTCCGCCGGGTGTGTTGATATCCGCATCGCATATGCCATCCACTGTGTTGGCATCAACGGCATCAAAGGTCTGATTGACTACATAAGTCGCACTGGTGGTGTTGGCAGCCACCACCATTTGTTGTCGAAGCAACCCGGCTCCACAAATACCAAAGAGAACTGGGCAAAAAACGCCTATAAAAAATCGGTAAAGTCGCGTCATGAAGATTGTTTCAATGCCCAAACCGCGCGACGAGGTTCACTCTGTGCACAGCCTACGCTGTACAGAACATAACTTGTGTTAACTTATTTTGTTGAGCAAAAACGAAGGCTCAAACAGAGCAACAATGAAAATAATGAAAAGAGCGACATAAGCTACAAACACAAACGCGCGGTTTGAGAGCTAACAGTCATTGGCAATGCAGTCTAAGACTTCACTGCGTTTATTTGTACATATTTTAACCGATGCATCCAAAGATTCCCAAGAATAGCCCCTCCTACAAGTTTCTATGTCATTTGCTGAACCTTTCCCACGCCGAAGATAGCCCCCAACACTAACCAAAGCAAGCTCCAAAACGTAGCGAGGGATAGTTTGACAAGCCCTCAGTAAATACTAAGATTTGCATGGCGAGGAATGTACCGAGAGGGGCCAGCAAACCCGCGGGGGTTTAGGAAGGTCGCTCACCGCTACAGCCCTCGCAGGAGCCATGCGCATGATATTGAACGATCTCTCAAACCGCCGAAGACTGAACAAACGCCTGACCTTTGACACCCTGGCTGGACCAGCAGCCTTGGGATTTTCCGCTCTTCTGGTGATTGGTGCGCTGGGCAGCGTCAAACTGCCCACCCCGCTTGGACCACAACTCAGGGCCGGTTTGGCTGCCCCAGGCGCACCCGAGGTGGTATTTGCCGATCCAACCTACTCCAGCCCGATTGCCCTCTCACAGGATGGCAAATATGTCTGGTCGGTCAACCCAGAAGACGACAGCGTGTCCGTCATCCGCACTCTCGACGATGTTGAAGTCGCCCGCGTGCGCGTCGGCGACGAGCCGCAAAGCGTGGCGCTTGACCCCAACAACAACTACGCCTATGTCGCCAACGCCGCCGATAACTCGGTGTCGATCATTCGGGTGACTCAGGGCGTCACATTTAATCCGACCTTCATCAAGAGCATTGTCACTGGCGCAGAACCGTGGAACATCGTGATCAGCCCCGATGGCAAGCGTGTTTTCGTTGCCAACAGCGTGCAGGACACCCTCACTGTCATAAAGTCTGATGTGGCCTCGCCGGTCGAGCCTAGCGTGCTGGGCGCGATCAACATGAACAGCAGCGCCTGCAACGTCGATAACCCCAACCGCCACTTCCAGCCACGCGGTCTGGCCGTCAGTGCCGACAATAGCAAGTTGCTGGTCACCCGCTTTATCTCCTTTGTCAAAATCGGCGGCGCACAAGCGACCGATGGCGGCAAAGAAGGACTGGTCTGCCGGTTTGACGTGAACAGCGCGGGCGCAGATGCCCCCACCACGCTCAGCAATCCCGTCCAGACTAAGCTGGCCGCTACCGTGACCGGCTTCAAGATCGACAGCAACGGCGACACCATACCCGACGATACTTCGGCCTATCCCAACCAGATGCAAAGCATCGTCATCCGCGGCACGAGCGCCTATTTGCCCAGCGTGGCGGCCTCACCTAGTGGCCCGCTCAAGTTCAATGTGGACACCCAGGCGTATGTCAACCAGATCAACAGCATTACCGACACTACACCTATCGATGCAGGCGCGCTAAACCTGCACTTGGGTGCGCGTGTCCCCGAAGTGGGCAAAAAGAAAATCTTCTTTGCCAACGTTTGGGCGATGGCTTTCACCAATCAAATTGGCGACGGAAACGCGTATGTGGTGTCCTCGGCCAGCGATGTGCTGGTGAAGCTCAAGGTTGATGCTGGCGGCCTGATCGCTTTCACCGGCGGGGTGAGCACCACCCGCTACATCGACCTGAACGCCAACGAGCCTTTGTCCGATACCAACACCTTTGGCCGCAATGCTGGCAAGAACCCGCTCGGCATCGTCATCAAAGATGGCACTAAAGCCTACGTGATGAACCGCATCTCACGCAATATCAGCGTGGTCGATCTCACCACCGACACGGTGGTCAAATCTATCCCGGTCGGCAACCTGCCCTTCCCCGGTAGCACAGATGAACAGATTCACGTCGGCCAAGAGATATTCTTCAGCTCGCGCGGCCACTTCAACAAGCCCGCAGGCACGACTGTCGCCACTGACGAGCGCCTTGCGTCCGATGGCTGGCAAGCCTGCGCCAGTTGTCACTTTAACGGCTGGACCGACGGCGAAGTGTGGAGCTTTAACGCTGGCCCGCGCAAGAGCGTGTCGCTCAACGGCACCTGGTCGCCGCATAACCCGGATGATCAGCGCATCCTGAATTACTCGGCCATCTTCGACGAGGTGCAGGACTTCGAGTTAAATATCCGGAATGTGTCTGGCCCAGGGCCATTGGCTGTACCCATCAATGGCAGCGCTTTTGATCCCAACCATGGTCTGTTAATCAGCGACACGGGCGACATCAACAGCGCCCCCGCCGTGATAAATGCGTTTGGTAAACCCAACGCTGGCCGCCCACAACATACCGTCACGCTGCCCGGCAGCAGCAAGGCTTGGGGTGCGCTGGACGCGGTGAAGGAATGGGTGCGTTTCGCCATCCGCACACCTCAAGGTGCATTGACCGATGCACAACTCGCTGTGGCGAATGGCGGTTTGCTTGCAACAGATGTGCGCGCTGGTCGCAACTTGTTCTTCCAAGCGGGTTGTGCACAGTGCCACGCTGGCCCCAAGTGGACCACCAGCCGCAAAGACTTTGCTGCACCACCCGCCGTAGCTGAAATTAACACCGAAACCGTGCCAACGCCGACCGTCGGGACCGCCCCGATTGGTGCGCAATATCTCAATCGATTCCTGAGCGATATCAAGTCGTTTAACCTGAACGTAGCGGGTCAGGGCAACTTGATCACGGGAACGTTCGAGGCCACCAACGGCATCGGCGGCATAGAGAAAACCCAGGACAAGAAAGACGCGCTGGGCATCGACTACAACGGCGATGGCAAGGGTGCGGGATTCAATGTGCCGTCGCTCTTGGGCATCTGGAACTTGCCGCCCTACTATCACAACGGCGCGTGCGAAACGTTGGCATGCGTGCTTTCGAATGTGAATCACCGCACCGCCAAACTGCGCCAAGGTCAGAGCGATCCGTTAACGTCACCAGCCAACCAGGCCAAGGTCGTGGCGTGGTTGAAGACGCTCGACGCAGACACCGATTTCCCGGTAAATCTATCGATCAACTCGCACAACGTGTTCATCGATCCGCCGACTGTCTTTGCCGGCAGCGCAATTACTGTAGGTGGCAATATTCAGTTGTTTGGCAACAAGAGCGATCTGATCGACCAGATCAACGGCTTGAGCATCACCGGCACGCTAAAGGCCCGGATCACCTTCACCCCACCGGGTGGCCCAGCCCAAAGCAGTGATGTGATCATCCAACCGGATCTCTTCACCGGCAACTTCGGCACGCTGTCCGTGAGCGCGGTCTTCAATGCCGGCAGCAACACCGGCCGAGGTCGTGTGGACATCGAGATCGACCCAGACAACCTGCTGCCCGAAACGGCAGGCGGGCAGGAGAACGACAACAAGGCTGGTCGCCGCTTCCGCGTGCGCACCGCCCCAGCGGACAACACGCCGCCGCAAGTCTCTGGAGTGATCATCAGCGATGACGACCCGTTTAATGATGCGGATGCCATCGTGCAATCGCGCGACGTCAAGGTGAAGTTTGTGGCGACTGATCCCGTTGGATCAAACAGCGCAACCCCAAGCGGGGTGAAAGAGTTCTGCATCGTGCGTTACTACTACGATGTGCCAGAGCGGCGCTGGGTGGAGTCGGATTGCAACTTCGCGGCGTTGCCTGCTTCTGTCAGCGCGGACACGTTTATCGTGGATGCCCAGATTCCAAACTTTGAGGGCACCGCGTATGCCTTTGTCTGGATCAAAGATGGCGCGGGCAATATCTCACGCACACCGGGCTTCGATGCGGTGTCGTTCATCCCAGCGCGCGAGATCAACATCAACCGCAACGATGTGCGCCTGTTCCGGTTGAGCGTTCCGGCCAACACATCGCTCACGTTTGATGTGGCCGTGAATAGCGGCGACGTAGATATCTCAGCCTTCGACGGCGTCGGCAACAACGCTATTCGCGTAGCTGTAAGCGCGCAGATCGGCGCGGTGACGGAGACGGTGCAAGTGTCCAACACCACCGGCGCGACCAAGCTCTTCCAGATCGAAGTGCGCGCTATCGTCAACAGCCGCGTGCAGATCGATGTGACCCAAGGCCCGGCTCTGGCGCTGGCCGCCCAAGCTGAGCGCGCGGCGCTGGCTCCCACCCGCGACGACGCCGCCCTCACGCCACTCATCGCCGGCCCGCCCGCCTTGCGCACCGCTATCGGTGTGGATAGCGAGGTGTTCGTGCCGGCGGCGTTGAGATAAGCTAGCAATCAGTAGTCAGTAGTCAGTAGTTAGAGCGAATTCCTGAATGGCCTACGAGATCGCCCTTCGACTTCGCGCATAAGAATGCGCTCCGCTCAGGGTGCTTGGTCGTATACCAATTAGGAATTCGCTCTAGAAAGGGGATGGCATCACGTGAAGGTGATGCTATCCCCTTTCTTCATTCCCACTTCTCAATTGTCAATTTCGAGCGGGACATCCCCCTACTGCGTTTAACGATTCGCGCATAAACTCTCCTGTATTCGAAATAGACCGACAGGAGATTCTTTTGAGCGCAACCACGATCAAGCCAAACAATCTAGAAACAGCCCCCGTCAACGACAAACGCGAGATTTTTGGCTGGACGATGTACGACTGGGCCAACAGCGCATTTAGCACCACGGTAGCCACTGTCTTTCTGGGGCCATATATCACTAGTTTGGCCAATGCAGTCGCAACAACCAATGCAGCGGGCATCAAGCTGGTTTATCTACTCGGCATCCCGATTGCGCCGTCGTCATTCATGCCCTACTGCGTGTCGCTGTCAGTGTTGCTGCAAGTGCTGTTTTTGCCACTACTAGGAGCCATCTCCGATTACAGCAATCTGCGCAAGCCCATTTTTGTGCTGTTTGCCACACTGGGAGCGCTGGCCACGATCTGTATGTTCTTCGTGACCGACGGGTTATGGTGGCTAGGCGGGCTGCTGTTTATCCTGGCCAATTTGGCGTTTGGGGCGGCGCTGGTCTGCTACAACGCCTATCTACCGGACATTGCCAGCGCAGACCAGCGCGATGCTGTATCGTCACGTGGATTTGCGATGGGCTATCTGGGCGGCGGCGTACTGCTGTTGCTCAACCTGGTGCTATTTTTGCTACGCGACAGAATTGGCCTAGATGGGGCACTCGCGGTGCGGATTAACTTGGCTTCAGCCGGGGTGTGGTGGCTGTTGTTTGCGCAAATCGCCTTTCGGCGTTTGCGGCCTGGCCAAACGCGCGTGGCGCTGCCCAAAGGCGAAAATTACCTGACGATTGGGTTTAAGCAGCTGCGGCACACCCTCAGGGATATGCGGCTCTTCCCGCATACGTTGGCTTTTCTGATTGCTTATTTGTTCTACAACGACGGCGTGCAAACGGTCATCAATGTATCGTCCACCTTTGGCGCAGAAGAATTGAAACTGGATTTGAGCAGCCTTAGTTTATTGATTCTGGTCATTCAATTTGTGGCGTTTGGCGGCTCGTTTTTGTTCTTCTGGATCGCCAAGAAAATCGGCACCAAACGAGCCATCATGGTGAGCTTAGTGATCTGGGCCATTCTGGTGATCTACGCGTTTGGTTTCTTGTATACCAACGCGCAATTCTGGCTGATGGGCATTGTGCTGGCGCTGGTGCTGGGCGGCAGCCAAGCCCTGAGCCGCAGTTTGTATGCCCAAATGATCCCGTCTGACCGTGAAGCTGAGTTCTTCTCGTTTTATGAGATTAGTGAACGCGGCACATCCTGGATGGGGCCACTCGTATTTGGCTTGATCAACCAATTCACCGGCAGCATGCGCTTGGGCATTCTGTCATTAATTGTGTTCTTTGTTGTCGGTCTGGTCTTGCTCGCCCGCACCAATGTTGATAAGGCGATTGCAGAGGCCAATCGATAAACTATAAACTGAGGCGATCTTAGAGACCGCCTCAGTTTTATAACATCACCTCGAAATCGCCCTGACCAGTAACGGTGATCGCGTAGCGGTTATGGGCTGTTTCATCGGTGCGGCGGATGTGAATGTCGATCAACTGCGATCCAACTCGCAGCTGGCGCACCTCAGCCTCTTGCCAATCCTGGGGCAGATTGGGGCGCACAAACAGCCGCTTGCGGCCAATATCTGGCACGATCCCCAAAAAGCTTTCCACCGTTGGCGAGGTGACACCGAGATTTGACCACAATTGCACAAAGCACCATTGGTCGGGCAGACCTTCGCAGATAGCGCCAGGTGTGCGGTAGGACAGTTGGGCTGCCAGTGTGCGCACCCAGCGATACGCATCTTCGGTTCGGCCATTGCGCGCCAATGTCAGTGCCAGCAGGCCGGTATTGATGCTCATCGAGTCGGGTCGCTCCGGGTGCAGATACATGCCCCATGACCCACAAAATTCCGGTGTTTGCAAGCGATCGAGCAATCGTTGCGCCTGATCGGGCAGTGCAATACCCACTTCGGCCGGACACATCGTCACCCAATGCCGCAACAGCCAAGGCAGATCAATATCATCCGGCGCAGCAAGATGACGGATGTTATTGGCGGCAAACAGCGCCTGTGATTGAATCACTTGCCGTCTAAAATCATCTGAGCTTGGATCACGATTGAGTTTAACAGCCGCATCTTCCAATTCAGCCAGCCGTTCACGAATCTCGCGCTTGCTGGCACGCACATCCGCAAATAGCCCTTCGTCCGGCAGCCACCATTCGGTCTGAATACGCTTGGCCAGAGCAGCGGCCTTCTCACGACATTGTGTGATTACTGCTGTGTCGCCGAGGAAATCGGCCATATCGGCCAAGCGGGTCAGCGCCTCACAGGTGTAGGCGGCGACATCGATACATTCCACCCCGCTGTGCATGTCCAACGTCTCGATAATGCTGCGCCCGCTGGGGCACAGATCGCCATCCGCATCACAGCGCCCCAACAAATAATCCAAGATCGCCTGCTTGCAAAAGGGATAAAGCTCCCGCAACAGCGCATCGTCGCCGCTCCATTGCCAGTATTGATGCACGGCCCGCACATGGGTAGCCGCTTCCACTGCGTTCCCCTCGTTAAAGACTGCGCCATTTGAACTTATCTCATGAATAACCCGCCCAGGCTCGTCCGGGTTTTGGCGCAGACTGGCACGCTGAAGTAACAACAACGTCTCGCGCACCAGCTCAAACTGGCCAGATTGCAGCATCGGTAGCACCGCGTAATGTGTATCAATGCCAAACCACCAGGGATACTCAGGTAGCCCAGCCCCCACACCCGTGCCAATCCCCGGCACACTGCGGACCAGCCATTGGGTCGCGATCTTGCTCCAGGCAATAGCAAGGTTGAGTTGCGCATCAGGCGTGATAATTTGACTGGTATCGATGAGCTGCTGATAAGCAGCTTGCTTGGCGGCGAAAAGCGCGGCATGTTTGGTATACAGCCGCTTTGTTGTTTGCACAGCCGCCTTCGGCGATTCCATCGAACCCGCGATAAAGAAGGTTAGTACCATCCGTCCTGCTTCGAATTCACATTGCTTAAAGTGCATCTGCGCCTGCGCCCCATTCCCATCGGTAGTAGCCGGCCCAGTGAACGACATGGCGTGATTACGGCTGATTGAGTCAGGACGCTTGTTGCTGGCAACAACGCAATACCATTTGTTTAGCATGTCTCTAAAGGTAATGTTGCACATACGACTGCGCGATATACTCATGCCCAAAATGGCCTCATCCGGACCATTGTGCATGTTGGTGCGCTCACCCAACCAAACCGGGCGCAGATCCGACTGAAAGTGGGCGACGACAGAGATCGACTCAGGCTTGGCCATGTCTGTCGCCACGGTCAGCGTCACGATTAATCCTTCTATACCGTCGGGTACAAAATCGCGCCGGGTGATGCGCAGTGGGCCGAGGCGATAGTCAAATTCGGAATAGGTGGGATAAGCTCGACAAGCACTGGCCTCAGTCAACCAATGCACAGTTTGGGAATCGGGCGCGATCACGCCAAACCAATAGCCATCCAGCAG
>JANMVQ010000569.1:0-2957 GCA_031392845.1 Chloroflexota bacterium
AGTTGAACCAGCGGACGGTGGCAGCGTAACGTATCGAGATGATACAGTGTTATCGTCGGCCAGCAGCTATTGTCAGAACAAAGTTTGGGCGGCCAACTGCGTGTCGCGGACGTATTATGGCTTCAACGGCGCGAACATCGCCATGCGCGAGCAGAGCAACGTGACGAACACCCTGAGCTGGTTGTATGGCGACCATCCTTCGGCTACGCTCAGAACATGCCTGGGCAGCGCCAGCCTGATGACTCAGCGGATGGACAACGAATCAGCGGATGCGCATCCGTTGATCCGTTTCCCATCCGCTGAGTCATTGAAACACACCCGGCACGGTCGAAGTCTACAAGAACACTACCCTGCTATCGAACGTGGATGTATCGGCTTCGACGCTCTACAGCCTGACCGGACGGCTGGGCATTTACCTAGCCTCGGCGGTCGGCACGAAGCTGGACGACTTCACCGGTGGACTGATCCTAAAGGTCATTGTGATGGTCAAGTTGGTGGTGCATCTTCATGTGCTGAGACGTATCGAGATTCATTGGCTTACACGATTGCCAGGCAACCCGCTAGACAACGCGAAAACAACGCCGAACATCTACGCTCATGTCCAGGAGCGTAGGCGTTCAATGTTTTCAGCGGCCAGCTCATGTATCAAATGGCCGCCACCTGCTCACTAGGCGCAACTCGGTAAGCATCTCTTAGCACACAACCGCGCGGGGCCCCGCATCGTGTCGTGTGAATTACGCGTCGGAGATGATTGCCACATTGCCCCAAAGAAAATTTCCCTAAGACCAAGCAGGCCTCGTTGACGCCGCAATCAATCTTTTCTTCGTGCATTGTCCACGCGTATAGCGCTGTCTATTGATATGACATTGCCTATGTATATGCGTGCGACACGGGCCGTCTGCTCCACGTCCGTTGGTATGCGCGAATCACTTAAGCGTTTGGAAACGCTACGGAGATTCCATGAAGCAGACAAATATCATCTCAAGACGGAAGTTTGTGTTGGGCGCGGGTGTGGGTATGGCGCTGACAGCGTGTGCTGCACCCTTGAATACACTAACAGTGAAGGCACCTGAGGTTCAGTCAAGACTACCTGTGCTGCCGGTTGGCTCACGTGTAATACCCCAATCCACCGACGCTCGAAGTGTCAATGCCCCTTCTGTCAATGTGCCGTATGTCACAACCAACGCCTCTCAAGCGATTGTGCGGGCCAAACAAGCGGATGCTGCTGAGTGGGAAGGGCGCTGGGTAGCACTCAGCGCGGCAATTGACGCCTTGCGCGAAACGCTGCAACCTGAGATGCCACGGTATACGGTGTTGGCGATCACGCTGGACCAATTGCAGGCCTTTGGGGAACAGCAATTCCAGCACTTCTATGCATTGCTCAAGCAAGGGGCAGTGGCACCTGAGGGTTATTCGCAATTGCACGGGCTCTATAAAACTCTGGACGAAGTGGCATTTGATTTGCAGATTATCGAGCGTGCAGTGTATGAACGTCTGGCGGGCAGCCCGTCGATCAAAGCCTCGCTCAATGCGCTGGATCCGATTATTGCCGCGTCGCTGCAACCTGCCATCGATGCGGGTTTATTTGCTCATACTGGTGTAACCCCCACAGTGATCACCTATTTCATGAAGTCGGCTTCGATTCGTGTGATTCCATACGCCGCAGTCGCATTGGTCGGCATCCCCTATAGCTGCGCCGACCTGATCAAGAAGGGCGAAACCAATCCTGTATCGATGTCCCGCGATCTGCTCGCGATCCCACACGAGGTGGGCCACTTTGTCTATTGGCATGGTTGGGTGGGACAAGGTACGGCCGCTATGCGCATTGCCGATGCCTTGCCAGAGATTGTGCGCAAGCGCTATGGCACTGACTTTCCAAAATGGATGTTGCCATGGCTGGAGGAATGCTTCGCTGATGTCTATGGGTGCCTGGTTGCCGGTCCGCTGACCGCCCTGCACTTCCAGGATATGGCGCTGACGCACACGCGCGATGAGATGATCACTGATGATGGCGACCACCCCTTGCATGCCATGCGCTCCGATCTCTTCATACAAGTATTACGCAACAAAATGGGTCTGGGGCAGTGGGCCGACGCCCTGCAAGCCCGCTGGGTTGCACTACGCGATGATCATCTGAAACTGCGGGGCGGCCATGATCGCATGGATGCATTTGTGCCCGCGTTGAATGAATCGCCCACCTTTATGATGGCGGTCGGTGCGACCGAGTTGCAAAAGCGTCTGATGCCCGTGCCGTTGGCGGAATCGTTCAAATTTAGCATGGTGATCGAAGCGCTTGATGAGGTGATTGGTTTGATCCGCGCACACACCACTACTACACCCACCCCAAACTGGTGGCGTGCTGCTTATGATCATCCCGGCGTGCGCCCGACTACTCCCGACGCCGTCGCTGCGCAACTCTATAGCAGGTTCGACCAGCATGCGCGGGGAACCCACGTATCGCTCAAATCACTGCCTGCGCTTGATCAAAGTGTGGTGCAACAAACAGTTCCTTTCAAGCAGAGCTTTGCTGCTATTGCGCCCATCACTATTCATAGTGATAGCGCCGCGCTTCAGAAAGCCAATTGGTTCAGCATCCTGAATGCAGCTGGGTGGACCACAGAGGGGCCACAATCACCACAAGGAGGTGGTCCTTAACATACTGTGCGCAAAACAGCATTTGAACTAGCTGCAAACTAGATAGGTACAAGCATGTTTACAAAAAAGATGGTATTTGGAACGCTGCTTCGCGATGACTTTCGGAATGCGATGGGAATCAGCCCAAAGCAAGGTCTACAAATGCAAAAATCCTGATGCGAAGAAACATTATTATTTACTGATTCAATCGCTGTGTAATCGTCTCAATTTGTGGGTGTTGCACTCGTTTGCCTACTTCAAGGGCTCTCAACCAAATCGTCCTAGCCTCTTCGGGCTGGTTCAACTTCAGCAATATATCACCT
>JANMVQ010000035.1:0-2796 GCA_031392845.1 Chloroflexota bacterium
GGTTTCCTCCTCGCCCTCGGTGATCTCGTCAAACGCATCGTCGAGATGGGGCAACTCGGCCTGATTGAGCGCCAGCTTGGCGATGCGGCTTTCGTAGTAAATTGGCACGGTGGCTTTATCGGCCACGGCGCGTTGAATATCGTAGATGCTGATGTAATCACCAAAGATGGCGCGGGTGTTGGCATCGGTCTTTTCAATCGGCGTGCCCGTAAAGCCGATAAACGAGGCTTGCGGCAAGGCATCGCGCAGGTTGCGCGCCAGGCCGTCTATTAGGTCATATTGGCTGCGGTGGGCTTCGTCTGCGATGACGACGATGTTGCGCCGCTCACTCAGCGCGCTCATCTTCTCGCCCTTCTCGGGCAAGAACTTTTGGATGGTGGTGAAGACCACCCCGCCGCTGGCGACTTGCAACAACTCGCGCAGGCGCTCGCGGCTATCGGCCTGCACCGGCATTTGGCGCAGTAGCTCATGACAACGTTGGAACTGGCCAAACAATTGATCGTCCAGATCGTTGCGGTCGGTCAGCAGCACCAGAGTTGGGTTTTGCATGGCCGGATGGCGCACGATGCGGGCGGCGTAGAACAACATGGAGAAGCTTTTGCCGGAGCCTTGGGTGTGCCAGACCACCCCGACCCGCCGGTCGCCGGGTTTGCCGCTGTGCATGCGGCCTGCCCAGTAGTGGCCCATCTCATCGCGGGTGGTGATGCCCGCCTGTGCCATGCCGCTGGCCCGCACGGTTTCGTTCACGGCGGCGTTGACGGCGTGAAACTGGTGATACCCGGCGATGATCTTATGCAGCCGGTCGCTGTCGGTGTCTTCTTCAAAGACGATGAAGTGCTGCAACAGGTCCAAGAAGCGGCGCGGCTCGAACACGCCTTTGATGAGCGTGTCGAGTTCGAGCGAATTGGGCGGTGCGTCGTGCTCGCCATCCACAGTGCGCCATACCTTGAACCACTCTTGGTTGGCCGTGAGCGAGCCGATGCGGGCCTGCAAGCCATCCGACACCACCAACACCTCGTTGTAGTGCATCAGGCTGCCGATCTCGGCCTTATACGTTTGTAGTTGGTTGAAGGCGCTCCAAATGGTCGCCTCTTCATCGGCGGCGTTCTTTAGCTCGATCACGCCGAGCGGCAGGCCATTGATAAAGATCACGATATCGGGCCGTCGGTTGTGTTGGCCCTCGATCACGGTGAATTGATTGACGGCCAGCCAGTCGTTGGCTTGGGGATCCTCGAAGTCGATCAGGCGGGCGTGGTCACCGGCGATGCTGCCATCGGGCCGTTTGTATTCCACCGGCACCCCATCGCGCAGCAGGGCGTGAAAGCTGCGATTGGTCTGGGTCAGGGCCGGGGTGGCGATGCGCAGCACTTTGCGCAAGGCATCTTCGCGCGCCTCGGCTGGGATGCTTGGGTTGAGGCGCTGAATCGCAGCTTGCAGGCGGTGGGCCAACACCACCTCGCCAAAGGCATCGCGCTCGGCCAGCGCTTCGCCAGGCGCAATCTCCGGCCCGTGGGCGCGGGTGTAGCCCAGTTCAGCCAGCCAGTCGAGGGCGGTATCTTCGACGGTGGATTCGTTGAGAGAGGACATAGATGTATTTTCCTTGGGCGTTGACGCTAATCCCAGACATATCGTTCATCGTAGGCGACATCATGGCGCTTGAGAAAGAGGCGATACTCTGCTTGAAAATCTTTCTGCCAATGATGTTCTTGTTGGTTGGCAATATAACGCTTAACGGTGGGAACGCCCGATTGGCTAACCGCAAATGCACCGTAGCCGCCCTGCCAAGCAAAATTGGCGAATACAGGGTCTTGGGTTTTGATCCACTTCGAGGATGACTTTTTGACTTCTTCCACCGCCTTGCTGACGGCGATTGTGCGCCCCAGCTGGAAGAGAATGTGAACATGGTCTTCGACTGAGTTAATCAGCACCGGCGGACACCCGATATTGGACAGCACGGTTGCCATGTAGGCGTGCAAAGAATCACGTACTCGGTCATGCAACACCCGTTCGCGATATTTGGTGCTAAAGACGAGATGGATATGGATGCGGGCGAGAGATTGTGGCATCGGTTTTTCAGGCATCCCAGGGCATCGCCCGGGGTTAATGTTAGATCGCGCCTTTGGCGCTCACGATTCGGTGTTCGTGGAATGTCCCTCGATCCAGCGGCGACAGGCTCAGATCCACCACAGAGGGCATTCCACCTCCAGCCCCAACGGGGCGCACTAGCATAGACCGGGGCAACGCCCTGGGCTTGCCGATGTCCCAACCCCCAGCCCTGAAAGGGCGGAATAATTTGTGAATGATATCGAAGACGTTGTGTCCACATTATGTCTATGTCGCTCTTTCGGAGCTTGAGGAAGTATGTGTTCTTTCCCCGCGATAGTGCCTTCCCCGGATCATGCCCTCCCTGAGCGGTGCCTCTCCTTAGGGTGGTGTCTCTCCCCAGGGCGATGCCCTGGGTTAATGTTAGGTCGCGCCTTTGGCGCTCACGATTCGGTGTTCATGGAATTTCCCCTCGAGCCAGCGGCGACAGGCTCAGATCCATCACGGAAGGCATTCCATCTCCAGCCCCAACGGGGCGCTCTAACACAGACCGGGGCAACGCCCTGGGCTTGCCGGTGTCCCAACCCCCAGCCCTGAAAGGGCGGAATAATTCATCGTTTGATTCGAGTGTCATTGGAATCACTTCACCGAGCTTCACCGAGCGCGAGCAGTGGCCCATACCCGATGACATAGTCCAATTCCCCACACCATATCAGGGCGACATCTTCGATGATGGATTCGTTGAGGTTCATG
>JANMVQ010000037.1:0-9511 GCA_031392845.1 Chloroflexota bacterium
TGCGGTGGGGGCGTTGGTGATGGCTTCACCCGTAGCGGCGCAGACTACAGTGCCGAATGTCAGCCAAGTAGCCGTGTTACAACATGGCCGGGGTGGTCGTGGCGCTCCCCAGATGGCGGAAGTGGCCAAGGCATTGGGAATGACCGAAGCCGAATTGAAGACCGAATTGCAAACAGGCAAGTCGGTTGCCGAGATAGCCACTGCTAAGAATGTGTCGCTCGACACGATCGTGAGTGTGGTCATCACTGCGCAGACCGATCGCTTGAAGCAAGCCGTAACCGATGGCAAGCTAACTCAGGCCCAGGCCGATACTATGCTTGCCAATCTAAAGCTGACGTTGCCCAGCCGGTTGCAGACCAAGTTTGTGGCTGGAATGGAAAGGGGCCGAGGGACGCGCGATGACCAAGGTGGACCTGGCTCACGTGGCGATAAACGCGCCCAACGTGGAGCACAGATCGCTATTGTGGTCAAAGCGTTAGGCATCACCGCTGAAGAATTGCGCACAGAATTGCAGGCGGGCAAGTCGGTGGCGGATGTAGCAGCTGCCAAGAATGTGTCCATCAGTAATATCGTCGATGCGGTTGTGGCCGAGCAAACCACGGCGTTGAAGCAGGCCGTGACCGACGGCAAACTGACGCAAGAACAAGCCGATCAGCGACTAGCGATGCTTAAGGCCAACCTGCCGAAGATTCTTGAGTTGAAGGGTGGTTTTGGTCCTGGCTTTGGCGGACGCGGCGAGCGTGGTCCCAAGCCTAGTAACACGACCCCATCAACCAACAGCACACCTGATCCGTCGTTGTAATTTGTAAACCGAGGCGATCTTTTAGACCGCCTCGGTTTTTAGAGACCGCCTCGGTTTTTAACACTACGTTTGGTAATGGCTGCGCCAATCATGCCCAACATCCAACCGGCAATCAGTGCAAAAAATAAGTAATAAAAGATGTAGCTAATATATTCACCGAACACAAACTCTGTACCGAGCGTGATGCCGATATTGCGAAAGTAAGTCTGCTGTTCAACGGACATCTGACTAAGCCGCTGCAACGCCGCGGCTTCGGTCAGGGTGTAATAGCGATAGTAAAAATACGCCGAGAACGGCAGCGCAAACCCCAGCGTGGCCCACAATCCGCCGATGCTGCCAGCGCTGAGAGCGCTCTCGACACGGTGCAGCATGGCTGCCCGGGCCGCCACTAAGCCTCCCGAAATCGCCAGAGCCGTCATGATGACGGTATTCATCAGCATGAACTCAGGCGATAGAAGCAGCATGACGATGCCGACCGCGAGGCCAATGAGCAAATAAATGCGCCCCTGTTTGCGCGCTGCTGCAGTCGCGGCCAACTCTTCTTTGGTGCGGATGCGTTTCATGGAGTAGCAGGTTTATTATTCGCATTTGCAGCTGAAAGCGCTCCAAATGCGCCTAAGACGGTGCCAAGGATGGGCACCAGCAGTCCGCAGCAACCCGTGGCAATGCCATACGATAGGCGCACCAACTGATCCATTTCAAGCGGATTATTTTTCAACACTTGTGCCTGCTCCGGTGAAAGCTGATTCATATTTTGCATGGCGCTTTCGCGGATGAGTTGAATCTGCGCCACATCTAGCGACAAGGCCAGATTCATGACGACAAAAGCCAGCCCGGCCACCACCCCGGCAATCAATCCGCTGACCAACCCTAAACGGATTAGGTCTTTGCGACTCTTGCTAGTGACGATTTCGCGCACAGCAAAGTAGCCCACGCAAAAGAAACCAAAAATGACGATAAACCAGCCCAAAATCGCCATCTCTGGCGAAGTGGCCATGCGTTGGCCGGCAATGGCCAAGCCCAATGTAGCGCCACCTACTAATCCAGCGCGCAACACACTGTACGACGGATTTGTCGGTACCGACTCTTGAGAATTAAGGGACATACGATTTTAGCGGCTCTGGAACAGATCATCGATGGCTTCAGCCAGTTGCTTGAGTGTGGCGACCTGATGCACCGCATCGCAGTATGGTACATAGGCAGGCATGTCGCTATCGCCATGCCCCCACTGGTACGGCGGTTCCGGATTCATCCAGATGATCCGGCGCGAGCGCATCTTTAGGTACTGCACAAGATCGAGCCGTGGGTTGTTGTAATTATTACGGCCATCGCCCACAAAGATGAGCGTAGTCCGACGGTCAAGCGTATCCAGATGTTCGCGACAGAACGTGTTCAGGCTGTTGCCCAGATCGGTGTTGTAGTGCCCCGGGGGTAGTGCATTCAACACTAACGGCACGGCATCCTCTGGGCGATGCTCGGTGAAGGTCATGCTCACATCCCGAATATCACCGATAAACGCAAATGAGTTGGCCTTGCTGATCTGATCCTGCATTTCGTACATCAGCCGCAGCATGAATTCGGCTATCGGACGCATAGACGTGGACACATCCACAATCACGCAGATTTTGGGTTTGAGATGGCGCTTGCGGAACTTGATGGTCATCGGCACGCCCATAAAACGCTGGTTATAGCGAATGGTGCCTTTGACATCGAAGTTGCCATTCTTGCCGCGTCGTTGGCGTAATGCTGCACGCGAGCGAATGCGCGCCACCAGCCGCCGCACATGGTTGCGCAGTTCGTCTGTTTCGGCATCACTCAGCGAGGAGAGCGGGCGATCCATCAGATCATCGAGTTTCTGGCGGCGCTTGTTCTCATCCGGCTGGCGCAGCATGTTCTGACCCACAAACTTGCTGACTTGCTCACGCATGGATTCGGCGTTTCCCCGCACTGTTTCGCGCACTTCCTGGCGGCCTTCGCCATTCATGCCTTGCTCTTTCAGCTGCTTTAAGAGCGCTTCCAGCGCCTCTTTCACTTGCTGTGGGGTGAGACCCATTTCGCGCAGCATGCGCTCGGTCATCCACTCGCGCACCTGCGGGTTCATGCGCATGCGGTTCATGTTGCCCAGCCCAGCTTGCTTGGCGTACTGCTCCATCTGCTCTTTGCTGGGGCGCTCGCCATTGGCCAGCATTTGCATCAGCTGTTGCAGTTGCTCGCGCAGTTGGTTGATGGCTTCCTGCAACTGCTCTTGCTGCTCTGCGCTCAGCCCTTGCGGGGATTGCATGGGCGCGCCTTCGTGCCCAAAGAACAGCGGAAAGGTCTGGTCAAACGATGACACATCCGCCGGTTCTTTGATCAATGTGGCTTTGAGCGCATTCTTGAATGTGTCACGGTCCAACATGCCTACGGTGCTGATGGCCCGTATGGCATCGGCGCTTTCTGCCAGCGACACGCGCACCCCTTGTGTGCGTAGCGCGGTTATGAACTCGACAATTCGTTGATCCATTTCTTTTGAGTTCTCAGTCCTAAGTGCTTAGTCCGCAGTAAACTGGCATCCTAGTATTCACTAAGGACTAAGCACTTAGAGCTAGGCACTTATCTCAAGCCCACTTCTTTCGACGTACGTCCGCTACTCAGGGCGCGGCGGGCGCGTTGGATGTCGCTCTCGTGTTTGAGGATGACGGTGAGCGTATCGTTGAGCGTTTTCTCGTCGAGATGCTTGGCCCCGATGGCGACCAGGGCTTTGGCCCAATCGACGGTTTCGGCCACGCTAGGAGACTTCTTTAGTTCTAACTCGCGCAAGCGCTGCACGATTTCGACGCATTGCTTAGCCAACTCTGGGTTGAGGTCAGGCGCACGCATTTTGACGATTTTAAGTTCGCTTTCAAATGTCGGGTAATCGACATACAGATAGAGCGCCCGGCGCTTAAGCGCTTCGCTCAGCTCGCGGGTATTGTTGCTGGTCAGCACCACCATCGGCTGATGCACCGCTTTGATGGTGCCTAGTTCTGGCACGCTGATTTGAAAGTCGCTTAATATCTCCAGCAAAAACGCTTCGAACTCGGCATCGGCGCGATCGATTTCATCGATCAGCAGCACCACCGGTTTTTCGTTCATTAGCGCACGCAGCAAGGGGCGTGGTAACAAGAAGCGCTTGGAGAAGAACACGTTCTCTTCCTTACCCAATTGGTCTGCTGCCTCTGCCAGAGTCGTGGCTTCGCCCATCACCTGACCCAGTTTGTCACGCAGCAGCTGGGTATACAGCATCTGCTTAGAATACTCCCACTCGTAGAGCGCCTTGGCTTCATCCAGCCCCTCGTAGCATTGCAAGCGAATCAGCTCGCGGCCACTACCGGCGGCCCAGGCCTTGGCCAGCTCGGTTTTGCCAACACCGGCAGGACCTTCGGCGAGAATGGGCTTGCCCATTTTCTCAGCCAGATACACAACGGTCGAAATTTCGTCAGACGCGATATATTGCTGACCCAGCAGCGATGCCGTTACATCCGATACTTTACTAAACATGTATTGAGAACCTCGCCTAAAGATTATCACCCAAAAGCATGAGAATGTGCTGATTAGAGCCAATTGTAAAACTCTGACGGGTTTGCCCCATGGCGCGTATAAATTAGTACAATCTCCGTCCATGGAACCCAAACAACCGACCGCCCTAGACGACTTCTTGTTTGACCTGCGTGGTTACTTGATTCTGGAACAGGCTATTGAACCAGCGCTGGTTGCGGAATTGAACGCGGCTTTTGACGCCTTTCCGCCTTTGCCACGCGGCGAATGGTGGGGAAACGCCCAGCGCCGGGATTACACCAGCGACACCGGTTTGGAGTTGCACAATTGTGTAGAAGCCGGCCCAGTGTTTGAAAAACTAATCGACCATCCAAGCTATATCAATTACCTGCGGCACTATTGTGGTGAGGAGCAATCGTATGTAGAAGGTCTGTTTATCGACGAGTGTATTGCCTCGATCCGCAGTTCGGGTGGACATCATCCGGTGCACTCCGGTGGGTATCGCGGGGCGTTGCGCGGCAAATATATGTACGAGCATGGCCTCTTTCGTTGCGGTCAGTGCAATATTATTGTAGCGCTGACAGATGTTGGCCCCGGCGATGGCCCGACCATGATTATTCCGGGTAGTCATAAGAGCAACTTTACGCACCCTCTGGCTGGCGATTATGGGCGTGGCGATCGGATGGACAACCTCGAAGGGGCGATCCCTGCCTACATGAAAGCGGGCGATGCCCTGCTATTTGTCGATGGATTGATGCACGGTGGCAGCAGCCGCACCAATCCAGAGGGTGAGCGGCGGGTCACGATTTATCGTTATGGTGCAAGCTGGGCCGCCACCCGCTTTGGCTATTTCTATTCGCAGGCCTTGCTGGATCGGTTGACACCGGAGCGCCGCAAGATTTTGCAGCCGATTGCGCCGCATCGACCCCCTGCGAGCTAGTGCAAAAGAGCTGCTTTTAACGCAAAGACGCAGAGGCGCGGAGACGCAAAGACCGGAAAGAAAACAACCTTTGCGTCCTTGCGCCTCCGTGTTAAAAATTGTGACAGCTAACCGGCTTCCCAATAAGTCGGACAATATCTTTCCACGCTCTTGGTTAAGTCTCAGCAAGGAAAGCTGCAAACGTAACTGTCACGCATTAAAATACAAAGTGTTAAGTTCAGTCCCAAGTGAGGCTATTTTCAAGGAGTAACACTCAAACGAACCATGATCATTTCACGCCGCAAATTGCTTAAACTGAGTGGAGGAATTCTTGCTGCCGCGCCGTTTGTTCGGCTGCCGCAGGTTGCTTACGCCGAGTCGCTCGCGGCGAAAGACCCGGTAATTACCGATATCGAGTATCCGTTTGGCCGCGCCATGTATGGTACGCAGATTCGTGAAGCACCATCGCTTAAAAGTAAGATCGTTAAAAGGGTTAAGCAGAACGAGTTGATCGATTTGCTAGGCCAGACCACTATCGAGGGTGGCGGCTATAACCCAATTTGGTATAAGACGAGCGAAGGCTATGTACATTCAGCCTTTATTTTCCCCAGCTTGGATACGCTGAATAAACCTGTTGCGGTAGTCGATGAGAAAGGCTTTTGGGCGGAGTTGACGGTGCCGCTGAGTGTGGTGCGTTCAGCACCCAGTGCGCAAGCCGCTAAACGCTACAATGCATACACTGGGATGACCTTTAAGATTATTGGTGAAGAAAAAGACAAGGCGGGCAAGATTTGGTACAAGCTTGAGGAAGACAATTGGAGCTATACCAAGGCGTTAACTTACTTAGATGCCACCCATGTTCGCCCACTGACTCAAGATGATTTTGCGCCGTTGTCGCCCGATGTGCCTGCACAGGACAAGCGCATCGAGATCAGCTTGAAAAAGCAGCAAGCTATTGCGTATGAAGGCGACCAAGCAGTCCGAACCATGCGCATTGCGAGTGGCATGGCCGGTTACGAGACACCCATCGGCACGCACTATATTTATGTAAAGACTCCTGGCCAGCGTATGTTTGGCGGCGCGGCGGCAGATACGGGTAATTATGATTTGCCTGCCATTCCATGGGTTTCCTACTTCACCTCGAATGGAGTATCGTTTCATGGCACGTATTGGCACAACGACTACGGCCGTCCACGCAGCCACGGGTGCGCCAATGTGGCGGTTGACGATGCGCATTGGATCTTCCGCTGGGCCAACCCAGTGCCGGTTTTCGAGGAGCGCTGGACCCGCGTTAGTCGCAAGAGCAAAATGAAGGAAGAGGGCACGCTAGTAACTGTGAAGTATTGATCCTCGCTCCGCAAAATGGAAAATTCAAATGGCAGAATTAAAAAAACGCCAGTAAGTTTTTTAATTCTGCCTTTTGAATTTTTAATTCTCTTTAGAGGTTCGAAATAATCGCCGAAGCAAACTCGCTGCACTTCACTTCTTTGGCCCCATCCATTAGGCGGGCAAAGTCGTAGGTGACAGTCTTCTGGCCAATGGTCTTATCGAGCGCAGCGATGATGGCATCGGCCGCCTCGGTCCAACCCATATAACGCAACATCATCTCGCCAGACAAAATCACCGAGCCTGGGTTGACCTTGTCCAAGTTGGCATACTTGGGCGCGGTGCCGTGGGTGGCCTCAAAGATGGCGTGACCGCTTACATAGTTGATGTTTGCGCCGGGGGCAATGCCAATCCCGCCGACCTGGGCCGCCAGTGCGTCGCTCAGATAGTCGCCGTTCAAGTTGAGGGTGGCGATCACGTCAAACTCTTCCGGGCGGGTCAGCACTTGCTGCAAAGTAATGTCGGCAATGCTGTCCTTAATCATCAGCTTCTTCTTCCACTGGCCTGCGCCGTGGGTGGGCATCAGCTTCAACGCGGTTTCGATCTCGGCGCGAATCTCGGCCTGCTGTGCTTCGGTCATCATGTCGTAGCCGGGATCAATCGACTTGGCGTTGTCTTCTACACTAAGCCCGGCTTTACGATCAACATTGTCGATGATCCAACTCTCGCGCTGGGTCACAATCTTGTCGCGATACTCGCGCTGGGCCAAGGCATAGCCCCAATCGCGGAAAGCTCCTTCGGTGAACTTCATGATGTTGCCCTTGTGTACCAAATTCACGCTCTTGCTCTTGAAAATGAGCGCGTATTCGATAGCTGCCCGAATCAGGCGCTCCGAGCCCGGCTGCGAGACCGGCTTGATGCCGACGCCCACTGTGTCCATGGCATCCGTCCCAAAGCGCACTTTCTTGAACTCTTTGGGCATGTTCGTTTTGATGAAATTCAACAATGACTTGGCTTGTTCGCTGCCCGCCTCAAAATCGATACCGGCATAAATATCCTCAGTGTTCTCGCGGAAGATCACCATATTAACCTTCTCTGGGCGCTTAACTGGTGAAGGCACACCGTTAAAATATTTGACCGGGCGCACGCAGGCATACAGATCCAGCAACTGGCGTAACGCCACATTCAACGACCGAATACCCTTGCCAATCGGCGTGGTTAAAGGGCCTTTGATACCGACCAGATACTCTTGAAACACGTCAATTGTCTCTTGAGGCAACCAGTCGCTGTATTTCCGGAAGGATTCTTCGCCGGCTTGCACTTTCATCCAGTGGATTTTGCGCTGACCGCCGTAGCACTTCTCGACTGCGGCATCGAACACACGCACGCTGGCACGCCAAATGTCTGGGCCGGTGCCATCACCTTCGATAAACGGCAGAATGGGGTTAGCGGGAACGTTGAGGACGCTGTTCGCGCCCATCGTGATCTTGGCACCGCCTGTGGGCACCTGGGTGGTTTTATAGGCCATGGTTGTTGCTTCTTTGGCTCCTGTTTTTTAATCCGTAAATCTGTGAGATTAAATATATTTTAGCGGGTTGCATTTTAGCGTATGCCGTCAGGTTATTGTCCTTCTTCAATCGCCTCTGCATTCACAAATTGCCAGGTATCGTCCTGCTCCCGATATTTGAAGTGATACACCCGTTTTGGCGTTTCGCTGGCGGCGCGCAGGTTAAAGTCGAAGGGCCAAGCCCGCACATTTAGCTCGCGATTATCGGTAAAGAGCAGCCGCCGGGCCTTGTCATCGCTACCGCCGGGCAGCTCGCTTAAGATAAATTCCAAACGGGGCTCGCCAACAAAGTCGCCTTTGTCACTTAGTTGGATTGAATAGACTTCTGGCGTGCGGGCGCTGCCGTAATACATACGTTTGCCAAAAGCTCCGTTGAATATCCCCAACCCGACAATATCGCGATTGTCAAACTGCGAGGCAACTGCGCCGGTGTTCAAATCAATCCGAAAGATTCGTCCGATCTCTTTGTCACTGGTGCTGCCACCTACTGTTGCGGCATACAGGCTGTTGCTGTCGCAGTCATACGTCAGGCTGAGCACTCCAAATGGATTCTCAGGTGAAAGGCCACCGGCGGCTGGCACCGCCATAAACTCTTTGAGTTCGCCTTGGTTGGTATCGACTTTGAATATCTTGGTTTGTAAATCGGGCGGGCCGCTGATGCTGATCTCCATAGCGGGCAGCACATAGATGTTGCCGTCTTTATCGGCCACGAACTGACCCAGCGCGCCTAAGTCATCCCAGCTTGGGTGCTGATACACATTTTGTGGATTGTTCGCGTCGAACAAGATGATGCCTTTGTAGCCGCGTGTGCTGGTGCTGGCCACGACTCGTTTACCCAATCCGACACTTTGCGAGAAGTTGGGGTTTTTCTGACAGGCGGTCACCCGACCCATATTGGTTCGGCGCTGCGCGGTAGGGGTGCTGGCCGATGCACTTGGCACGGCCACGCTTCGATTCGACAGCCAAGCCACCGCACCGCCGACGAGCAGCACCACCAGCATACCGACACCCAGCCAAATCAGCCAGGCGTTATCGGCCTTTTTTATAGAAACAGGGGAGGATGGCGGAGGTGTCAGGGGTGTCGGAGGTGTCTGCTGTGTTGGTGGCGGCGTAGGTTTGCCTTGCGCAGGGCGTTTTTTCTTGGACATAGGAGTTAGATTGGATTTGCGTTTCGGTTACGAACACGTCGACGATCACGTCTACGATTACGATCACGACTACGTCGACGATTACGATCACGATGACGTCTACGATCACGATCACGTCTACGTTGACGATTACGATTACGATCACGATTACGATTACGATCACGATCACGATCACGTCTACGTTGACGATTACGATTACGATCACGTCTACGTTGACGATTACGATCACGTCG
>JANMVQ010000056.1:0-3363 GCA_031392845.1 Chloroflexota bacterium
GTGCATAACCCTGATTTTCAGAATGTCGCCGGAGCGAGTGATATAGCTCTTTGAAAGGCTTGAGCCGTGTGCGGTGAAAGTCGCAAGCACGGTTCTTAGAGGGCGGGGCAATAGCAATGTTGTCCCGCTACTCGACTGGACGCGCAGTTTGTGGGGCAAAGATGTGAATACGCCGGAGTTCAAGTATCCGTATGTGGCTGGGGATGGGCGTGAGGATTTGAATGCCGGTGAGGATGTGCGTCGCGTGGTGCGGGGCGGCTCGTGGGCCGACAATGGTAGTCACGTGCGCGCGGCGATTCGCGATTGGAACGTGCCCACATATCGTTTCGACAATCAGGGTTTGCGGGTTGTGCTGTCCGCCCCTGTTTGACCGCTGTGCGCTCTGTTACTCGGTAATCGGCACTCTGGGGAAGGTGCGCTCCAGAGGGGGTATGGGGGAGACTTCCCCCATCTGGAAAAACGCACATTTTTTGTAAGACCCTGTGCGTGTATAGACCCTTCGGGTGGCGCAGGACGGTTTTCGCAGGCATAGGCTTTTCATGCGCCACCCGAAGGGTCTATACGATACGGCGCCACTCCGAAGGGCATACACCCGTACGCACTGAACTAACGCTGTAAGAGCCACTGGCCGATAATGGCGACATGCAACCACAATCCATATCAAACAGTTCACCCGGCCCGTTGGCCATCCGGCCCACCCACCTGAGTGACCTTCCTCAGTTGTACGCGGTATGTCTGCTCACTGGCGACAGCGGCGCGGACGGCACCCATCTATACAAAGACCCGGAGTTGCTGGGCCACTACTACACCGCGCCGTACGTGGTCTTGGAGCCGGATCTGGCGTTTACCCTGACATATAACGGTGCGCCGTGTGGCTATGTGCTCGGCACTCGCGACTCGGTTGCCTTTGGTGAGCGCTGTGAGCGCGAGTGGTTCCCAATCCTGCGCCAGCGCTATCCCTTGCCTGCCGAAAATGATCGCTCGCGCGACGCCAACATGCAGCGATCGATTCATCAGGGCTATCACGCCCATCCTGACCTAGTCGATTACCCGGCCCATTTGCACATCGACCTATTGCCGATAGGGCAGGGCCAGGGCTGGGGACGCAAGTTGATCGAGACGCTGTTGGGCCGCATGCGCGAATTAGGCGTGCCGGCGGTGCATTTGGGCGTGGGCAGCAATAATGCGCGGGCCATCCAGTTTTACGAGAAAGTGGGCTTTCACCAGGTGCGCGCCTACGAAGGCTGGATCGCCTACGGCATGCATCTGGCGTGCTGATGTCAGGACACATTTTTGAAATCGTTTAGCCCGCGTAGGCGGGCTTTGCTTTGCGTAGCCGCGACTTCAGTCGCCAGGCGGCTACGTATGGCGAAGTCGGCCCCTTCGGGCCGACTAAGAAATGGCCTAGGACACAAATGTGTCCCGACATCAGGTCATCCGGTAAATCTGCGTCCCGTTTTAAGCTGGATTTCCAATACTGTCCGCGTGTAGACTAGCGATCACATGGTTCCAGCATACATCCCCCTTCACCGCGCACTCATCGCGCTTGTTGTAAGTGTCCTATTAGTCGCCTGTGACTCGGCCACACCTACGCCCACAGCGACACGCTACTCGGTAGCGGTGACAATAGTGCCATTGCCAACGCCCACGCGGGTGGAGCCTACCCAGACAGCAACACCTAAATCCACTGCCACGCCGCAACCCCCGCGCATCGTCACGATTGCCATGAGCGAAGACATTCAGACCTTGCACCCGTTTTATGCGACATCATCGGCCGCACAAGCTGTGCTCGGGGCCATTTACGTGGGCTGTGTGGGCCAGAACGAACGCAACGAACCCGTTGCCTTAGGTTGCGAACAAGTGCCCACCTTGGAAAATGGCGGCGCGCGTTTGGTGGGCGAAGGATTAGATCGCTATTTGGAAGTGACTTTCAAAATACGCACGGGCTGGCGCTGGACGGATGGGATGCCGGTCACGGCGCAGGATGCGTTGTTGGCTTGGCAAACCATCATGTCGCCAGAAAGCAATTTGCGTGACCCGCTCACCCAGAAAGTGTATACGATGAGCGCGCCGGATCCTCGCACGATTGTGGTGAGTTTTATGAGCGCAGCCCAGGCCCGTGCCGCAGCAGGTGCGCTGTTGACCGGGGATGTGCCATTTGAATATTTCTCGCAATTGGGCGACTACGCACAATATGCGCAACAAGAATCCGCTGTCGCGGATGCGCAATATTGGGCAGTGTTGCGCTGGCTACCGGTGCATGTGCTTAAGGACGTACTGATCAAAGATCAGAGCACCAGCCCGTTTGCCGCGCAGCCGCTGGGAGATGGTGCTTATGAGCTGGTCAAAGTCACGCCCAACAGTGTCGTTCTCAAGCGGGCCGCAGCCCCCTTTCCCTTAGGCGAGGCCGCTTTCGAAGGCATCGAGTTTGCTTCATTGAGTGCGTTTCAATTGCGCCAGACGCGTCAAAATATATTGAGTGTGATGGCGGCGGAAGAAGGCAGCACCCTCCAAGCCCCGCCGGATGACCGCATCGATTTCGACGGCGCTACGGTGGAGCAGGTGTTGCTAAATGTAGACCGCGAGCCGTTTGATGATGTAAAAGTGCGCCAAGCGCTCGCTCACGCCATCGACCAGAAACAGTTGGTGTCCGAGGTGCTTACTCTGGCGCCGGTCTCGCCCATCATCACAACGTTGGACTATGACCCAGCCAAAAGCGCAGCCTTGCTGACAGAAGCCGGCTGGGATTGCAGTAGCAAACCGTGTCGCAAAACCACGACGAATGCACGCGGTGTGCCCATCAGCCAAACTTTGGAGTTTACGTTGGTCACCAGCGAGCGCGTCCCCCGTAATATTGTGGCGCAGAATATCCAGCGCCAATTGGCTGAAGTGGGTTTTGCGGTCAACGTGCAGATCGTGTTTGGCTTGGGCGCACAGAGCAAGCTTTTTGCACCCTATGCTGAGGGGGGCATTTTGCTGACGCGCAATTTTGCTGCGGCGTTGTATCGTGCGCCCTATCAAGCAAATCAATCGTGGCGTGGTGCGTTCGACTGCGCCAGCATCCCCAATGAGCGCCAGAATGATGCCAGTCGGGGCAACGCCAGTGGCTACTGCGATGCTGACTTTGATCAACAGATTGCCCAAACCGAAAGTGGTGCAGTCGTGTTGTCAGCCAGTGCACGCGCAGCGGCGTTGGCCGAAGCCAAGCGCAAGTTGGAAGGGGATGCCCCAGTCGTACGGCTGTATGTGCCGCGCCAATCGGTGCAAGTCCACGGCATCATCGGTGTAAAACCCGCAGCCAATTTGCCGATCACGTGGAATGTGTGGGAGTGGATGGCGAAGTAGTAATCAGAGTGCGAAGAG
>JANMVQ010000180.1:0-4180 GCA_031392845.1 Chloroflexota bacterium
TTCGGGCTAGCGCTACGAACCGCCATGCCAACGCGTCCCACCAAGAGGTTAGGGCGCAAATAGCTGAGATGGAGCGCTGGCAGGCGGTGTGCTTGAATCAATTGAAACATGGCCGCATCAGCCAGGCCGACTACGAGCGGGAGTGGGACGAAGCCCAAGCAGCGATCAGCAAAGGCCGCGAGCGCCTAAATGATCACACCGATGTCGATCAACTGCTAGCACTGCTGACCGATCTGGCGCGCGCCATTCGGCTGATGACGCCGCTAAAGCGCAAGACGAGCCTGTCATTACTCTTAGAGTTTATCGAGGTCGATGATGATGGCGTGCTGTGCGCCGCGGTGCCACGGAGCTGGGCAATGGAGGCGTTTTATTTAATTGCCGCTGCAACCAGTCCTGATCTGGGGCGAGTGGGACTCGAACCCACACGCTGATTTCTCAACAGAAGATTTTAAGTCTCCGGCGGCTGCCATTTCGCCATCGCCCCACTATAAAAAACACGAGCCTATTTCAGCTAAATAAGCTCTATCAAAATTGTAGCATGTCTCTGGTTATGATAAAATAGTCCGGCTTAAATAAAGGCAAACGACTTGTCGCAGGTGCATTGTTAGAGACAGGCAACTCTTGAGACAAGCTTTAAAATTCAACTGTAGTTCTAGTAGTTCAGTCAAGTTAAGGAGTAATTTCGTGGCAAATACTGCATCTGCACAACAGCGTATCCGCAATAGCGCCCGTAAAGCTGCGTTCAACCGCTGGCATCGTTCCCGCGCACGCACATTCGTCAAGAACACCAAGTCGCTGCTCGCAGCCAAGGATGTTCCAGCAGCACAAGAAGAAGTGGTCAAGGCGATCAGCGCACTCGATAAGGCCGCTGGCAAAGGCATCATTCACGGCAACGCAGCCGCCCGCCGCAAGAGCCGCTTGGTGAAGCAGCTGAATAAGGCTGTGGCCAAGAAGGCCTGAGTCGGAAATCAGTTTCAAAGGCTAGTTTAGAAGAGCGACCTGAATCAGGTCGCTCTTTTTATTGCGAGTTGATCAACCCGCGTTGCTACCTAGAAAGTCTTGAGTTGAGTCATGGCATGCGTGCTTCAATCATGTACGATCGCGTCGAGAATGTCAGCGCCAATCCAGCATCGACTTGCTGGGTATAACACGCATGATCACACCAGCGAAATTTTGAATACGCAGGCGCGGTCGGCCAGCTTGTTGTCACCGAGCTTGATGTTCAGGCCATCGGCAGCACGCTGCCAAGTAATCGCGTTACCACCCAATAGCTCAACATGGGTCACATTAGCCCAGGTGATCGGAGGCGCGTGCTGCGGGCGCTCGGCCAACGACTTGATCGTAACCTCGCCCTGTGGCGGGGCGAGACAAATGGCATATAAAGTGTTGCCATTCGTGGTGAAGCGAATATCCTGCGAGGTGAACGCGGTGCGCTTGGTATCGGTGAAGGCACCCTGCGCGACCTGGGTTGGGCCTTCACCAAAGACCACCCACGGGCGCGTGTTGTATATGGCTTCACCGTTGACGCTCAACCAATTGCCAATTTCCAAGAGCATCTTCTGTTCGGTTTCTGGAATCGTCCCATCTGCCTTGGGGCCAATGTTCAGCAGCAGCGCGCCATTCTTGCTGACGATATCGGCCAGGTCGCTAATGATATCGTTGGCGATCTTGTAATCGTGGGCGTCGATGTAACCCCACGAATTCTTAGAAACAGATGTGTCGTTCTGCCAGAACAGTGGACGAATGCCTTGCAGTTGGCCGCGCTCAATATCAAAGATAGCGGTGCCTTCGGGGAAGGGGCCAAACTTGTAATTGATCGAGACACCTTTACCCCACTCCAAGCCTCGGTTGTAGTAGTAGGCGGCAAAACGCTGGATAGCAGCATGATAGGCTGGTTCCTCGATCCACCAATCGAACCAAACCAATTGCGGCTGATACTTGTCAACCAGTTCACAGGTGCGCACCAGATAGTCATCAAGGAAGGCACGATTTGGATTTGTATCTTTGGGACGAGCCGGGCCATAGAGTTCAGCATTGACGGGGTTGTTTACGTCCGAGTCGAACTTGGTGCCTTCATCGAAGAACCACCAGTGTTCGGCGCGGTGGGAGGACAGACCAAACACCATGCCTTGGTCTCGGGTGGCTTTAGCAATTTCGGCAATCACATCGCGCTTTGGCCCCATGTTGACGGCGTTAAATCGGTTATAGCGTGTCTCATACATGGCAAAGCCATCATGATGCTCGGCCACTGGCACGACGAACCTTGCGCCAGCTTTCTTAAACAGGGTCGCCCATTCATCGGCGTTGAACTTCTCAGCCCTAAATTGCGGGATGAAGTCCTTATAACCGAATTTTGCATGGGGCCCATAGGTTTTGACATGATGTTCAAATTCCGGTGAGCCTTGGACGTACATGTTGCGCGGATACCACTCATTGCCAAACGCCGGCACACAATACACGCCCCAATGAATAAAAATGCCGAATTTGCCGTTGATATACCAGTCGGGTACACCGACATTTTTGAGGGATTCCCAATTGGGTTCGAAATGATTGGTCATGTCTTTTCAAGAACGCGGATGACTCAGAACAGACTCAGCCCACCTTCAGCATATGCACCGGCGAGGGCTCTAGGGATGATGGCAGTGTAACGGCCACGTGATCACCGCGCTGTTCGGCAGTAAGGGGCGCAGCGTAGCCAAGCAAATGGACAGTTGCACCTTCAGGTACAGTCACATTTGCTAGAGTCACCTCACGCTGCTGTGGTGTCCCCATCAGCGCAATGAATAGGTCATGGCCCTTCTGTGTAAAGCGCAGTTCGATCTCCTGAGTGCCTGCGTGCGCCTTGCCCGCAGCGTGATTCCAAGGACGGGTCCCGTAAATGCCCTCACCATTTACTGCCAGCCAGTCACCTAGCCCAATCAAACGCGCCAGTTGATTTTCCGGCAATGAACCATCGGCCCGTGGGCCAATATTGAGCAGCAGATTGCCATTCTTACTGACGATGTCCACGAATGAACGCACCAAATCTTCGACCGAGAGCAAATTAGCGTCGTTGTCGTTCTGGTTGTAGCCAAACGAGAAACCGATGCCGCGGCAACTCTCCCACTTATGGGGAGTGACATCTGGCACAATCGTGTATTCTGGGGTGCGGAAATCGTAGTGTGCCGGGACCGGCAAGGCACCCTCGCCGCTGGCCATTTTCGCCATGAGTTCTTGCGGATCAATGGCTGGCGCCTGCACAAAGCGATCGTTGATCACTCCGTCCGGCACCGCGTTGTAGTAATCGGCAAACAACTGCGGCAAATTCGCCAGACGTGGATAACCGATGTCGTTCCATAGCACGCTGGGGTGATAGCGGTCGACCAACTCCCGAATATGCCCTGTTGAATAAGCCTCGTATTCAGGTGATTGCGGCACGCCGACGAATAGATCAGCGATATCTTTGATCACATGGGTGTTAAAGGTCCAGTCAAGACCGCCGGAGTAGTACAGTCCCATCTTTATATCGCGAGCGCGCACGGCATCGGTCAGCGCACCCACCACATCGTGCTTCAACTGCCAGTCGTGCTTATGGGGATTGGGCTGCGTACTCGGCCACAATAAAAATCCTTCGTGATGCTTGGTGGTCAGCACTGCATACTGCGCCCCAGCCCGTTTGATAGCATCGGCCAGTTTGTCCGCATTGAAGTTTTTTGCCGCCTCGTTGAACATGGGTGCAAAATCCTCATACTTGAAGTCAGCACCATATGTCTTGACGTGATGCTCATAGGTCTCGCCCTTGCCGATCGCCAGCGAGTTCTGATACCACTCGGCATACGGATTGTTCGAGAACCAATTCAGCCAGCCGCCTTCCTGCGCAATCACCTGGCCTAGTTCACCCGTCAGTGGCGCCCAAGCCGGCACAGAATATAGGCCCCAGTGAACAAAGATGCCCAACTTGGCATCGTGAAACCAATCGGGAATTTGATGCGAACGAACGGAATCGAGTGTAGGTTGAAACATGATGTTAGGAAGGTTGGGAAGGTTCATAAAGTGCTGCAAGTTCGAAGGTTCAGGTGCTTACAAACGTTCAAACACCCGAACCTTCCAAACCTTATGAACATTACCTTATGAACGCCTATCGTCCACCCATACCGGTCAATTGCACACCCTGGACGAAGAGTTTTTGCGAGAGGAAGAA
>JANMVQ010000516.1:0-4444 GCA_031392845.1 Chloroflexota bacterium
TATGCCTTGCGACCGACGCTGAGCAACGACATTGTGCCCAACAGCATTAGCGCAATCATCACTGCGGCAATCCAAGCCTTGGCCGATATCGAGCAAGCCATCCAGGATGTGATTGATCGTCATCCCGATGTGCAAGAACAACTCGACCAACTCGACAGCGTCCCCGGCGTTGGGGTTAAAACGCTGTTGCCTTTGTTTGCCCTGTTGGCGCGTTGGTATGCCATGACCGGTGGCCGCGGCTCCGACAAAGCCCTGACTGCTTTTGTCGGTCTGGACCCTGGCACCAGTCAGAGTGGCACGCGTAATCGACACGGCCATATCTCCAAAACCGGCGACCCTGAAATGCGCCGTCTGCTTTTCATGGCCGCCTTGGGCGGCAAGCGCGGCAAGAACCCCCTGCGCGACTTTTACGAAGGCATGGTTGGTCGCGGCAAAATGCGCATGGTCGCCTTGATTGCGGCCGCACGCAAGATCCTGCTGTGGGCTTGGGCTGTCTTTCGCTCGCATACCTACTTTGATCCTTCGAAATGTGCTCCAAAACGCTTGACAAACTAGAGAGAATCTTCGACTTCGCTCAGGATGCTTACACATCAGTTTAGAGATAGGTTCTAAGGTAATCGGTGGATGTCTTTACGCATCCGGCAGCTTCCGAGTAGCTGGGCCGTCATAAATGATTTGGTCGTGGCTTGCCGCCTTGAATGGCCGCTCGCGGGTGACCTGTTCAAGATAGTGGGCGGATAGGCCGGCGGCACGCGAGATCAGAAATAACGCTTTGCCGACCCGCCAGTCCAATCCCATCTCCAGCAACAAGGCCGCAATCGCGCCATCCACATTCATGGGCAGCGGTCGGCCGGTTTGCTCAAGTAACGCCCGCTGAATATCTTGCGCCAGGCTGACCCAGCGCCCCGAAAGGTTTAAGTCAATGGCCAACTTGAACAAGGGTGCGACGCGCGGGTCTACCGCATGAACGGGATGGCCATACCCCGGGACGCGTTCCCCACGCTCGCGCGCGGTCGCCACCAACCGATTTGCAGCGCCGACCAGATTGAGTTCATTGGGCGGCAGCGCTTCGAGCATGATTTGGGCGCAACGTTCTATCGCCCCACCATGAAACTCGCCGACCGCCAGCAACCCCGCTGCGACGGCCGAGGGCAACGGCACACCCGATGAAGCCACCAAACGGGTGGCATCAGTGGACGGAGCAGCCAAGCTATGGTCGCAGCTCGATACCAAGATCGCCTCGATAAGTCGGCCTTCCTGCCGTTGTGGCCACTCGCCGTTGAGCAGCAGAAAGACCATGTCGCCAAACGAAGCCCGCCCGATGAGATCAGCAATGGCATAGCCCCGCACATCGATCTGATTGGGTTCCACTCGCGACAAGCCCGTTCGCCAAATGAGATCGCCCATAACACCCCTCCTTACACCGCACCCAAGCGTTGATCCTTGTAGCGCTTGTGAATGACGAGCGCCCCCGCTGGCACAAGTTTTAGGCACAATTCGCACAGCGTGCATTCATCAACCTCATCAAGCTTGATGATCAGCCGCTCGCCCGCCTGATCTGCATTGATCGCAAAAATATCGACCGGGCAGGTTGCCACAAGCTGGTGGGCCACGTGTGGGTCGATCTGCCGTTGGTCACAGGTAATGTTAATAAAGATGCCCATAGTTCCGATTGACCGTTAGCGCCCAATCCTCAAAGCATTTTCATCCAGCGCCGCGCGCACCAGCAGCGGAATTTGCGAGACTTTGTCCGCCACGCGCACACCGGCCGCGCGCAAGATCGACATTTTGGCGCTGGGGCTACCGCGGTTACCCTCGACCATCGATCCCGCGTGACCAAAGCGCATGCCTTGGCGTTGCTCAGCAAATCGGCCAGCCACAAAGGCAATGATCTTCAACCGACTCGGGTGTTGCGCCAAGTGCTCCGCCAGTTGCTCCTCCATCACCCCGCCCGGCTCGCAGAACAGCACCAGCGCGTGTGTGTCGGCATCGCCCTCATACAACGGCAACAGATCCAGTACAGTGCTGCCGATAATCGGATCGCCCCCAATACTGACGCAGGTGCTTTGGCCAATCCCAGCCTGGGTGAGCAAGCTTGCGATCTCCGTCATCATGCCGCCGCTGCGCGAGATCACCCCGACTGGGCCGGGGGAATACGCTCGCCGTACCGCATCAGCCGAGCCACCGCACATGCCAATACGCGTTTGGCCCGGCGTGATGATCCCCAAGCTATTCGGACCTATGACCCGTGCGCCAGCGCTGGCCGCTCGTTCCAAAAGCATAACCACATCACGACGCGGGATACGTTCGGTGACGATGACCAACAGCTTGAGGCCGTTATCCAACGCCTCGCCGGCGGCAGCAAGCACCGCTCGGGCAGGGACAGAGATTACTGTCGCGTTGCACGGGTAAACACGCAGGGCCTGCGCGACTGTGTCATACACCGGAATACCATGCACGGCCTGCCCGCCTTTCCCAGGCGTGACACCCGCGCTGATCTTGGCCCCATACTGGATGGACTCCAACGCAAAGGTTACGGCCTCGCGCCCAGTAATGCCCTGCACCAAGATGCGGGTTTCTGCAAATGCCAGTATCGCCATCATCCCTCGCGCACGATCTGCTCGACCACCTGATCGAAGCTGACCCGTCGATCAAAAAACGCAATGCCATAGTGGCCCAGAATCGCCGCGCCTTCATCCTCCCATGAGCCTGGGATGCGGAAGGCGGTGATGACCTTGCTTGGGACGCGGCCCAACTCCAGCACGCCTTTGATCACCCCCCGGGCCACCAAATCGACCCGGGTGTTGCTGACCACATTCATCATCACGGCCAGTTTGTCCACGCCGGGTTGTTGCAAAATCAGTTTGGTCAGCTCCTTGATCTTCCACACACTGGGGTTGCCACCGATTTCACAATAATTGGCGGGTTTGAGCCCAGCATCGAGCACCGCATCCATGATGGTCAAACTGGCACCTCCGCCACCAATTAACAAACCTAGGTTGCCACCAAATGGCACCAGTCGGCCTGCCACACCTCGATGGTCAGCACTATCGATTTCAGCCGCGCGCCGCTCAAATTCCGAACGCCGATCAGTCTCGCGAACGCTGAACGGCAACTTGGCCAACAGCTCTTTGTAGCGAAAAGCGGCATCATCATCCAACTCCAAATGCACATCCGCCGCAATCCATTGGTCGTCCGTGGTGAGTACCAGTGGGTTAATTTCGAGCAGCACAGCATCAAGGGCGACAAAGTGCGCCATCAAATTGCTGATGATCGAACTCAAACGCAGTAAGGGTTGCTCGGAAAATCCAAGCGCGGCGGCAACCTCCTGCCCAATGGAATCCAGTACGGCTTTGCCAACCAATAGCGAAAAGCCACGTTGCACGGTGCTCGCGCCACTTTCAACATCGATGCCGCCTGCGCGCGTGGCAATAACACTGGGGCGGCGCGTGTAGCCGTCATAAAGCACACCAACGAACAACTCAGTGCGGTGTGCGATGTGCTCTTCAACCAGCACCGCGTTGACCGGAAAGCCCAAGATGGAACGACCCAGCAGCGTCTGCGCGGCGATGGCCGTGGCTTCAGGCGTGTCGGCGAAAGAAATACCACCGGCTTTCATCCGTCCACCGGTCGGAATCTGCGATTTAACGACCACTGATCGATTGAGCTGAAGTGCTACCTGTGCGGCGGCTTCTGGCGTTGTGACGATCTGGCCACGCGGCACGCGCAAGCCACCCTCTGCCAGAACTGCCTTGGCCTCGCCTTCCAGCACTTTCATCAGCGATCACGACTCCAGCATAGCTTTAAGGGTTTCCAGAAACGCAGCAGATTGGCGACCATCGATGGCGCGATGATCGGCCCCAAGGGTAACGACAGCGGCAGTTCGCACCACAAGCGTGCCGTTGTCGACCATCGGGCGCGGTTGCACGCTGCCGACAGATAATATGGCGACTTGCGGCGGACTGATGATGGCGGTAAAGGCATCGATATGCCCAGGGCCGACATTGGACAGCGTGACGGTTGGCTCTGACATGGCAGCGGCGCTAAGCGATCCCATCAAGGCCTGCTGCACCAATCGCTCGCGTTCGGCCGCAATATCTTCGAGCGTCCGGCCACGCAGATCGCGCATCGCTGGAATGATCAACCCACGCTCAGTTTGCACCACCAACCCCAACCGAATTTCACTACTGGCGACGAATGCGTCATGTTGCCAATGGCCATTAAACATCGGATACTGCGCCAACGTCTTCGCCAGTGCTTCCGCCATGAAGTCGGTATAGGTCAGGCGTGTTTTAGATGTGTCTGCCGTGGCCTTGCGCTGCACTACTTTTGATAGGTCGATGGTGATCGACATATAGAAGTGTGGAATGCTGCGCCAAGACTGGCTGACCCGCTCGGCTTTGGCCTGCGCCAAGCGTGTAGCGAGAGAGTCGTGGCTGCGCGC
>JANMVQ010000256.1:0-27577 GCA_031392845.1 Chloroflexota bacterium
GTTCACGAGCACGCTGATGCCCGCGTCCGCGATGTCAGAGTTCTGGCGGGACATTCCCACTCCATTGGTGGTAATCGAGAATTTGCTCCGAGCTTTGGTGTTCGGTCTTCCATTCGTCATGTCGCTTCAAATTGCGACAAAACCAGAACGGCAGGCTTTGTTGGTGTTCGTGCTCGGGACTCTTGTCTATTTCGCCAGTTGGTTGCCCTTAATGTACTTTCCCAATAGCGCTTGGTCGTTAAGTATTCTTGGTTCACTTGCTCCTGCCTACACGCCGATCCTATGGCTGCCCAGCCTTGCCATGTTGGGCAAACGGCTCTTTTGGGGACACTTTTACCGCTGGTGGATGTATCTACTCGTATGTCTCGTTTTCCTCGCCGCGCATGTTACGCACGGCGCGTTCGTCTATTTCCGGTCAGCATGAAAAACGTTAACGAGACACTTGGATGTCGGAAGCAGCGTGTTGTATTCACCAGCATGTCTTGTTGCTGACAAGTCTGCACTTTTGGAAGGAAGTTATTCAATGATTACAAATACAACTTTAGAAACCACGCACCCTACGGTATCTCCGCTGTTGAACCCAATCTGGCTCAACCCGCGCATCGCCATCGCGCTCACGATTGGTGTTGCGCTGTTGAGCGGTTTGGTCATCGCCCGAGCCATGCCACATGGCCCCGCGACTGCGATTCAGGCGCTCATCGTCATGGCTATCTGCCTGATTGTTGGGCTGTTCGCGGGATGGGCGACGCGCTCGCGGTGGGGCATCCTCATTGTGCTAATCGCGCACATCACGGCCATGGAACTGGCACGCCTGGGCATGGGTGAGCCAAGCGTGGGCGCAATTCGGCTCGACAATGTGTATGGCATTCTGGGGCTCATCTTAGGGCGCGGCCTGTATGCACTGGTGGGGTTGGCGCCGCTGGCCTTCGGCGCAGGTCTGGGCGCGATGCTGGCTCAACCTGCGCTTCGCCCGGCCAGCCCAATTGCCTGGGTGCCGATGGTGCTGGCTGGCGTTGGGTTAATGACGCAAGCGGTGTTCATCATGCGGCCAGCCAGCACGCCTGCGATTCTCGGCGCAGATGCCAAGCCGTTGTCAGGCAGTATTGCCAGCCTGGAAAAAGTTCGGCTGGGTGGCGCGGATCAATGGATCATGATTCGCGCCCACAGCGCCGACAAGCCCGTTTTGCTCTATCTAAGCGGTGGGCCTGGGCAAAGTGATCTGCCCTTTTCGCGCGTGCTGTTTGACGACCTGAGCAACGATTTCGTTGTGGTCGGTTGGGATCAACGCGGGACGGGCAAGTCTTATGCCGCGATTGATCCAGTGTCGTCGTTGACGCTCGAGCAGGCCGTGCTGGATACGGTTGAGTTAACCAATTATCTACGGCAGCGTTTTGGTGAAGACAAGATTTATTTGGTCGGTGAATCGTGGGGCAGTGCGCTGGGCGTGCTGGCAGTGCAGCGCCGGCCAGATTTGTATTTCGCCTGGATCGGCAGCGGGCAGATGGTCAGCATACGCGAGACGGATCAGCGGCTGTACCACGATGTCCTCGACCTGGCAGCCAGCAAGGGTGACACTGCGACAGCGACCAAGATGCGTGCCTTTGGTGAGCCACCCTATGCCGACACCCCCTACGCCAATGCCTTCGTCATGAGCCAATACGACGCACTTTACAAGCCCTATACACCGCCACAGGTCTACAGGGACCGTGGCAATGCTGCCAACATTGGCCCGTATGGTGTATTCGGAAGCGAATACAGCCTCATCGAAAAGTTCAATGTGTTGCGCGGATTAACGGACATGTTCACGGTCATGTACCCGCAGCTTCAGCAAATTGATTTTCGCCGCGATGTGACTCGGCTCGAAGTGCCTGTTTACATTCTGGATGGGCAGGCTGAACTTAAAGCTCGGCGCGATCTGACCGTGGAATGGTTCAACCAACTTGATGCACCCAGCAAGCGCATGTTCTCGTTCGAGAACGCTGGGCACTCGGTGGCGTTCGAGCAGTTCGAGGCATTCCACAAGATCATGATCGAGACGGTGCTGCCGGAGACCTATAAGCCGTCTCATTGATCTAGTTGATTGTTAATAATGACCACTACATCACGATCTCAAATCTTTGTTGGGCGGCGCTCCAGCGTTGTGCTAATCACAGCGTGGGCCGTTGTCCTGTTGATCTCGCAGTTGCCCATCATTTTCTTCCGCGAAGTCCTGCACACCCCAATGCCGTGGTTGCCGTGGCCGCAAGTATGTTTGCTCGCGATTGGGCTGCTGCTCAGCTTGGTGGTTCATGCACAGCATCCACTTCGTCAATTGCAGCTGTTCTTTGCCCTGTTTCTGGCGTTGTATCTGGCGCAGTGGGCTGTCAACACCGTTGCGGTGCAACTACAAACGCAGCGGGTGATCTCAACCACGGACGGCTCGTTCGTCAATTCGCTGGCATTCAGTCAAGTGCAACGTCTGGGTGTCGCGCTCATCATGCTGGCCGCCAGTTGGCTGCTGATGCGCCAGCGCAGCGCATTCTTCTTCACCGTCGGCAAGCTGGATGCGCCCGCTGCACCGATCAAATTTGTGGGCATGACGCGCCCTTCCACATGGAACAAACTGGGGCCGATGATGGCGTTGGGTTTGGCGGGTGGCCTCACTGCGTTCATCGTCATTGCGGGCGGCGCGCCACTGGCGAACCTGCCAAAGGCGCTGCCACTGCTGCCGTTTGTGGTGCTGTTCGCCGTCCTGAATGCGTTTGGAGAAGAGATGAGCTACCGCGCCCCGCAGTTGGGCGCACTGGCCCCGGTGGTCGGGGGTGGGCAGTCGCTGCTGATGACCTCAGTTTATTTTGGCATCGGGCATTTCTATGGCGTGCCGTATGGCATTGTGGGTGTGGTGATGGCAGGCCTGCTGGGCTGGCTGCTGGGCAGAAGCATGTTGGAGACCAAAGGCTTTTTCTGGGCGTGGCTGATTCACTTTGTCATGGATACGGTGATCTTCACCTTCATGGCGGTGGGGTCGGTGACGCCAGGAGGGTAAACAAGACATTATGAAAGCACTAAGCGTTCTGGCCGGTGTTGCACTGGCTGTTCCAATCCTGGGCTGGCTAGGGCTGAACATCAAACCCAGCCCATTTGCAGCGTATCCTGCGAATGCGCCTGCGATAGAAACCATCGCCTTGCCCAGCGGGCTGCCTGCGCCGGTCGAGCGTTTCTACCGCGCAGTCTACGGTGATCGCATCCCAGTGATCAAGACCGTCGTCATTACCGGTCGCGCCGAGATGCGACCCGTTGGCCCATTCATGTTCCCGGCCCGCTTTCGCTTCATCCACGAGGCCGGTCAGGGCTATCGGCACTACATCGAGGCGACCTTCTTCGGCCTGCCGATCCTCAAGGTGAACGAGCGCTTTCTGGATGGCAAGGGACGCATGGAACTGCCGTTCGGCGTGAGCGAAGGCGAGCAGATTGACCAGGGCGCAAACCTCGCCGTGTGGGCCGAAGCGATTTGGTTTCCCGCAATCTATTTGACTGACTCGCGCGTGCGTTGGGAACCTGTGGACGATGTGACCGCGTTGTTGGTCGTTCCATTCAATAGCGACCACGAGACCTTTGTCGTGCGCTTCGACCCAGACACCGGACTCATCACCTGGTTCGAATCCATGCGCTATCAAGGCTCCGACGGCAAGCCAAAAGTGCTGTGGCTTAATCAGTCTGTGGCGTGGACTATGCGTGCTGGCAAGCCATTTTTGACATCGGGCGCGGTGATCTGGATGAATGATGGCAAACCGTGGGCCGTGTTTCACGTTGAGGACATCGTCTTCAACGTGGACGTGAGTGACACCATTCGCACAAAGGGACTGTGAATTACTGGCAAGCCCAATTTCACAATGACAGAATCAAGTGGACTGACCCGGCCCAACTTCATGACAAACGCTTTCAACACCGTACTCAAACGGCACCCAGTCGTGGCCTACTTCGTGCTGGCCTACGCAATTTCATGGGCTATTGAACTCCCACTCGCAGCCGTTGCCCAAGGTTGGCTGCATGTTCCGGTTCCCTTCGGGCTGCACTATCTCGCTGCCTTTGGGCCAATGCTATCGGCGCTGCTTGTCACTGCCGCAACCGAAGGTCGCCCAGGCATTCGTCAACTATTAGCAGGGTTACTGAAGTGGCGCGTCGGTTTTGGCTGGATGATCTTTTCAGTTCTGGGGCCAATCGCTTTATTTGTGATTGCAGCCCTCGTGGGCTATGCCACGCAGGGAACAGGGCCAAATCTATGGTTACTGGGCGAGGTGGATTATTTGCCTTATCTTGGCCCAGCAGGTGCGTTCCTGCTGTGGTTACTCACATTTGGCTTAGGTGAAGAGATCGGTTGGCGGGGCTACGCATTGCCCCGCCTTCAGAAAAACCGCAATGCGCTGACGGCAACGCTGATCGTGGGCGCAGTATGGACGTTCTGGCACTTGCCCGCCTTCTTTTATCGAGAAACGTATATGGCCATGGGTGTGGCAGGGTTGCCGCTGTTTTTCATGTCAATCCTGGCCGCGTCAATCGTGTTCACGTGGATCTACAACGGCACGCGCGGTAGCCTGCTCATGGTCATTCTCTTCCACGCGCTGTTTGACTTTCTATCCGCTTCTAAAGCCGGTGGAGACAGTGTCGCCACTCTCATGAGCGTGGTCGTGACAGTTTGGGCCGTGCTCGTGGTGATCTTGTTCAAACCAACCAATTTGTCGCGGCAGCCGAAGCAAATCGCATAAAAGCCTTTTATCTGGTTGCCATTAATCTTCCGCCTGACATTCGAGAAAGCCCCAATGAAAACTCAATCCAAACGACGAATCGAACCTCACTTTCTGCTAATCGCCTTCTTGCTCTTCCTTGCGTTCGGTGCCTTATTCGGTGGTGGCTCGCTGATCATTCGGCCCGATGGCAGCGGGTTTGGCATGCCGGTGAGCATCCTCGCCAACTCACCCTTCTCAGACTTCACCCTGCCGGGCCTCATTCTGTTCATACTATTCGGTGTCGGCTCGCTGATTGCGCTGTACGGGTTGATCGCTCGGCCACGCTGGGCTTGGACGGAGCCATTGACGCGCTCATTGCACGTGCACTGGTCGTTGGCTGTGGCGGCGATCATCGGACTTGGGCAGATGATCTGGATCGTGGTAGAGGTCGCTATGATCCGCGGGGTCTCATGGTTGCATCCCACATTTTTCTTGATTGGTTTGGCGATCGTGTTGCTCGCATTCATGGATAAACGAACGGCGGACAAAGTCGGTTTATTGCGGGAGCAGAAGTAAATCACAATCATGTCCGGTTGTAAGCATATTCTTGAATAATAAGGTGAAGGCGCATGACTATAAACAAAAATGAAGCTATTTTGAAGCGTCAGAAGTACAGTACGCGGTTCAAGAATGAAGACATGGACTTCATGTTGAATTGGACGATAGGGGTGAGTCAAATAATCGGCATGTCTCCCTCACAGGCCTTTTATGCTGTGCACGATATGAAGGATGGCGATCCGGTCGGTTGGTGTGAGGGATTTTCACACCTGGGCGAATATCAAATCGAACAGGCGCAAGAATTCATCAAAAATCAGCAAAGGCTGGCGGCTGGACAGTTCTATCTGGGCGCGACATATGCGTACCGGGCGGCTTTGCAATACACCAAACCTACCGTGAGCGACTTTCATAAGCGCGTGCAAGAGATGGAAAAGGCGTTTCAGCAAGGCATTGATTTGATTGGGGTGCCGCTGCGTCAGATTGAGGTGCCGTTCGAGACGACTACTTTGCCGGGCTACTATCTGGAGCATGACCGGAAGCCACGCCCGGTGGTGGTAATGGTGGGCGGTGGGGATACTTTCCGGGAGGACCTCTTCTACTTTGCCGGTTACCCCGGCTGGAAACGCGGCTACAACGTGATGATGGTTGACCTGCCTGGTCAGGGTAAGACGCCGAGTCGTGGGCAGCATTTTCGTGTGGATATGAATAAGCCAGTTAGCACTATCCTTGACTGGCTTGAAGCGAATGCTAGTGTGAAGCCAGAGCAAATTGCTGTTTATGGCGTCAGCGGCGGTGGGTATTTTGCCGCTCAGAGCGTCGCGTCGGATGCCCGCATCAAAGCCTGGATCGCAAGCACCCCAATTTTCGATATTGCCGAATTGTTTCGACGTGAGTTTGGCAGCGCGCTGAAAACGCCTGGCTGGGCGCTCAACATATTCATGCGACTGGCAGGTTCGTTGAACGAGAGCGCTGAAATCAATCTCGAAAAGTACGCTTGGCAATTTGGCACAACGGATTTCAAGAGCGCCATCGATCAAGTATTTGCCGAAGCAAGAGTGGTGAACTATTCCAGCATCAACTGCCCGTCTCTCTTTCTAATGAGTGAAGGAGAAGCGCAGGAACTCAAACGTCAGACCCTTGAACTGTATGATAATTTCCGGCAGCGCGGAGTAGATGTGACGTTGCGCGAATTTAACGCCGCCGAAGGCGCAGATGGTCACTGCCAGTTGAATAATCTGCGCCTGGCGCATTTGGTGATCTTTGATTGGCTTGATCGAGTGTTTGGACATGAGCCTGGCGATGTTCGTCTGCGCTGTTGATTATAGAAAGCGTAAATCTTTACCCCCGCCCAATAACCCTATGCATTCGACTCGGCGCTGTGCACCCACAGTTACTCATTCGCGTTGGCTATGCGGATGCCATGCTGCGTTCACTGCGCCGTCCGGTCGAACTGGTGATAATGTATATGAGACTCATTGAAACCCTGTTGTTACTTGCCAATCTGCTCGCGCTTTTCGTGCTAACGGTTCCGTTGCCCCGCGCAATGCGTTGGATGCATTATTGGGTGCCCATCGCGCTGCTGATAGCCGTCGCGCAGACGCTGGTGGAGGGTGTGCGCTGGCAGATGATCCCAGTATACGCCCTGACCGGGCTGTTCTTCCTGGTCTGGCTGCTGCAGAACATCGCATCAGCGGGTCTGCCCGCCCATCGCCTTGTCGTCGGCCTGGGCACACTCGGGCTGGCGGTCTCCATTGCTTTGCCGATGGCACTTCCCGTGTTCCGCTTCCCCCATCCCAGTGGGCCATACCAAATTGGCACGTTGACCTACCACTGGGTGGACGCGAGTCGTCCTGACATTTTCTCCACTGATCCGAATACCCGTCGTGAGTTGATGGTGCAGGTCTGGTATCCCGCCAAGTCAGACTCATCATCCTCGCGTGCGCCCTACATGCAGGATGCCAATGCTGTGATGGCGGCTTTTGCGCGGATACATCATCTTCCTGAATTCATCTTCGGACACTTCAAGTATGTCACCACGAACGCCCTCCCGTCTGCACCCGTGGCCGATGGTGAACCCAGCTACCCGGTGCTGCTCTTTTTAGAAGGGGCCACCGGCTTTCGCCAGATGAACACCTTCCAGATCGAGGAACTGGTCTCGCACGGCTACATCGTTGCGGCAATAGATCAGCCGGGCGCGGCGGTGGATGTGGTGTTCCCAGATGGGCACCAAGTGGTTGGGCTGACTGTGGCACAGTTTCATGACTTTGTTGGCCCCAGTTACCTGCCTGGGATTAGTGCGCCCCCGTTGAACGGCAGAACACTTACGGGCGGTAGCATCATCCCGTATCTCGCGCAAGATGTTGTCTTCACGCTAGACCAACTGATTGCGCTGAATCAGGCTGATCCAAACAATATCCTGACTGGGCGGCTGGACATGCAGCATGTTGGCACCTTCGGGGTCTCGCTGGGTGGCATTGTCGTGGGCGAAGCCTGCCGACTGGAGCCACGCCTGGGAGCTTGTCTGATGATGGATGCTCCGGTGCCGACCGATGTGGTGGAGGCAGGCTTAACGCAGCCCAGCATGTGGCTCACCCGTGATGCAGACAGTATGCGACTCGAACGGCAGCGCGCTGGCGGTTGGCCCGAGGCGGAGATATTGGCCCACCAGACCACCATGCGAGCGGCGTTTGAGGGCCTCGCGGGAGCGGGCTACTTCGTGCAACTGCCCGGCGCGTTCCACAGCAACTTTATGGACATCCCGAACTGGTCTCCGCTTTTCTCGCGCCTGGGCATCACCGGGCCGATGGATGGACAGCGGGCGCATGACATCATCAACGCCTACGCGTTGGCGTTTTTTGATCGGCACTTGAAAGGCCAACCAGCCGCGTTGCTGGATGGGCCGACAAAGCAATACCCTGAAGTGATCTTCGAAACCCGCCAACCTAAATCTACTGCACATGAACAAAACAAACGCTCGCCCCATCCTAAACAACCGCAGATCACCGCTTAAGTTCTTCGCGTTGGTCTTTGCGCTGTCTGTTCCGTTCTGGCTGCTCGGTGCTGTGACCGACGTACAACTGATGCCGACGCTACCCGTGAGCGCCCTTATGGCTTTTTGCCCAATGCTGGCAGCTTTGATTCTTGTTTACAGAGAGAACAAGACCGAAGGTGTAAAGGCGCTGCTCAAAAGGTCTTTTGATTACAAGCGAATCACAGCCAAGGTCTGGTACGTCCCCATCGTTTTTCTGATGCCGGGCATCGTAGTTTTATCGTATGGCGTGATGCGCTTGACGGGGTCGGCGCTTGCAACTCCGCAATTCTCGGTTCTTGCAGCGCTGGTCATTTTTCTGGCATTCTTCATCGGCGCTCTTGGAGAAGAGCTAGGCTGGTCGGGATACATCACCGACCCCCTGCAAGCTCGGTGGAACGCGCTCCAGGCCAGCCTTCTGCTAGGGTCGGTGTGGGCCGTATGGCACTTCGTCCCGTTGATGCAAGCTCACCGCTCGCCTGAATGGATTGCCTGGTGGTCTCTCGGCACGCTGGCTTTGCGAGTTCTGATGGTTTGGCTCTACAACAACACGGGCCGGAGTGTATTCGGCATGGCGCTGTTTCACGCCATGATCAACGTCTGTTGGTTCCTGGCTCCTGTTTTTTTCCCGAGTATCGCTGGCCTCATCACCGCCTTCGTCGCCGCAATCGTCACGGTTATTTGGGGGCCACATACGCTCACTCGCGTTTTTCTTTACCCAAAGTTGCAAAAAAACAAAAATAATTATATAAAAAGGTAACAAAATGATGAAAGAAAAAGTTGCATCAAAAGTTGTGGGGGTTAGGAAGATGACTAGCTCACAGCTCTCCCGCATCAACGGACTTGGTCTCTTAATCGGTGCCGTCGTATTCGTTGTCCATGTCGTGTTAAGGTCATTGATCACCGCTGGTCTGGACCCCTCCACCTTTGCGAAGGAAGGCCTTTGGGTGCCGATCAACGCACTCGGCGTGCTGGGTGCCGCGCTGGTGCTCCTAGGATTGCCTGCGCTGTATGCCTGGATGACCAGCCCGACCGGCTTGCTCGGCTTGGTCGGCGTCGTGCTGATCGCTGTCGCATGGATGTTTTTCGGTCTGTTCCTGAGTCTTTATAGCATGCTTGTGTTGCCGTGGTTGGCTGACAAAGCGCCCTCGCTCGTCGCCTCTTCTACGCCCCTCCCTGCGGGGTTCGTCATTGCCTTTATCGCCGGACTGGTTGCCTGGTTTGTTGGGAGTGTGCTTCTCGCGATCCCATTCATTCGGGGACGGATGCAGCCCCGCTGGGTCGGGTATGTGCTGCCCGCCTCGGCGCTCTGGATGGTGGTCGGGGACGCAATCTTAACCAACACGGTTGACAATAACTTCATTATAAAGAATAAAGACCGTGTTGAACTATGCGAAACAAAATCAAAGAGCAAGCCAAGCAGTTGATCCCGCGGATTGCGGCAATCCATACGCGTGCCATCGCGTTGGAACACACGTTCCGGGCCGAGTTGGAGGCGATGGACTCCAATCATCAAAGCAGCGCACGCAACCTGTTGCACTACCTCGCGCTTCGCCAGATAGATATGCGCCAACTGCAACAGGATTTAGCTGCGTTGGGTCTTAGCTCGTTGGGTCGCGCCGAATCACATGCGTTGAGTGCGCTGAATACAGTCAGTGTCGCGTTGCATCGCCTGGCCCAAATCCCTGTGCCAGACGCACTTTTGACCGAGATGCAGGTGAATGCCACAACCGGCCCGATGTTGTTGAACAATTGCAGTGACACTTTGCTTGGAATCGCTGCGGGCAAGCGCACCGTGCGCATCATGGTCACCATGTCATCCGAGGCGGCCACCAATCCCGCGCTCATATGCGACCTGCTGGAAGCGGGCATGGATGTGATGCGCATTAACTGCGCCCACGATGGCCCGCAAACATGGGAGGCGATGATCGCCAACCTGCGCACTGCCGAGCGACACTTGGGGCGCTCGTGCAAAGTCCATGCCGATCTGGCCGGGCCGAAGCTACGCACGGGTGCTATCCCGCCATTGACGCATTTGGTCAAGGCTCGCCCCCAGCGCAATTTGCGCGGCCAGGTGTTGCAACCCGCCAGCGTGCGCTTTGTGGCAAAGGCCGTCGCGCCAAACACGACTAATGGCCCACTGGCAGTACCCGTGCCAGACAAAATGATTCAGCGGGCACAGATAGACGATGTGTTGGAGATGAAAGATGCGCGCGGCAAGTGGCGGCGATTCACCATCACCGAAATGCAGGAGGATGCGTGCGTGGCCGCAACCGAGCAAACGGCGTATATCGAAACCGGCTCGCGGGTAAACCTAAAGCGCGGCAAACACATCCTCGCCAAAGGTGAGGTTGGCCTGTTGCCAGAACTCATCGAGCCGATCCTGCTTCAGGTGGGTGATACGCTGATCGTTACTAAAGAAGATTCACCCGGCGCACCAGCCCAGCGGGATGACGCGGGCAACGTCACGCAGCCGGCTCAAATTCCTTGCACCCTGCCGGAGGTGTTTGCGGCGGTTGAGGTGGGTCAGGCGATTTGGTTCGACGACGGCAAGATCGGTGGCAGCGTGGTCGCCAACGATGGCGAACGCATCACGGTCTCCATTACGTTTACGGGCGGCGCGGTGGCCAAGCTGGCCCCGGAGAAGGGCATCAACCTGCCCGACACCACCATCAAAGTCTCGGCCCTCACGGCCAAAGACCTGACCGATCTGGCCTTCATGGTGGAGTGGGCCGACATCATCGGTCTTTCGTTTGTGCGCACACCCGCCGATGTGCAACAGCTTGAAAAAGAATTAAATCGTCTGAATGCGAAACAAAAAAGCATTGTGCTCAAGATAGAAACCGGGCAGGCGTTCGATAACCTGCCGCGTCTCTTGCTCAGTTGTTTGCATCTCTCGTCCGTCGGCATCATGGTGGCGCGTGGAGATTTGGCGGTGGAGGTGGGGTTTGAACGGATGGCCGAGGTGCAAGAGGAAATCTTGTGGCTGTGCGAGGCCGCCCACATGCCGGTGATCTGGGCGACGCAGGTGTTGGAGAGCATGGCCCAGCGCGGGGCGCCCTCGCGGGCCGAAGTGTCTGATGCGGCCATGAGCGAACGGGCCGAATGCGTCATGCTCAACAAAGGTCCCTTTATTGTCGAGACCGTGCGATTTTTGAGCGGCGTGCTGGAACGCATGACCGCGCATCAATCCAAGAAGAGCTCCATGTTGCGCCGGTTGGCCGTCTCGCAGATAGATTAGCTATGCGCCAACAGTATGGTAGATGATAAAGACGATGTGGAAGATCACGTTCGTCCTACACGGCTTGCATGGTTTTGACTACAGTAATTGTCGGACAGCAACCCTATGCTCATTTCTAACTTAGGGCCTATCTCAATCTCAATAGGTGTCAGGCAGGTGCCAGGCACCTACAAGCCTACAACTTCTCGCATGAAACACAGCAGGTGCCTACACGTTGCCCAAGTTTTTAACTACTGAGATTATGTTCAAAAAAATTCTAGTCCCCCTCGACGGATCGCCCATAGCCGAAGCCGTGTTGCCGTATGCGCAGTCGTTGGCACACATGGGAAATGCCGAAGTCTTTCTTATCGAAGTCGTCGAAACAATAGAGTCATACCGTTATCCGTATGGCATAACGTTGCTGGAGCCGATTGTGCATGAGGTGCGCGCAGCGGCGAATAGTTACGTGCAGCATGTGGCGGCCACGTTGAGCGAGCATGATATTCACACCCATGCGGAGGTGGTGGATTCAAATCAGGTGGCGGCGGCTATTTTGGATTACGCGTCGGCCAAAGAGATTGACCTGATCTTGATGGCCACGCATGGCCGCAGTGGGTTTGATCGCTTGACCCTGGGCAGCGTGGCGGACAAATTGGTTCAACGCGCCAAGATTCCGGTGATGTTGGTGCGCCCCGATCTGACGTAAGCCTATGCTTGCGAAGACCGCCCCATGAACACCTTTTACAACCAGCCCTTTGCGGACACCGCGCGCCAACTCGATACGTCGCTGGAACACGGGCTGGCTCCGACCGAGGTGCAGCAGCGCCTGGCTGAGCACGGCGAAAATAGCTTGCCCGCGCACAAGCACACGCCGTGGTGGCAGTTATTTTTTGACCAGTTCAAAGATTTTGTTGTGCTGCTGCTGGTAGCCGCATCGCTCATTTCATTTCTGTTAGGCGATACGCTGGAAGGCATCGCTATCCTCGTCATCGTGTTGCTCAATGCAGTGATTAGCCTCATCCAGGAAAAGCGGGCCGATGCGGCGATGGAAGCCCTGCAAAAGCTGGCTGCCCCAGATGCGCATGTGCTGCGCGGTGGGGCGCGGCAGACCGTGCCTGCGCGTGGGCTGGTGCCGGGCGATATCGTCTTTCTTGAAGCAGGTAACTATGTGCCCGCCGATATGCAATTGGTTGAAAGCGCCAATTTGAAAATAAACGAGGCGGCCCTGACAGGCGAGAGCGAGGCCGCGACGAAGGATGCCGAGCCGGTAGTTGCACTGGACGCGCCCATCGGCGACCGGGTCAACATGGCGTTCAGCAGCACCCTGGTTACCCAGGGCCGTGCACGCGGCATTGTCACCGCCACCGCTCTAAAAACCGAGATCGGCCAGATTGCTCGCATGATGAGCGAGATCAAGGAGGAGCTTACGCCGCTGCAACGTCGGCTGAATCAGATGGGCAAAACCCTGAGTTTGATTGCGCTGGGATTGTGCGCGTTGGTGTTTGTGGTGCAGTTGGCCCGCCGCACCGATCTGGGTCTGGTGTCGCGCAGTGGGTTGATGACTTACTTGCAAACCGAATCAGCCATCATCAGCGAGGTGTTTATTCTGGCGGTCAGCCTGGCGGTGGCCGCCGTGCCGGAAGGGTTGTCGGCGGTGGTCACCATCAACTTGGCGATGGGTATGCGCGAGTTGGTGAAACGCCACGCGTTGGTGCGGCGGTTGAACGCGGTGGAGACGCTGGGCAGCACCACCGTTATTTGCACCGATAAGACCGGCACCCTGACCCAGAACGTCATGACCGTGGTACGGGTCTTTGCGGGTGGGGTTCGATATCGCGTGACTGGGGAGCGGTATGACCCGGATGGATCGTTCATTGAGGATGCCAGCGGACAAACGGTGGCCTTTGGGCCGCAGGGTTTGGTGGCAGATCATCCGCTGATGGTGTTGTTGCGCGGAGGCATGTTGTCGTCGGATGCGATTCTGGAGAAGCACGATGGACAGTATCGGATGGTGGGCGATGCCACAGAAGGGGCGCTGGTGGTGGCCGCTGCCAAAGCCGGACTATGGCGGGCCGACACCGAGAAGCACCTGCCGCGTGTAGACGAGGTTGTGTTTGATGCCGACCGCAAGATGATGACGACGTTGCACCAGCCTAGTCAATCTGCTAAACCCGATGCGCCTGAAAGCAAAATACAGGTGTTCACCAAAGGGGCACCGGGCAACGTGCTGGCCCACTGCAATGCCTTGTTGACAGAAGACAACCAGACGCACCCACTGACGCAGCAAGACCGTGACAGCCTGCAGGCCGTGACTGAAACGATGGGCGGCGAGGCGTTGCGCGTTCTGGCTGTGGCGATGCGCAACATTGATGCTATTCCGCAGACTGTGTCTGAGGTTGAAAATGATCTGGTCTTCGTCGGCTTGTTGGGGATGATAGATCCGCCACGCCCCGAAGTGGCGGCGGCCATACAGCTTGCGCGTGAAGCGGGCATTCGCACGGTCATGATCACGGGCGACTATCCGGTGACGGCAGGTGCCATTGCCAAACAAATTGGCCTGATGGATGCTGCATCCAAAGAGGCGCACGAGCCTCGCATTGTTAGCGGCCCAGAGTTGGCTGCCATGAGCGACGATGCCCTGACTCTGAGCGCCAAAGACGTGAACGTGTTTGCGCGCGTCTCGCCCGAACACAAGGTGCGCATTGTCAGTGCCATGAAGCGCAACAATCAAGTGGTGGCCATGACGGGCGATGGCATCAACGATGCGCCCGCGTTGAAGCAGGCCGATATTGGCATTGCTATGGGCATTACCGGGTCCGATGTGAGCAAGGAAACGGCGGATATGGTGCTGACCGATGACAACTTTGCCAGCATTGTGCACGCAGTGGAGCAGGGTCGGGTGATCTATGCCAACATCCGCAAGTTTGTGTTCTTTCTGCTAGGTTGCAATATCGCCGAGATTTTGATTCTGCTGGTGGCCACGCTGTTGGGGCTGAAGAGTCCGTTGACGGCCATTCAGTTGTTGTGGCTGAACTTACTGACGGATGGTGCGCCCGCGCTGGCTCTGGGGCTGGAGAAGGGTGAGCCTAATTTGATGCGTCAGCCGCCTCATCCAGTGAACGAACCCATCATCAATGGCCGCATGGTGCGGCAACTGGTGGTGCAAACTCTGGCCCTGGTGATGGTGGTGTTGGGGGTGTATGTGTTTGCACTCCGCCAAATGCCAGTGCAGGCCCAAACGCTGGCGTTTGTTACGCTGGCGCTGGCCGAGTTGCCCCTGGCTTACACCGCGCGTTCGGAGCGCAGCTCGGTGTTTCAGATTGGTTTGTTTTCAAACGCCATAATGCAATGGGCGGTGTTGGTCTCGGTGATGGGCGTGTTGCTCATTACCTATGTGCCGCTTTTTAACCAAATCTTTGGCACAGTACCGCTGGGTTTAGTGCATTGGGTGTGGGTGTTGCCTGCAAGCCTAATCCCAGCAGTACTGGCTGAACTAATCAAACACCGCTACGTCTCTTGAGTCTTTGTCCTACGAGGCCTACACCATTACGCCTACAGCAAGTGCCAGGCGACAACCCTATGCTCATAGCCAGCTTATAGATTCCCCAAGTAAACATGGCGCATAAACCCTCCCGGTCTCTATAGACCGGGAGGGTTGAGTGAGTCAACTCTATATGGGAAATCTATTAGAGTATTTTGGAATTTGAAAGTGGCCAGCACAGTGGTGCAACCTGGCACGCCGGTGGCCGTGCCAACAGAAGTGCCGTCCAAGCATCGCAAGTCCTGCCCACACCGACGGCTATTCCGTAATGATCGCTGGCGAAACAGGGGTAGGGGTAAAGCATTCGGAAACGTGACGGATCAAATAGGTCCGCGTTCCTGAATGCTTTGCCCTTACGACAACGATAGTGACGTTATTACGTAGAAGGAGAGAAAATAATGAAAAGCAAAATGGGTTTGTGGATTGACCACGAGAAGGCCGTGATTGTGACTATTACCGGCAAGGACGAAGAAACGAAACAGGTCAAATCAAATATTGAAAAGCATGTCCGGTTTTCTGGCAACGCATCCGCAGCCGGTTCCAGTGAGGACATACGTGACCGCAAGTTTGGTAACCACCTCAACAGCTACTACGATGAAGTGATCGCGCATCTGCGCGAGGCCGAGGCCATCCAGATATTTGGCCCCGGCGAAGCCAAGACTGAACTGGAGGCACGCCTGGAACATGCTGGACTGAAAGGGCGGATCGTCCAGATTGAAACGGCGGATAAGATGACTGATCCTCAGATTGAAGCGAAGGTGCGCCAACATTTTCTAAAATGGAGCCCGGTTGAATAGATACTATCGGCAATAAGATTTTTGCCACGAAGCTCACAAGGAAGTACAAAGATGTTGTGCTCCTTTGTGAGCTTCGTGGCTATTTCCGATAATGTAATAGATTCATGTGCAACGCACAGGATGCCAAATTTAGAAAAGAGGACCCAAATGCCTACACTTGCTACTGATCTCTTACACAAGAAGAACGCGTATTGGCGCGCTGCCAACTATCTCTCAGTCGGCCAAATTTATTTATACGACAACCCGCTGCTCAAAGAGCCGCTCACGCTCAAGCACATCAAGCCACGTTTGTTGGGGCATTGGGGCACCATCACGACGCCTTTCGACATGGTGATGTTGAATGATCTGGATCGCTTTCACCTGGTGGGCGATGTGATTGACCGCGTGCCGCAGTTGGGTTCGCAGGCCGCCTACGTGAAGCAAGCCATGCACGACAAGTTGATTGAACACAAGTTATATATTCGCAAATATGGCGAGGATATGCCCGAAGTGCGCAACTGGCGCTGGGGTGAGCAGCTTTAATGGCAACGACCGACCTATATTGGCGTGAAACGCCCGATGCCCTGATGAAAAGATTGGGCAGCTCGCTCAATGGGCTGAGCCAGGCGGATGCGGGGCGCAAACTTGCCGAGGGTGGGCGCAACGTCCTGACGACCCAAAGCGAGGTAACGCCACTGGGTCTGTTGCTCAACCAATTCAAAAGCCCCATCACACTCATCCTTATCTTTGCCACGATAGCCTCAGCGGTACTGGGAGATGTTGTGGATGCAGTCATCATCACAGTGATTGTGTTGGGCAGCGCCGTGCTGAGTTTTATTCAAGAATACAGCGCGGGCAGCGCCGCCGAAAAGCTCAAAGCTCAAGTCAAGGTTCAAAGCTTGGTGCTGCGGGATGGCCAGCCTCAAAAACTTTCCGCAGATGAAATCGTGCCTGGCGATGTGGTGCTGTTGCAGGCCGGTAGCCTCATCCCTGCCGATGGCGTGGTTTTGGAGGCCAAAGACTTATTCGTGAGCCAGTCGGTGCTGACCGGTGAGACGTTCCCGGTTGAGAAGACGACTGCTGCTGTTCCCGGTGGGGCCAGCCTGGGCGAACGGACGAACACGGTGTTCATGGGCACGAATGTGCGCAGCGGCAGCGGAAAAGTGCTGATTGTGCAGACGGGCAAGGCCACCGCGTTCGGGCAGATTGCAGACAGGTTGCGGTTGCGCCCGCCGGAGACCGAATTCGAGCGGGGCATTCGGCAACTGGGTTATCTATTGACTGAGGTCATGGTTTTTTTGGTAATCGGCGTGTTCGCCATTAACGTGTTGCGTGGCAACCCGGGCATAGATTCGTTGCTGTTCTCGATTGCGCTGGCAGTGGGTCTGACGCCGCAACTGCTTCCGGCCATCATCAACATCAACCTCTCGCGTGGTTCGCAGCGCATGGCGCAACAAGGGGTCATCGTGCGTCGGCTCAATTCAATTGAGAATCTGGGCAGCATGGATGTGCTCTGCACCGATAAAACCGGCACGCTGACCGAAGGCGTGATCAAACTGGATGCCACCAATGATTTGAACGGGCAGCCTTCGGATGCGGTGTTCCGATTGGCGTATCTCAACTCTTTCTTCCAAACGGGCATGGCCAACGCGCTGGATGATGCGATTCGCAATTTCAAGAAAATCGAGACCGATCACCTCATCAAGGTTGACGAGGTGCCCTACGACTTTGCCCGCAAGCGGCTGACCGTAGTCGTGAAAGAGGGCGAGGCTTGCACGATGATCACCAAAGGCGCGTTGGATGCCATCATCAAAGCGTGCGAGACGAAGCTCAGCCCCGACCAGCGCCGGGCCATCGCGACAAAATATGCCGAGTGGAGCGCCCAGGGCTTCCGCGTGTTGGGCATCGCCAGCAAGCCAGTCCCCGAAAAGCACCCGTACACCCGCGATGATGAAACGGATATGAACCTGGCGGGCTTTTTGCTGTTCTTCGATCCGCCCAAAGTCGGGGTTAAAGACACGATCACCGCATTAAACAGTCTCGGCGTACAGCTCAAAATTATTACAGGCGATAACAAGTTGGTTGCTCAATACACGGCAAAAATGGTAGGCATGCCCGTGCTGGGTGTCGTCACGGGGGCTGAGATCGCCAGCATGTCCGATGGTGCGTTGCTGCACGCCACCGATAACGCCAATCTGTTTGCCGAGGTAGACCCCAATCAAAAGGAACGCATCATCCTGGCACTCAAGAAAATGAGCCATGTGGTGGGCTACATGGGTGATGGCATCAACGATGCACCCGCGCTGCACGCAGCAGATGTGGGCCTCTCGGTCAGCAACGCTGCCGACGTGGCCAAGGATGCTGCCGATCTAGTGTTGCTCAAACAAGATTTGTCGGTGCTGCAACAGGGCATCATCGAAGGGCGCAAGACCTTTGCCAACACCCTCAAGTATGTCTTTATGGCGGTGAGCGCTAATTTTGGGAATATGTTCAGCGTGGCCGGGGCATCGCTCTTCTTACCGTTTCTGCCCATGTTGCCCAAGCAAATTTTGCTGATCAATTTTCTGACGGATTTCCCTGAGCTGACGATTGCCGGGGACAACGTAGACCGCATGATGATTGAGAAGCCGCGCCGCTGGGACATCGCTTTTATTCGCCGCTTCATGCTGGTGTTTGGGCTGCTGAGTTCGGTGTTCGATTACCTCACGTTTGGTGCGCTGTTGGTCTTGCCGAAGTTGATTGGGTTGCCCGCGAACACAGATGCAAAAGCGCTGTTCCACACCACCTGGTTTACCGAGTCCATTCTCTCGGCCACATTAGTCGTCTTCGCCTTGCGTACGCGCTTGCCCTTCTTCAAAAGCTTGCCCAGCCTCGTGATGGTTATCGTTACATCTCTTGTTGGCTTGGTCACGCTGGTGCTTCCCTACACGCCGTTAGCTGGGCCGCTGGAATTTGTTCCACTGCCGCCTATTTATCTGGTAATCGTGTTTGTTATCGTAGCGTTGTACTTCTTGTCAGCGGAGTGTCTCAAGCGCATGTTTTATCGCTGGCATTTCCAACGTTATCCCTATGCTTAAGCATTAGAAAGGAGAAAACTTTGAAAAATTTATTTATGTGGCGTAGTTTGGTCGTGGCGGTGGGCTTTCTGTTCGTGGCCACACTTGCGCTTGCCAATGGACTAACCCTCATCGCATCGATGAAGGCTGGATTGGTCATTGTGCTACTGGTCTGCGTGGTGTGCATTCCCATTTCGTGGGGCATCGCAATTGCATCCAAGAAAGGTTACCCCAGCTGGCTGGCAGGGATACTTGTTCTTGGCTTCAATATTTTGGGGCTGGTCATCGTCATTCTGCTGCCGATTCGAGCCACCTTAAACAAGTTGGCTGCCGCGCAAGCTAGGCAGTAAACCATGCCAACCACACCTCACATCGAAAAGCATTTCACCGCTACAGATGTCGTGCGCGATATTGTCATCGGCATGTCGGATGGCCTGACGGTGCCATTTGCGCTGGCCGCCGGGCTTTCGGGTGCAACCTCACACAGCAATCTGGTCATCACCGCTGGTTTAGCAGAAATCGATACCGGCTCCATCGCCATGGGTCTGGGCGGCTATCTCGCCTCGTGCACCGACACAGCGCATTACCAAAGCGAATACAAACGCGAGATGGACGAAGTGCAGAATCTGGCGGACAAAGAACGAGAGGAAGTTTCTAACATTTTTCGTGGCTATGGGCTGAACGACGCACAAGCCCAGGAAGTTACCAACGCGCTAAGCTAGGATCGAGCCAAGTGGGTGGCTTTATGATGCGCTTTAAACTGGGCCTAGAGCAACCCGATCCCAACCGCGCCACGCGCAGCGCACTCACCATCGCGTTGTCTCACATTATGGGCGGATTGGTTCCGCTCATGTCTTACATCTTGATCAAGTCCACATCCTTGGCGCTGTTGGCATCAGTCATATTCACGCTCATTGCGTTATTTGTGTTTGGTTTTGTCAAAGCCAAGTTCACCGGCATGAATCCACTGCGAGGCGCCATTCAAACTGTGGTGGTGGGTGGCTTGGCCGCTGCTACCGCGTTTGCTATTGCGCGGGCGATTGGGTAGCAATGCGATGAGAGGCGATTTGTCTACACAGTCTCAGTTCGTCGCAGTCTTTGAAGACACGACCGCCCGTGCCAGTTGAATGCCAAGTGCCACATCCGCCCACAAACTGCCGATGGGTGAGAACAACACGATGGGAATTGTGACGATGAACGAGATGATGAAACGGCGCAGCATGTCGTTGGGTGAGTCGTGCCCGGCGTGTTCATCGTGTTCGCTGTGGTCTTCGTGCGCAGAGTGATCCATATCGCCCATCGCGCCTTGCATTGCGCTCATGGTGTGCCCGGCGTGCATCACCTCAGTTTGCTTGAGTTTGGGTTGAGCATCATGGCTTATCGCCGTGTGATCTTGATGATCCATAAGCAATCCCGCTTCAAAGCACTTCCGTCACATGCTCTTGATAGGCCTCCGTGTGAGGCGTGAATTGTCCCGTTGGCACACCATGCAAGAACGCCAGGAATACCAAGTCCTCGTCGAGCGCGCGGATGCTGTGATCTTCACCGGGGTCAAGGATGAGCAGGGTGTTGGGGCCAAGTCAGCTCTCGTGTTTGTCGCCACCCGCGAACAGGCCATGCCCTTTGAGCACAAACAACTTGACTGGCGAGTTGGGCGCGTTGTGTTCTTTGACAACCTGGCCGGGCCGCAGGGCAAACAACAAGACGCGGCCCTGCGCATCCACATTTAATGGCTCGGCGTGCGGGTTGGATTCGTTGAAGGTCAGTTTGTCGGATATTTGGATTGTTTTCATGTCAGCTCGTATTCAGAAACCTCTGACCGCCAAAAGGGGAGTCGCAGAGTAAATCTACGACTCCCCTTTTAGTGGTCGGGGGTTCTGCATTGATCTAACGAACCGCGCCGCGTCGAAACAAATTCACCACACCCAACAGCACCACGGCCCCAAGCAGCGATACCACCAAAGCGGTTATGCTGAAGTTACCCTGGTTGATTGTGCCCACGCCCACCAATGGCGAGATGAGCCAACCAGCCACTACCGCGCCGACAATGCCGACGATGATGTTTAGTATCGTGCCCTGCTGGCCGTCCGTCTTCATAATCATGCTGGCGACCCAGCCCAAAATGCCACCGACGATGATCCAAACCAGAAATCCAATCATTTTTATTTTTCCTTTTTTATTTCTAAAACTAATGTCAACTGATAGGTGCCAGGCACCTGTTTGATTAACGACCCACCGCTTTCTTAAGCGTGTTGGCCTTCTCTTCTACAAACTCGCGCCCTTGCTCGGTCAAATGGCTGGCGCGTTCTGTCGCTTCGTTGGCCATGTCTTCGGCGGCGCTATACAAAGTGTTGGCCTTCTTGCTCACCTGCCTTTGCATGTGGTTGGCCTCGCGCTTCAGCATGGCCTGCGTCTTCTTGCCAGTTTGCGGGGCATACCATAGGGCCAACCCTGCACCGATCACGCTGCCAATCAGGCTGCCCAACAGCAGCCCTGGCCCAAAGCCACTCACGTCTCTCTCGTCTTGTTGTTCCATTTCTTTGTTTTCGTTGTCCATAGTCTTCTCTCCTTTGTGATTAACGTTTGCGTTAACCCATGTTTTGCTAACCGAAGGCATGGTCGTGCTACTTGCGTTGCTGGCAAGTTGTGCCTTCAGTCGCTTGCGCTCCTCGTTCGCCTCTGCCACGTAATCAACCGCGGCGGTGAACAACGCGGCCAATAGGATTTTTGAAAGTGGTTTGCTCAATATGACATCACGATAAGGCTTTCCCATAGCCATCGCTATCAGCCCTTGCCTCGTCTTTGTGTCAGACATTCCGCTGCAGATGTGGGTTTTGTCCTACAACAACTGATTGAACGCGCTGATAGCGATAATGCGCCGTGTGACTAGGCTTAATGCTGATGGAAAGCAAAACCAAGTTATTCGGCCACCCGGTTCATCCCATCCTGGTGGCCTTCCCCATTGCACTTAACGCAGTCGCCGTTTTGGCGGATGTGGCCTACCTCATCACGAAAGACAGCATGTTTGCGCAGATGGCCTTCTGGCTCATCTTACTGGGCGTGGTTGCGGGCCTCGTCGCCATCGTCATTGGCTGGCGCGATTGGTTGGCGATACCCGGCAACACGCGCGCCAAAACCATCGGCCTGTGGCATGGCTTCTCGGCAGATATCTTCACGTTGTTGTTTGCGCTCAGTTGGTGGTTCCGCATGCCTTCGCCCACAGCACCCAGCAGCGTTGCGCTCATCTTTTCGTTCATAGGCTTTCTGGTGGTGCCGATGGTGGGCTGGTTAGGTGGAGAGTTGGTGTTCAAACATCAAATCGGCGTAGATCAAAACATATCAGCGGACATCCAGCAACCGTTGAATGCTCGTGCAGACGAACGGATAGTTAAGGGATGACACATTAAGGAGATCAATCGCATGCATCAGTCAAATCACGAACCGCAACGCCTGGCCTTGTTTTCACTAATCTTGATTGCCCTGGGTGTGGCGATGTTGGGCTTGGCCTGGTTCATGCAAACGCAATAGGCTAATGCACGATACGTAAAGGAGAGAAATAATGAAAGAAGTAACAAAAGACAAGACGAATGGAAAGATGAACGGCAAGCTGAATGGTAAAGCCGCCAGCGCACCTTTCAAAACCCGCAACGACATGGACTCGGACACGCGCAAGCATGTGATTGCGCTGCTCAATGAGCATTTGGCTTGCACATTTGATTTGATGAGCCAGACCAAGCAAGCTCATTGGAATGTGAAAGGCAAGCACTTCATTGGCCTGCACGAATTGTTCGATGACTTCGCCGAAGGCTTAGAAGACTACGTGGACAAAGTGGCCGAGCGCGTTACGGCGCTGGGCGGCATCGCCATGGGCACAGCCCGCATGGCTGCTCATTCCTCTCAGTTGGAGGAATATCCGACGGATATTACCGACGGCATGGCGCACGTAAAAGCGTTGAGCGAGCGCTACAGCGCACTGGGCGCGATGATTCGCGCTGGCATAGATCAGGCTGGTGAGTTGGGCGACAAAGACACCGCCGACTTGTTCACCGAACTCTCGCGTGATCTGGATAAATGGCTGTGGTTCCTCGAAGCGCACTTGCAGGATTGAGCGACACAAACTTAAGAGCGGCCTCCCTCTGAGGAAGGCCGCTCTCTTTGCAGTGGACACACCCTATGAACCTAACAACAACCTATCTCGGTCTGACCCTGAAACACCCCATTGTGGCTTCAGCCTTGCCGCTATCGCATACGCTAGATGGCATCAAGAAGCTGGAAGATGCAGGTGCGGCCGCTGTAGTCATGTATTCACTGTTTGAAGAACAGACCCGCCAGCGCTTAAAGCTCGTCTAGAAATATCGTCTGGATGATGACCTGGATGAATACAACGAGGTGGTGCGCTATTTTCCAAATATCAATGATTACAACGTCAGTTCCGAACTTTACGCCGAGCAGCTTCAGCAAGCCAAAAATGTGACGGACATCCCCATCATTGGCAGTCTCAACGTTACTTCAGTAGGGGATTGGTTGGACTATGCCCGGGACATCGAACAAGCCGGGGCTGATGCGCTGGAGCTAAACGTGTATTACGTGCCAGCCCAGACGCGTATGACGAGTGTACAAGTGGAGCAACGCTTTGTGGCTGTGCTGCAGGCTGCCAAACAGCGCGTTCAAATTCCCATTGCGATGAAGCTCACTCCCTTTCTTAGTTCCCCGGCCGATTTAGCACGTCAGCTTGTAGAGAGCGGCGCAGATGGCCTGGTGCTGTTCAATCGCTTTTACCAGCCCGACATCAACCTGGAAACGATGAAGGTAGTGCCGAGTGTCTCGCTCAGCACATCCGCTGAGCTGCGCTTGCCGCTGCGTTGGACGGCGATTTTTTACAAGCGTATCCGCGCCAGCCTCGCCATCTCCACCGGCATTCACACCCACACCGATGTGCTCAAGGCGCTGATGGCGGGCGCACAAGTGACGATGATGACATCGGCCTTACTGCAACATAGCGTTGAACACATTCAGACCGTACTCGGTAATCTAACTGCTTGGTTGGATCGGCGAGGCTACGAGGGCTTGACTATATTGATGGGCTGCATGAGTGAGATGGATGTAGTTGCTCCCGAAGCGTTTGAGCGCGGAAACTACATCAAAGCCATCAGCAGCGATTCGCAACTTAGTTATTTTTGATTGCGTGCGTCGCACATGAATCCATGTAATTCAGATTCATGACGTTATCGGAGCCATCGCGCAAATGATCGCAATGTCGAAATAGGTTGATATGTATTCAACGAAGTGTGCCCTTGAGTCTTTTTACAAAACAAGCTTCTAATCATGAAATCAAACACCTCACTCAAAATTGCCAATGCCATCGCGTTAATCATCACTATTGCGGTGAATGCGCTCTCAAATAGCCTGCCGTTTAACAACGTAACAACGGCTGAAGTCTCCAATAGCTTTCCCTCACTGATTACCCCGGCAGCTTACGTCTTTGGTGTTTGGGGTTTGATCTATATCGCCTTGATCGCGTTCACCATCTACAGCTTTGCCTCGCACCGTGCCAATGCCACTGTATCGGCCATTGGTGGATTATTTGTGCTGAGTTGCATCGCCAATAGTCTGTGGCTGGTGTCTTTCCAGTACGGCTACTACGTACTTTCGCTGCTCGATATGTTAGTGCTGCTCGTCAGTTTGATTGTGATGTACGGCAGAGTGCAAGAGGTCAACAGAATGGCTCTTTTATCGGAGCAACCATCTAGATGGTTTACGGTGTTGCCGTTTAGCTTGTACTTGGGTTGGATCACAGTGGCGACGGCGGTGAATGCATCGGTAGTTTTGTTATCGTTGGGTTGGGCTGGGGCTGGCCTCTCACCTGTGTTCTGGGCGGCTGCGCTGGTTGGCGTAACATGTGTGCTATCGCTGTTCGTCTCCTACCGCTTTCGAGATGTGGCTTACACGGGTGTCATCGTCTGGGCACTGATTGGGATTGCTGTCAAGCAATCTGCTTATCCCGCACTGGTGGCGGCCTGTGGCTTAGCCATCTTGGTTTCACTGGTTGGGCTGGGTCTGGCGCGTGGGCGGCTTGGAACTGTGTTTCAAGTTCAACCTAAATTATGATGTTTTGATGTTGCTGTGGAGGTTGCCATTCAAATTGGTATTGATAGTTTTGCCGCCGTAGTCTCTGATCCAGATACACAGGTCGCCCTCAGCGCCAGCGACCGACTCAATAATCTCTTGGAAGAAATAGCTGTCGCCGATGCAGTGGGGGTGGATTCGTTTGGGATTGGCGAGCATCATCGCAAAGAGTATCTCGACTCAGCACCCGTCGTCATCTTGGCCGCCGCTGCTGCGCGCACCCAACGTATCCGCCTGACGAGCGCTGTCACCGTCCTCAGTGCCGATGACCCTGTGCGCGTCTTTCAAAACTTCGCCACGCTCGATTTGATATCGAGAGGCCGTGCCGAAATTGTGGCGGGTCGCGGCTCTTTTGTCGAAGCCTACCCCCTATTTGGCCTTGACCTGAAGGATTACGATTCATTGTTTGCGGAGAAGCTCGATTTGCTGCTTAACATCCGCGCGAACACCCACGTGCATTGGTCGGGTCGCCATCGTGCTGCACTCACAGGGCAAGGCATCTATCCGCGCCCGCTTCAAGCAAAGCTCCCGATCTGGCTCGGGGTGGGTGGCACCCCTCAATCATTTATTCGTGCAGGCGTGCTGGGCTTACCGTTGATGGTGGCGATCATTGGGGGAGACTTTCCTCGATTCAGACCACTGATAGACTTGTATCGTGATGCCGGCCACCGCGCCGGACACAAGCCCGATCAACTACGCGTGGGCATCCACGCGTTCGGCTTTGTGGGCGATACACAGAAGCAGGCTGGCGATGATTACTACCCAGGTTATGCTCATATGGTCAACACCCTGGGCAAAGAACGTGGCTGGCCACGAACAAACCGGGCGCAGTTCGATGCAGCCTGCGGCCCGAACGGTGCCTATCTCATTGGCGACCCCGCCAGCGTTGCCGAGAAGGCCCTTTATGTTGACAAAGTTCTCGGCGGTATTTCAAGACTGACCTTTCAAATGACCAATGTGATGATGCCTCACGCTAAGATGCTGCACGGCATCGAGCTACTGGGCATGCAAATCGCACCTTTGTTGGCGCAAGCAAAAACGCCATCGCAAAAACCACCTGCCGTTCAAAGCGGGCGGTTAACATGATCTTGGTCACTGGAGCATCTGGAAATGTAGGCGCAGCTGTTGTGAATAGCTTACGGACGTGTAGGGCAGCTTTTCGAATTGGGGTGCACAAACCAAGTGAGCCTTTAGTAGAGGGAGACACTGCTTCTGTATTACTGGACTTTTTAGATCCGAGTACGTTCCGCCCCGCAACCCAAGGTTGCAGTGCCGTATTTTTACTTCGGCCTCCGGCTATAGCCAACATGCGCAGCACGCTGGTTCCTTTTATAGATATTGCGCATGAAGCAGGTATTCGACAAATCGTTTTTCTATCAGTGGCTGGAGCAGCGGACAACCCTCTCGTGCCTCATCACGCCGTGGAGCAACACCTTCGCCACGAATCTTCAGGATGGACCATCCTGCGACCAGGGTTCTTTGCGCAAAACCTAGGCGATGCATATCGAGACGACATCCTGTTGAACAACTGCCTCTTTGTGCCTGCTGGGGCCGGGCGGGTCGCCTTTGTTGATGTCCGGGATGTGGCCGATGTAGCAGCAGACGCCCTGCTGGGTGAAGCTAATCAGCCCGGCCAGGCTTATACGTTGACTGGTCCTGAGGCTATATCCTTTGTAAGTGTGGCTGAAATATTGTCGAGCGTAGTCAATCGCGAGATTCGGTATCAGCCTGCCAGCATCCTCGCATATTTCTTACATCTGAAGCGGCGTGGAATGCCGGTGGGTCAGATCATTGTTCAGACGATTCTGCATGTAGGGCTTCGATTCGGGCAAGCGGGGGCAGTGGATACAACCCTTGCGACATTACTCGGTCATAAACCGCGTGGACTGCGAGATTATGTACAAGACCATCAACATTTATGGATTAGGTAAAACAAAACTGTTTCTATGGTCACCGTTGCGTTCTGTGACTTACAAGGTAGGTATCGTCACCTGGAAGGTAGCAGCTTCACCACCAACCGTCACAACGATGGTATAGCTGCCCGCGGCTAAGGCGACATTATTGCCAAAATGGGTTTCCGACACGCCTGCATCTAAGCCATACATCTTTGCAATTGGAATGTTCGTCACCTGTCTTGTCGTGACATTTGCAACTGCAATCGCAACCGATTGCTCAGTGATCAGAGCCCCACTTTTCTGATCGGTTACAGACACTTCCAAATGGTGTGTCATTGGCTTATCAGGCGTACTCATCGCCATTTCACCACCCACCATCACTTCTCCTTCTTTCGCTGTTTTTGCCTCTTCCACAGTCAACATTTTTTCAGGCGGGGCAATCGCGAGCGCTAGTTTATAGGTCGTCGTTGTTGCAGATTGTTCGAGGCTGGCTGAAGTGTCAGCCTTAGCAGATTGAACGGTAGCGGTGGCTGGTAAAGCGGTTTTCGGAGCAGCCCCACACCCACTCACTGCAATCATTGCTATTACGAATACGAGCCAAAGAAAATGAAATTTCATAGTTAGATAGTAGTGTTTAAGAGATATAAAGTCAAAAAAAATCCCCCTATAAC
>JANMVQ010000341.1:0-9889 GCA_031392845.1 Chloroflexota bacterium
CAAGCGACAACGGTCGCATCATTGCCACACCCATCGCCAAGCGTATGGCCGAAGAGCGCGGCCTTGATCTGCGCCTCATCAAAGGTAGCGGTCCCGAAGGACGCATCGTGAAGAGCGATGTGGAGAATTTCCAGGGCGCAGTAGCTCCGGTCGCGACACCAGCGACGCCCACGCCTGCACCGACAACACCGGTTGCCCCTATTGCAACACCGGTTGCCCCTATTGCAACACCCGTTGCCCCTATTGCAACACCGGTTGCAACGCCAGTCGCTGCGGCTACCGATGCGAAGATCGCGGAAATCGCGACCGCAGCCGCCAGCGGTGGTGCAGTGGTTGGTGGCGGTGATCAACGCGTTGCGCTAACCCGGATGCGCCAGATCATTGCCAAACGCATGGTGGAGAGCAAGACCCAAGTGCCACATTTCTATGTCGATATCGGCGTGGAGATGGATGCCGCGATGGCGTTGCGCCAGCAGATCAACGAGTCACTCAAAAGCGAAGGGGTCAAGATCTCAGTCAACGACATGGTCGTGCGGGCAGTGGCATTGGCTTTAAAGAAGTATCCTGCCATGAACAGCTCGTTTGTGGGAGACGCTATTCAGCGCCATGCCCAAGTTCATGTCGGCAGTGCCGTCACGGTGCCGGATGGCTTGGTCACCGTGACGCTAAAGAACACCGACGCTAAATCGTTACGCCAGATCAGCCAGGAGATGGTTGGGTTGGCCCAGCGTGCGCGCGACAACAAGATGATCACCGGCGATTCGGGCGGTCAGACGTTTACGATTAGCAACCTGGGTATGTATGGCATAGACAGCTTTGGCGCAATCGTCAATCAACCTGATGCGGGCATTCTGGCGGTTGGAGCGGCCAAGCCTGTCCCGGTGGTGCGCGATGGGCAGATCGTGATCCGCACGATGATGAACATCCGCCTGTCGGGGGATCATCGCGCCATCGATGGCGCAATTGGCGCAGAATTCATTGCCGAGATCAAGCGGCTGCTCGAAGCACCGTGGGGTTTGGTGTTGTAGGGCTTCAAATTTGTTTCTGGAATCAACCTCCCCCGGTCCAAAAGATTGGGGAGGTTGATGTTTTCACTTTTTAACGCGACCAAATCCATGTCTGATTTCGCCGCGCAGCTTGAACTGGCTTGTGAACACCTGAGCAAACACGACACACAGCTCCGCACAATTATTCAACAAGCTGGCCCGTGCAAATTGCGCCCCTCCCGCAAACACTTCGGTGATCTTGTTAGCAGCATCATCGGGCAACAACTCTCTGGCAAAGCTGCGCAATCCATCCTCAGCAAAGTTAAGGCGCTCTACAACGGCAAGCTGCCTGAAGCGCAAGCCCTGTTTGACACGCCTGATGAACATCTGCGTGCTGCGGGTGTGTCCCCACAAAAGCTAGGCTATCTCAAAGACTTGTGCGAACATGTGCTGGCTGGCAAACTCAAGCTGAGTAGCGTGTCCAAACTGGGTGACGCTGAGATCGTAGGCGCGTTGACCGCAGTCAAAGGCATCGGCGAGTGGACTGCTCACATGTTTTTGATGTTTTCATTGGGTAGGCTAGATGTGTTGGCAGTGGGCGATCTGGGTGTGCGCAAGGGTATGCAGAAAGTGTATCGTTTGTTTGAGTTGCCAAAACCCGACGAGATGATTGCCCTGGCCGAATCTAAATACTGGTCACCCTATCGCAGTGTGGCATGCTGGTATATGTGGAGAGCTATTGAGTAGCCAAATATGTCTGAATTTGTAATCGAAGGGGGCGTTAAGCTCCAAGGCGAGATGATCGCCAGCGGCAACAAGAATGCGGCAGTAGCGCTGTTGCCGTGTACGTTGCTGGCCGACGAACCCGTGACACTACACAACGTACCTCGCATCCGCGACGTGATGACATTGCTCCAACTCATGCAAATGCTGGGCGCCACGGTGGAATGGATCGGTGAGAACAGTGTGCGCGTCAATGCTGAAAGCGTGAATTCCTGCACACTTGATCCGGCTATTTGCCGCGAAATCCGGGCGAGTATTTTGCTGGCTGGCCCGATGTTGGCCCGTTGTGGCAGCATCGAACTGCCCCCACCTGGAGGCGATGTGATTGGTCGCCGCCGCGTCGACACCCATTTTCTGGCCTTGCGCGAGCTGGGGGCACAGATCACAGTGGATCGCAACTTCATATTAAAGGCCACCCAACTGATTGGGGCCGATATCATGCTGGACGAAGCTAGCGTGACCGCGACCGAGAACGCAGTGATGGCCGCATCGATGGCGAAAGGCACAACGACTTTGCGCAACGCAGCCAGCGAACCGCATGTGCAAGACCTGTGCAATTTACTCACCCTAATGGGTGTGACGATTGAGGGCATCGGCAGCAACACGCTAACGATCCATGGCTGCGAGCGTTTGCATAGCGCGGAATATACGATTGGGGCGGATTACATTGAAGTAGCCAGCTTTATTGCGCTTGGCGCGATCTGCGGCGGCGGGCGCGGGTTGTGGATCCGCAAGGCAAACCCACAACATCACCGCATGACCAAGATCACAATGACCAAGCTGGGTATCGCGTTTGACGTGCATGGCGATGATATCTTTGTGCCCGGGTTACAAACACTGGCGGTAGAGCATGAAATCGATGGGTATATGCCGACGGTCAAAGACTCGATCTGGCCGGGTTACCCAGCGGACGCGATGAGCCCATTGATCGTGGCGGCTACGCAGACACGTGGCAGCGTGTTGATCCACGAGCATTTGTATGAGAGTCGTCTGTTCTTCGTAGATAAATTAATTGGTATGGGTGCACAGATCGTGCTGTGCGATCCACATCGGTGTGTGGTACATGGGGTGAGCCGGCTGCGTGGGGAGTCTATTCAGAGCCCAGACATTCGTGCTGGTCTGGCGCTGGTGCTGGCCGCGTTGGTCGCCGAAGGCAAGAGCGTGATCGGCAACGTGCAGCAGATTGACCGCGGCTACGAAAACTTCGAAAGCAAGCTGCGTGGATTGGGTGCGCAAATTGAACGACGATGAATGAGCTTAACCTTATAGATTCCCCAAGTAAACATGGCGCATAAACCCTCCCGGTCTCTATAGACCGGAAGGGTTGAATAAGTCAACTCTATATGGGAAATCTATTAGAACCCAAGCTGCGAGAGTGGGACTAGGCCAGAGGCAATGATGAGTGCGATGAGAATGGGTTGATGCAGCAAATAGACAATGAGCGAATGGCGACCCAAAAAGCGCAGGACACGAAAGAGGATGAAGTTGCCTACATCGGGCAAAGCGAACTGGCGCTGGCCATTGGGATACAGCCATTTACCGGTGGCCACACCTAGCAAAGCCACCCCAAACCAAGGCAGCAACGGGTAGTAATCCGCCATCCCTACCCCGTTCGGCACAAAGCCTAACGGAATGAGCCATTCGGACGTGGCCCCGCGCAGACCACCGATGTAGCTACCGAGTGTGATCAGTGCGCCCCCAATCACCAAGCTGACCGGCGCAGGCAAGCGCATGAAGAAGAAGGCCAGAATAATGGCCACGCCGGCGTGATGCAGAATTCCAAAGCGCACCCATTCACCCGGCAGGGCAAAATACGTGGCAACCGACACGATCAAGCCACACCCAAACACAGTCAGGCCACGTCGGAGCGTACGCGTGAATGGGCTGATCCCTTTGGCAACCATCCGGCTGTAATCCAAGGTCACTGACACTCCTAGCAAGAATATGAAGGTAGTGCCTATGCCGCGGGCAAAAGTCTGCCAGCTAGCGCCGACAATATTTTGGGTAGTGAGGTTGAAGAAATACAAATCCCACATGAAATGAAAGAACATCATAGCGACCACGGCCGCGCCACGTAGGGTATCTATTTCCCATAGCCGAGGAGGCTTCTGGTTTACGATTGACGATTGAGCATTTACCATTAGTGGATTGAAGTCTAAAGTTGAAAGTGCAAAGTGGAAAGCCATGAGTCACTTTGGCTTCACACTTTATGTTTTTTACGTTTCACTTAGAACCTATCTCTAAACTGATGTGTAAGCATCCTGAGCGAAGTCGAAGCATCCTGAGCGAAGTCGAAGCATCCTGAGCGAAGTCGAAGGATGCGGACGTGAACCGTTTAGAGATAGGCTCTTAGCACTTGTTACTTATTATGCGCTTTAGTACTGAATTTGCGATTCGCTCGTCGTATGAGCCTGGTCCAGACGGCAGCCTGCAGCATGCACATATTGTTCGCATGGCTTTGGAAGCGGGCTACCTCGTCACTGAAGCACTGGGGATGGGTTATCGATGGTTTGAGGAGAAGGGTTTTATCTTTGTTGTATATGGCATCAAGACAGAGTTTGTCGCGCTTACCCGCAGTAACGAACGTATTCGGGTTGAGACCTGGCTGAGCCAAGCCAAACGTGTGCGCGGCCAACGTGAGATTACGTTCACCTCAGCAGAAGATGGCCGCGCGATTGCCAATGTGCAACTTGACTGGGTATTTGTAGACAGAAAAACGCTTGCCCCGGCGCGTATGCCCCCAGAAGTCGTGGAGAAATTCCCGATTGACCCAACGCACGCCTGTCAGCAGCTTGTCCCAGCAATTGCAGGCACGCCGATCGGCGAAGCGCACATCTGGCAGCATCGAGTGGAATATCGCGAGATCGATATTCTTGAGCATGTGAATACGGCCGTCTATTTGGAGTGGTTTGCACAAGCTTGGAGCGATGCCAGCGGCCAACTGCCTAGTCAGGTTCAACAACAGCACTGCGTATTCAGTAAGTCGGCGCTCTATGGGGATACCGTCTATGTACACACTCAAGCACTGGACAATGGCGCTTGGCGGCAAGAGGTACGGCAGGCAGGGACGAATGAGGTGTTGGTGACGAATGTGTTGAGAGGAGGCTGAAGGAGTTTGAGGTTTGTGGAGTTTGAGATTTGTGGAGTTTGACCTTCTTCTCAAACTCCAGACCTTCCAAACCTCTTCAAACTCCAAACCTCAAACCTTCAAAAACGATCGGGCGACAACATGCTGATGTCTATTTCTGGCATGCTGTTACACGCGATCTGCGCAATCAGTTTGCCAGTGATCGGCCCAAGCGACAACCCCATCATGGCATGGCCGGTGGCCAAGATCACGTTGGGGTGCGTCTTGGTGCGCCCAATGATGGGCAATCCATCCGGTGCACACGGGCGCAACCCCGCCCAGGTCTCGATGATTTCGAGCGGGCCTAGGTCTTGTAGATAGCGTTTGGGCGCAGCGAGGATGGCCTGTACACGGGCCTGATTGATGCCGAGGTCGATGCCGGACAACTCCATGGTGCCAGCCAAGCGCAGGGTGTGGGAGAGGGTTGATGTCACCACGCGCGCCTCACCAAAGCCAAGCGGAATTCCTGGGCAGCGCTGCGGGCGCTTGACCGTGATGCTGTAGCCCTTGCCCGCCTGCACCGGGATATTGATTTGCAGTTGCTGCACCAACTGCGGTGACCATGACCCCAGCGCCACCACGAGTTGCTCGGCCCGGATCGGGCCGACGCTTGTCTCCACCCCAATCACTTTGCCCGCTTCGATGTTTAGCCCGGTTACGGTGATGTGGGTTTTGACGTCGGCACCCAGCAGTCGGGCTTGTTCGGCCATTTGACGCACAAATATAGCTGGATCCAAGTGCGCATCATCTGGGAAGTGCACACTGCCGACCACATCGGGGTGCACCATCGGCTCCATCTGACGGGTTTGAGCCTGGCTCAACACATAAGCGCGTTGGTCAAAGGCGTGCAATTCATGCGCTTCATGCTTACCCCCTTCGAACCCTGCGACAGTACGAAAGAGCATAAGAATGCCCTGCTGGTGATAGTCGAAGCTCATCCCGTCTTGGGTAGATAGCCCGTCAAACAAATACCGGCTGGCCATATTGAGATCGCGCAGGATGGGAATCGCTTTGCTGATCTGGGTACGATTGGCGGCCTGGGCAAACATTAGCAACCAGCGCAAGAGATCAAAATCGAGACGTGGCTTGATGTAAAACGGGCTAACCGGGTCGAACATCCACTTGAGGCCGTTCTTGACCGCATCGGGCGTGGCCAAAGGGGTGCTATGGCTGGGCACTACCCAACCCGCATTACCGTACGAACAGCCTGCGGCGATCTCGCCCTTTTCAATGAGCGTCACTTGTGCGCCCTGTTGTGCCAAATAGTAGGCCACACACACACCGATCACGCCACCGCCAAGGATGATAATTTTGGACATTGCTTTAGGGAATTAGGAATTAAGAAGTCAGAATTAAGAAATTGACCTCAATAGTTTTCTCAATTCTGCATTCCTAATTCTCAATTCTGAATTCCTGTGCTGAATGGGTCGTTGGGATGAAACAGAAGTTTGCCCTCACCCGTGATATAGGCGGTGCCTTTGATGGTGGGGTTAACCGAGCCGTCAGGGTTTAATGTGGCATGGGCTTCGAAGATGCTGCCGACGATGCTCTCTTGCCGCCACAGTTGACCGGGGGCGAGTTTGCCATCGGCGATGAGGCAAGCCAACTTAGCGCTGGTGCCAGTGCCACACGGTGAGCGGTCATAAGCCTTGCCCGGGCACAACACAAAGCTCTTGCTATCGGCCTGCCCAGAGTGTCCAAACAGTTCGATGTGGTCAATTTGGGCATAATTTTTGCCGGTGATACCACTGGTGCGCAGCTGTTCACGGATGGCCCAACTCACTGTAGTCAGACGCTCGATGTTATGCATTGATAAATCCTGTCCATGATTGTTGACCAGGAAGAACCAGTTGCCACCCCAGGCCACATCACCGGTGATTTTGCCAAGACCCGGCACATCGACTTGCACATCTTTAAGATGGCGATAGCTGGGGACATTGGCGACCGAAACCGCGCCATTGTCGTGCAGTGTTGCGATCACATCACCTACCGGGGTTTCGATGCGATGCGCACCCGGTTGAATGCGATTCAGATGGGCGAGGGTCACAATCAAGCCAATTGTGCCGTGACCGCACATGCCCAGATAGCCAACATTGTTGAAGAAGATCACACCGGCAGACGCCTGTGGGCCAATCGGTTCGCACAACAGCGCACCAACCAGCACGTCGTTGCCACGCGGCTCAGTCATGATCGCTGTACGAAAAGCGTCGTAGCGTGAGCGCAATATCGTCATACGTTCGTGCATGGAGACATTGCCCAGATTTGGGAAGCCATCAATCACTACGCGGGTGGGTTCACCACCAGTGTGGGAGTCGATGACGGAGATTGTAGAAGGGAGCATTTGGTTGGAAATTAAGAATTAAGAATTGAGAATTGAGAATTGAGAATTAAGAAAGGCGCGGATCACGAGTCATGGCTCACGAGTCATAAGTCGCATGGGTAAAAAAGTTTGTCACCTTCTCTTCAAATTGATCGGGCAACTTATGATGGACAGAGTGGCCGATACTTGAAGGAATCCAGAGCTGCGAATTGGGGAGCCAATCGTGCAGGGTTTGGGCATGTTGGCCGGGGGCGTTGACGCGGTCGTTTTCGCCTTGTACGCACAGGCACGGGGTTTGAACATGTTTGAGATGCGCAGCGGTCCAGTCGGGGTTCGTGATGGTTTCTAGAATGGTGGCGCGCAGCAGGTCGCGCCAGTAGCCAGAGCCATGATGGCTGTCATGCAACGTGATCATCTCGTGCATCCACTCAGGTGCATGCTGCGCGACATGATCGGGATCCATGTTCACCGACACACGTTGGCGCAGATGGTCATCGATATAGGCGTTGGCGGCCAATAACACGGCAGCGCGGGTATGCTGCGGCTGTTCAACCGCCATATACAGAGCGATGTTGCCGCCGTTGCTGTGTCCAATCACATAGGCCGGTGATGCATCCAGCACAGCCAACAGTTGCGCGAGTGTGGCAGCCATCCCGCTGAACGAGTAATACAAGGGCGCGCCGAGATGACCCGAATCATCCCAATTTTGTTTGTTGTGCGATCGGCCGTGACGCGGGCAATCCGGCACAATCACGCGGTAGCGTTTGGCAAAACGCTCTGCCATATTGGAGCAACTAACGAAATCCTGCGCACCAGTCATGGTGCTGCCATGAATCAACAACAACGGTGGCGCAGCGCGATCCCCGTACTCTTCAAAAAAAATGCCATTTGCAAACACAGTGCGAGTATTATCGTGTTGTTTCATATTCGGGGGGAATTTATGCTCAAAAACCTTTTACTAGGGGTCATGCTGTTGTGTCTGATTCCAACAGGAACGCAAATCCTCGCACAATCGCCTGAACCGGTTCGACGGGTGAATGCGCCATTCTTTGGCGATGATCCCGTCGGCGAACACGCCAGTGCCATCTTTTGGCTAGGGCAAGTGACGCCCACCAGCAATTATGCCGATGTGCGACTGGGCTATAACAATCAGGAGATGCTGATTCAGACGCATGTGTTTGATCGGCGCATTTGGCATAGCGATCAAGCCATGCCCAATAACTATGCCGCATTAACCCAATGGGACGCGGTGACGTTGTACTTTGACAGGCGTGCTCAACCGGGGGGCATGCCGGATTCGTCGACTTATCGGATCACCGTGCAGGTGAACTGGCCAGGGCGCGAGGCTGACTATCGCAGCGTCGATCGTGGCAATGGCAGTGGCTACGACCCCATCACGTCAAGTGTTAGCAGCGAGGCCGTGTGGCGTGGCGATGGCCCAAACAATGACGTGGACGATCGAGGCTGGTTCATGACCGTGCATGTGCCCTTTACCAGCTTGGGACTAAGCCAAGCCCCAGCGCAGGGCAGTGTATGGCGCATGGCGGTGCAAGTGCATGATCGGGATGACAGCATCAATACAGTGATCCCCAAGACCGATTGGCCGGAGCGCATGCTGACCAACCAACCCAACACTTGGGCCGAGTTAGGTTTTGGGTTGCCTACTTACATTGCCAAGGCCAATACCAACACCACCTCACAGGTCATTCGACAAGGCTTGAACAAAATCAATGTTGCAGACGCCACGGTCGGCGGCGGGACCACCTGCGCGGATAACTATGATTACTTTGCCGATTTTGGCAGCATCAATCATGCGGGCGAAGAACACGCCAATGTGCAGAACCAGAGTGATGTGGCGGACTGGCCGTGTTTCTCCAAGTTTTATCTCGCCTTTCCCTTAAATACTTTACCTGCCCAACAGGTGGTCGTATCGGCGACGCTGACTGCCTATCAGTTTGGCAATTCAGGCCAAGGGATACCGCCAACACCGATATCGTCACTGATTCAGGCCATCACAATTAATGAAGACTGGCAGGAGGCTACACTTAACTGGAACAACGCACCGTTGGCGCTGGAGAATTTGAGCATGGCACGAGCGCTGCCAATGGCTGCACCTGCCCAAGGCGCGCCGGTGAGCAGTGTGCCGGTCAGCTGGGATGTGAGCCAAGCGGTGAACGCAGCCTATACCACCCAACAACCCTTACGCTTGGTTTTATATTCGGCGGATGAGGCCCAGAACAGCGGTAAGTATTTCTGGACATCGGATGTGGCCGATGGGATGGCCGAGCTTCGCCCCACCCTGATTGTGAAAATGGGTGTGCCATTAGATCTGACGACGTTGAAGGTGCAAACGTATATGCCAGTTGTGCGACGCGATTAGCGCCGGTTCTAAGTTGGCGTCCGACATTACTCCTTTCTAGACTCACTTGATTTCAACGCAAAGATGCAGAGCTACAAGGCTTAGGGCGCTACATCTTTGTGTCTTTGCATCTTTGCATTAATTTGTCGATCACAAAGCCCACTCCGGCCAGCAAACAAAATACGCCGTTGACAAACAAGGCGATCCGGATGGCACGAGCCAACTTGCTGCTGGTAAACATATCAGAATCGCAATTGAGAATTGTTGCGAAACACTCAACCCACAATATTCCCAAAACGAAAGAGTTGCTGGCC
>JANMVQ010000377.1:0-5504 GCA_031392845.1 Chloroflexota bacterium
TTAGTGCGATTCGTGGTTCAATTCCTGCCAAACACAGGAGCCTAAAAATCAAAATATTGCGCGATCACCCCGAAAGACAAGACTCTGTGACGCGCAGGAGTGAAACAATAAGATGAGCAATTTAGCCGAAGCACCGCCACAAGATAATACAATCCCCCCTATCCCCCCGGTCGATCCCACCCTTGGCTTGCCGGAGGGCGTCAGCGTTGATGGCCTCAATATCAACCGTTTCTCAATCATGGCTGCTACCAAAAATGGCAGCGGTAGCCAGACCGCCAATGCCGCTCTACTGCGTGCAATCTTTAAGATGGGCATTCCCATTAGCGGCAAAAATTTGTTCCCGTCTAATATTCAAGGTCGCCCAACTTGGTACACGATTCGAGTGAATGCCGAAGGCTGGATTGCTCGGCGCGACCACGCCGACATTGTAGTGGCCATGAACGCTGAGACGGCCGCAGAGGATCACACCAAAACCGCCGCACATGGTGTGTTTATCTACGCTGATGACATCAAAATCGCGCTGGACCGCACCGATGTGACGTATTACCCGATCCCAGCCCGCAAGATCGCCAGCGAAATTGAGAAGGACCCCAAGCTCAAAACCTATGCGGCCAACATGGTCTATGTTGGTCTATTGGCTTGGATGCTCGACATCGACGTCAAAGAGATTGAATCAGCATTGATGTACCACTTCCGCAACAAGGAAAAACCGGTCAAGTCGAACATGACCGTCATCAACGCGGCAATTGCATACGCACAGACCAACTTGAAGAAAACAGATCACTTCAAGGTGCAGCGCATGAACAAGACGACCGACCAGATCATGATCGATGGCAACACCGCCGGCGCTTTAGGCGCAATTTATGGCGGAGTGAGCTTCGTGGCTTGGTATCCCATCACCCCAGCCACTAGCTTGGCTGATGCACTCGATGCCTATTTGCCGCGCCTACGCAGGGATGCTGATGGCACCCCGACCTACTCGATTGTGCAATCCGAAGATGAGCTATCGGCGCTGGGTATGGTGCTAGGCGCGGGTTGGGCTGGCGCACGCTCTATGACCAGCACCAGCGGTCCTGGCATTTCACTGATGGCTGAATTCAGCGGTTTTGGCTATTTTGCCGAAATTCCCGCAGTCATTTGGGACGTGCAGCGCATGGGCCCGGCCACCGGTCTGCCCACCCGCGTCAGTCAGGGCGATGTACTCAAGACCTATTTCCTTGGCCATGGCGACTCCAAGCATGTAGTGCTGCTGCCGGGCAATGTCAAAGAGTGTTTCGAGTTTGGTTGGAAGGCCTTCGATATTGCTGAGCAACTGCAAACACCGGTGTTTGTGTTGAGTGACCTTGACATCGGCATGAACCAGTGGATGAGTGAGCCGTTTGACTATCCGGATATGCCGATGAATCGCGGCAAATTATTGAATGCTGAAGACTTGACCCGTTTGAAAGGTTTTGCCCGCTACAAGGACGTGGATGGGGACGGCGTTGGCTATCGCACCCTACCCGGCACCGATCACCCATTGGCAGCCTATTTCACCCGTGGCAGCGGCCACAATGAACGCGCTCAACTGAGCGAGAAGAGCGAAGATTGGGTCGCCAACATGACCCGTCTGACCCGCAAATTTGATACGGCTCGGCATGTGGTGCCGCAACCTTTGGCGAACTATGTGGACAGCGTAGATCAACCTGCCGACATCGGCATCATCTACTATGGCAGCACAACACCCGCCGTCGCAGAAGGCCGCCACCGCTTGGATGAAGCGGGCATCAAAACCGACGCATTGCGTGTGCGCGCATTGCCACTCAATGGCTTGATCAGTGATTTCATCAAGGCTCACAAACAAATTCGCGTCATTGAGTTGAACACCGATGCCCAAATGACCCAACTGCTTCGACTGCATGTGCCAGAAGAAGCTGTCAAGATTCAGCCCCTTAATAATAACGATGGTCTGCCACTGACCGCACAGTGGATTATGGAGAACTGGAAATAACTATGACACCTATACCAGCAGCAAAACCACCCGCCGGCGGTCCATCCATGGCGGGGGCAACAAAGACAGTTCAAGTCAACAGTATTGGCTTGGCTAAGGTTGATTACAAAGGCAACGATAGTACGTTGTGCAATGGCTGCGGCCATGACTCGATCAGCGACAAGATTATTAATGTGGCCTATGAACTCGGTATCAAACCCGAGGGCATGATCAAGCTAAGCGGCATCGGCTGCTCATCGAAGTCGCCGGCGTATTTCATGAACCGCTCGCATGGTTTCAACACCCTGCACGGTCGCATGCCCAGCGTCGCCACAGGCGCGCTCATGGCCAATCACAAACTGATCGCCATCGGCGTTAGTGGCGACGGTGATACCGGCTCGATTGGCTTTGGCCAGTTCAAGCATTTGGTGCGCCGCAATGTGCGTATGGTGTATGTGATTGAAAATAACGGCGTGTATGGCTTAACCAAAGGTCAATTCAGCGCGACGAGCGACATGGGTGCCGAGTTAAAGCATGCCGGCACTAACGAACTGCCACCGCTAGATCTTTGTTTGGAGTCCATCATTGCCGGCTGTGGTTTTGTCGCGCGCAGCTTTAGCGGCGACCCTAAGCAGTTGACTGCGCTGCTAAAAGCCGCATTCAGCCATCGCGGCACCGCCGTCCTAGATGTGATCAGCCCGTGCGTGACGTTTAACAACCACGACAGCAGCACCAAGAGCTACGCCTATGGCCGCGATCATGATGTGCGCATCAACGATGTGGGCTATGTGCCGCCCGCCGAAGCGATTCAGCTTCAGCACGAAATTCAGGAAGGCGAAATTCGCGACGTGACACTGCACGATGGCAGCATTATTACGCTGAAGAAATCTGACCAGAGTCACGATCCGACAGATAAGTACGCCGCGATCAAGCTGTTGGGCGAAGCGCAAGACAAGCAAATCTTTGTCACCGGCCTGCTTTATGTGGACACCCAGCGCGAGAACCTAGCCGAGTTGGAAAGGCTGGGTGATGTGGCGTTGGCCCATATGCCAGAGAGTCGACTGCGCCCCAACCCAGACAGCCTGGCCAAGATCATGCTGGGGTTGAAGTAGGCGTTTGAGAGTTTGAACGTTTGAACTTGAGTAAACCTCCGGCTTTTGTAAAGCCGGAGGTTTTTTGTCGCGATAAAAAGTGTACGCAGCAAAAATCGCCCCGGATGCTCTGAAACATCCGGGACGATTTTTGCGGGGCAGGCTTGCCCTATGTAAAGCCTAGACAGAACGAGGTCCCTCACTACAGCTTGCCCTGCCGAAGGTGTCGAAGGGTTCGGGGTGACAGGTTCAAAGTCGCGGAGCTTATTCGTCTCATATCCCACTCCTCCCAAAGTCTCATCACCACTCCATACCAATGAATGAGCCGATGACTCGAAAGTCGCTTCTACAATTAAAGAATATTTGATTTGTTGCAAACCGATAGCATCATTGTACAGGAACTACCCCATGTCAGAAGAAGCAACCCCAACCCTCAAGAAAGAATACAGCGTTATCAGCCCTGAACGCAAATCGCGCGACAACTTTTATGTCGATCCAGCATTCGCAAATGAGATTTGTCTGCACATATTGAAGAATGCCGTGCGCAAGATGAATCCGCCTTTGATGTTGGCCATCCAAGGGCCAAAGGGCGAAGGCAAAACGCAACAAGTGCGCGAGGTCTGCTCGCGGATTGGGGTAACGATTTTGCAAATCTCCGGTTCAGTTATCAGTGGCGGCGAGGAAAAAGAACCACTTCGGCTTATTCGCGACGCCTATGTTGATGCCGGCAATATATGGATCACTCGTAAAAACCCTGTCGTGATCATGATCGATGACATCGACACCAGCACGATTGCTGTGCAATCTGACCGACGCTATGGCGTGAACACTCAACTGGTCAGCGGCACACTCATGCACATTGCTGACGATCCGAATAATGTGGGTGACCGCAGCACCATGCGCATCCCTATTATTTTGACCGGCAACAACTTCCAGACGCTATATGGCCCACTGATTCGCCGGGGTCGCATGCGCTTCTTTGACTGGGTTCCCAGTCTGGAAACGAAATCGCATGTGGTGCAAACCATTTTTTCTGATCTCATCCCACCTCAAGAGTTGGCCCGTATCCCCGACATGGTGCGCAAATACGCTCACGAGCCTGTGGCATTCTACGCAGAATTAAAGAACGACTTAGTCGATGATTTGATCGTGCAGGCATTGCATTCTGCGCCAGAATTTGACTTTAGATCGATGCTCATGCAGCTTGAAAACACGGTTATTCGCACCAACTTCAAACGGCTGATGGAATTAGCCGAACAGAAGCAAGCCCGCATCGCCCTCAACTTCAACGCCGACGACCGCACCGTGCAAATGCCGCAGGAAATTTACTAGACCCAGCAGAATCAGCGTTTATGATAGAGCGATTTCAAACGGTATATCGGCGGATTGAGCGGTTTATTGCAGATGGGGAAATGGCGGGCGCAGCGCTGGCGGTAGCCCACAAAGGCCAGACGGTGGCGGAGTGGTACGGCGGCGAGGCTCGGCCAGGCTTGCCGGCAGGGCCTAATGTGTTGTGGCCGCTAGCGTCTATCAGCAAGTGCTATACCGCAGCCATGCTCATGGCGCTCATTGAACAGGGCGAGATTACCCTGAACACACTGGTGAAATCGCTGCTGCCCAAGTTCAGCGGCGGGGCGAAGGAAGAAATCCGCCTACGACATTTGCTCACCCACACATCTGGCCTGATTTATGAGTCGCCAGAGATGGCGGCCCGCATGGCCGCGCTCACCCCGCGTGAAGCCATTATCGACGAAGCATATCCGACTGCACTGCTCTTTCAACCCAGTGAAGGGTTCAGCTACGGCGATTACAACTATTTGCTGGCGGGCGAGATGGCCGCTATGACGATGGGCAAGCCATTTGCCGAGCTAGTGCGCGAGTATGTGATCGAGCCAATGGGCTTGAAAAACACTTATTTTGCGCCCCCAGTGAGCGAGCACAAGCGCATCGCTTATGTCAAAGGATCCCAGGCCGAAGGGACGGATGGGGCCATGTATAACTCGGCTTATTCACACGCGCTGGCCCACCCGGCCTTTGGCGCGTCGGCCAGCGTGACCGATCTGCTGCGCTTTGAGCTGCACTTTGCCCCGCACGGGCCGCGTCTTCACTCAGAGGCAACGGTGCGGGCTATGAGCAGTGACCAGACCGGCGGGCGAGCAGTCGGCTGGCATCCGGCCATTCGCAGCCTGAGTAGCAACCCACCTGTGCAATCTTGGGGAATTGGATTCTATTTTGTTTCACCACCCACAATCGGTGTATTTGGCGACCTCATGCCGATGGGGACTTTCGGCCATGGCGGCGCGTCGGGTTGCCAGTTGGTCATCAACCCATTTGATGAAATCTGCGTGGCGTATGTGTCCAACACCCATGTTGCCGCAGGCTGGGAGGCGTGGCGGCGGCGTGCTCAAGTTGCAATGAATGGGGTGATGGCTGCACTGACGTAA
>JANMVQ010000530.1:0-9014 GCA_031392845.1 Chloroflexota bacterium
GATGGTAGGGCAGGCAGGGCAGCAGCTTTTTGTAATGTCGCCCTTCGTGCACCCAGCACAAACTGTGCCAGCGGGTGAGATACCTGAATTGCCCGGCATCGTCACTCAGCAAAATTGGAATGATCGGCACCCGGGTCTGTCATTATGCTCAGTCCCGAGCTGATTGATTAGCGGAATACCTATTGGCAAATTGGAGAAACCAAGTCCCCAAATATGCAGTTCCCAATAACGGCAAATTAACGGCATAATAACGGCAATGAACCTGTCACCCTGGCAACCGCGTTACACACTTGTCCCAGAGATATTAAATGGCCTTATGCAGATCGAATCGATAAAAGCCGTTGTAGAGCGCACTCCGCTCTCACTTTCTGCGCAGTCTGCGTTGCGACACCGAGCGCGTTTGCGGTCTACCCATTATTCCACCCGGATCGAGGGCAATCGCTTGACACTGGCTGAGACTGAGCAGGTGATCGATGCCGCGCGAAATTTCAAAGGGCGTGAGCGCGATGTGAGTGAAGTGCAACATTATTGGCAAGCATTGCTATGGGTGGAGGCGCAGGCGGTTCGTAAGGTGCCATTGACCGAGGCACTCATCAAGAAGATCCACGCACTGGTTGAGCATGGTGAGCGAGCAAAGCCTACGCCATATCGTGATGGCCAAAACGTAATTCGCGATTCAATCACACGGGGAATTGTTTATTTGCCCCCGGAAGCCAAAGATGTGCTAAAACTCATGTCTGGATTGGTGCAGTGGGTGGCCCAGGCTGAACGTGAGGGTTTGCCCATTCCCCTTATTGCGGGATTGGCTCACTATCAGTTTGTGACAATTCATCCCTATTACGATGGTAATGGGCGCACGGCGCGATTGCTAGTGACATTTATACTCTATCGGGGTGGCTACAGTTTGAATGGGTTTATCTCCGTAGAAGAACAGCATGCACGTGACTTGGATCGGTATTACGTTGCGCTGGTGACGCATTCACATCACAATTACTATGAGGGACGGGCTGAGGCTGATGTGACGAATTGGTTAACTTATTTTTTACGGACCCTAGGTGCTGGATTTCGACTGGCGCAGGAAGAGGTAACACAAGCGTCACAAGACTCAATGACCATGGTCCGGCAGTCGACCAAGCAGACCATTCCGGACCCGCGATTGCGCCTCATATTGGGATTATTTAATCGTCAGTCCACCATTACCAGTGCAGATGTGGCAGCAGCGTTAGGGTTGTCGACCCGGATGGCGCGGGTATTGCTGGCAAATTGGGTGGCTGAGGGTGTGTTGGTTGCTGTGGAGATGTCGAAGAAGAAGCGGGCGTATGGCTTGAGTAAATGACTGGCGCGAATCTCCGTAGTTTTGCCGAAACTCCGCTATCCTGTAGGCCATGGCAAGTGATGTGGATGAGATAGACCAGATGTTGCGAGCGGCGGAAGCAGAATTGGCGAGCCTCAATGCACGCAGAATCCACTTGCTGGCCCAGATTGCTCAGCTCCGACAACAGTCAGAGAAGACCTCACCTGCGTTCCAAGCGCTGTTGCCAACAGTGATCGAAGGGGTAGTGACCAATCAGTCATCAGAAAGCGAGAAGATCGCGCTATTCCGAAATCTATTTCGTGGTCGCACGGAGATATTCACAAGGCGCTTTGAAAGCCAGAAGACGGGTAAATCGGGCTACCAGCCTGTTTGCCGCAATGAATGGGTGCAGGGAATTTGCGAGAAACCGCGTATCCGCTGTGAAGATTGCGCACGGCGGGCTTTTGTGTCGGTCTCAGATGAGTCTGTCAGAAATCATCTGACCGGGCAGGATACGCGCGAGGGTTCAGGTAAAGACTTCACAATAGGTATATATCCTTTGTTATTGGATGAAACCTGTTGGTTTTTGGCGGCAGATTTTGATAAGTCAACATGGCAGCAGGATGTCCAAGCCTTTCTCGAGACCGGTGGCATGTTCAATGTGCCTGTAGCGCTGGAACGGTCGCGTTCTGGGAATGGTGGTCACGTGTGGATATTCTTTTCTGAGCCTGTCCCAGCATCCATTGCACGCCGGATGGGCACATTTTTGCTGACACAGACCATGGAGCGCCGCCCGGAGATTGGCTTGGATTCCTATGACCGGTTGTTTCCAAGTCAGGATACGCTTCCCAAAGGCGGCTTTGGCAATCTGATCGCATTGCCATTGCAGAAGCGACCACGCTCGAATGGTAATAGCGTCTTCTTGGATGAACATTTTGTGCCGCATGTTGATCAGTGGGCGTTTTTATCAGCCATCCGTCGAATGACGCGACGGGATGTCGACGCAATCGTGCGAGAAGCGACTCAGAAGACTGAGCTTCTGGGAATACGTATGCCGGTTATTGATGAGACCGATGAGACGCCATGGGTTGTGTCTCCATCGCGGCGTAGTAAGCTTCCTGTTATTACAGGACCGTTGCCGGAGCAAATTGAAATCGTGTATGGCAATCAGATTTATATTCCAAAAGAGGGATTGTCTCCTTCATTGCGGAATCGATTGATGCGGCTGGCTGCATTTCAAAATCCGGAGTTTTATCAGGCACAAGGGATGCGTTTTTCGACCTATGGCAAGCCACGGATTATCAGCTGCTGTGAAGATCATCCCAAGCATTTGGCTTTGCCACGCGGCTGTATGGACGAAGCATTGGATTTATTCAAATCGCTGCATATCTCTGTAACGCTAAACGATCAAAGGTTTGGGGGTGCGCCACTTGAGTCTCAGTTCACAGGAGAATTGCGGCAAGAGCAGCAGAAGGCTGCGGATACGCTCTTGTTGCATGACAATGGGGTTCTCTCTGCATCAACGGCATTTGGCAAGACGGTAGTGGCGGCTTACTTAATCGCGCAGCGCAAGGTGAATACATTGATTGTCGTTCATCGTCGGCAACTACTCGACCAATGGGTCGAAACGCTGAAGAAGTTTCTTGAGACGCCATCGAAAGAAATTGGGCAGGTCGGCGGTGGAAAGCGCATTGTGACAGGGGCGATTGATGTTGCGATGGTCCAAAGTCTATGTCAGAAAGGCACCGTCGACGATATGGTCGCCAAGTATGGGCACATTATTATTGACGAATGCCACCATATCTCAGCCGTTAGCTTTGAGCAAGTTATTAGACAAAGCAAGGCCAAATTTATCACAGGCCTCTCGGCGACAGTTCAACGCAAAGACGGTCATCACCCCATCATCTTTATGCAATGCGGCCCGATACGATATCGCACAAATGACCGATCTCAAGCGGAAGCGCAACCATTCGATCACAAGGTGATCGTTCGGCCTACGGGATTTGCAGTGCCAGCGCAGTTACAAAATTTGGCTACACTGACCTTTCAGGACACCTATGATCTGTTGGTGCAAAATGAAACGCGAACCCGCCTTATTGTTGATGACGTTATTGCCGCGATTCGCGCCAAGCGCTATCCAGTATTGTTGACCGAGCGGCGGGAACATCTTGACGCCTTGGTCGCACTTCTATCAGAACACATCCAAAATGTAATTGTCATGACAGGCGGGATGGGCCGCAAGCAACGGCAAGCATTGAAAGACAAAACCGCAGCACTCACGCCAGATGAACCGCGAGTTATTGTTGCAACTGGGCGATATTTGGGCGAAGGGTTTGATGATGATCGGCTAGATACGCTATTTTTGGCGTTGCCTATCTCATGGCGCGGGACACTCACCCAGTATGTGGGGCGACTCCACCGTTTGCATGCAGCCAAAAAGGAAGTTCTGATTTATGACTATGTTGATGATCAAGTGCCAGTGTTGGCAAAAATGTTCAGTAAACGCCGGACCGGCTACAAAGCGATGGGATATGAAATTGTTTTACCTGCATCCGAAAAGTCACCAGCCCAATTGGCGTTAAGCGGATTGGAGTAACATGGTGCTGCTCCGTAAGATCGCAAGTGCTTACTTCAAGGCGCAGTCGGAATCCAACCAAGTATCCAGTTTCATCTAGCTCGACATCAACTGCGCTATGACACACCTGATGATGCGCTTGCGACCCTGGCTGAATTGGGCCAAGCCCATCCAGACCATATCGAGACCATCAACAAAGCCCAAGCCTACTTCACAAAACGCTTGGACATGATTTGCTATGTCGAGTTCAAAAATCAACAGTGGCCTATTGGCAGTGGATCAGGTGAAGCGGCACACAAAGTGGTTATCCAAGCCCGGATGAAAGGGCCTGGTATGCGTTGGCATGTTGACAATATCAACCCCATGGCTGCCTTGCGCAATATGATCTCCTCTGACCGCTAGAATTCTGATTGGCCCTTAATTGTGGCTGCCCAGATGCGTAACAAGCTTATTTCCCCGCCGCCCTTGCCTGCTTCGCGCTTGCCATCTGGCTTCCTGTTGCGTCCCGCTGTTCCTTGGCGCAATCAACCTGTCGGTAATGCTCGCTTCCGACCCTCCGCCCAAGCGGAAAAATCGTAGCCGCACCCCCATGTGGCCTTTGGATGGCACAAGCCGTATGCCTGGACAACAGGCCCGTACGGTTTTTGGAGGGCGGGGTGACAGCAATGTCACCTCGCTACTCGGCGGTTCGAAACGTGCCTTTGGGTTACGCGCGGGCCGCCTACTTCATCGGTAGGGATTTGCGAAAGCGGGCGAGGCGACATAAAGTAATCGGGGTGATCAATCCAGACGAGATCAACGATCTTGCTTGATTGTTATCAAACGGTATTGCGCGTACAACACATTGATCGGGAGGAGTTGACTATGAATGATTCAAAATACGGGAATCGAGATGATCGCGGGCTCAATTGGGTGCCGAACAAGCCGGTGAGCTACGTCCCGGTTTTCGATTGGCCCCCCAATCCGCGAGCGCTCTTCAAGTTCTTCTTCGGCTTCCCGGGATATTTCGTCCCGTGGAACCTGCTTTATGCCGTCGCCGCGCTCCTGATCTGGCGGTTTCTCACCCCGTCGTTGGAAACCATGCGCGAGTTCTCGCTAAGTTGGGTACCGATCATTTTGGTCCGCAATCTCGGCCTCGCGATCGCCGTCTATGGGGCGTGGCACCTCTGGCTCTATTCTTGGCGGAAGCAGGACACCAGCTTCAAATGCAATCGGCAGTGGCCAAAGGAGAAATCGGCGGCCTTCACTTTTGGAAACCAGACTTACGACAACATGTTCTATACGCTGGCGAGCGGCGTGCCGATCTGGACGGCGTATGAAGTGCTGCTACTCTGGGCCTACGCTAACGGCTTCGCCCCGCTGATCACGTTCGCCGAGCACCCAGTCTGGTTCATCGCGGTGTTCTTCCTCGTTCCTTTCATCCACGAGGTGGGCTTCTATGTCGCCCATCGTTCCCTTCACTGGCCGCCACTCTATCGCATCGCCCACAGCCTGCACCACCGCAATGTAAACCCGGGGCCGTGGTCGGGGCTTTCTATGCACCCGATCGAGCACGTGATCTACTTCTCGTCCATCCTGTTGTTTTTCATTATCCCCGCGCACCCGATCCATATGATCAACCTCGCCTCGCGGCTTGGCGTCTCTCCGGCACAGGGTCACACGGGCTTCGATCGGGTTGTCACAGGAGGGGAAACGAGCATGGATACGTCCTACTATGCCCACTATCTGCACCACAAATATTTCGAGTTGAACTACTCCGATGGCATGGTTCCGCTCGACCGGTGGTTCGGCACGTTCCACGACGGGACGCTCGAGGCTCAGGAAGCCATGAGCGCACGACGGCAGAAGCGAAGCTTTCCCAAGCCAGTGGAGTCGTAGTCCCGGTGCTCGTTAACACGGTCATACACGGATAGGAGCCCATCGGAAACCTATTTGTGTATGACCGCGTTCGTCTGTATCCAAAATCCAGTTCTTAACGACAGTGGATGTGTGACGAGCAACTCCCATGAAGTTAACAAGATAAATGGCTTGCTAAATAATAGAGTTGCCCTGATCATGGGGCACTGTCGGGAATTGGTCGAGCCAGCGCACAACTCTTTTCGCAGCACGGTGCTAAAGTGGTTGTGGCGGATGGGTCGATGATCCAGTAACAGTTGGCAATTCAATCTCAGCCATGACTTGACATAGTAACAAGCCACTCACAGATTGGGCGAATGAATTTCATTTGCCCGATCCATTGTTTCGACCAATGCGTTAGTCTATTACTGATCGATATGGGCTGATCATACCGATCACTCCTGCTACAGACGACCTTAAAAACCGGCTCTGCCTCAATCAGCATTGGCCCACTTGTGGCTCTAGGTAGCAAAACTTAAATTACCAACCACTTTCATGGTATCCACCACCAATGGCGCCGCGACGCCCGACGCCATGAATTTCGAGTTCTGCCAATCCAGGCAAACACAGGGGATAGAAGGGGACATTCATGAAAATTACCGGGTTGAAAGTCCATCGCTTGGAATGGGACAATCCAAGCGATCCGAGGAGCAAATATGACACTCTATGAACCATTGGAAAAAGTACGCAAAGAATTAAGGGTGAAATGGATAAGACCCAGAGTCGATGCCGAAACATTACGCCGATTGAACGAACGCAGTAATCCCCAGGGTTGGTTTCAGGCGGGCGGTCATCTGGCACTTTGGTTGGTGACAGGCGCAGTCGTCTATTATTTCTGGACGCAGTCGATGTGGCTGGCATTCTCTATCGCGCTCTTCTGTCACGGCACGGTCGCCAGTTTTTTTATTGCTGCTGCACACGAATTGGGACATAGCACAGTCTTCAAGACCAAGATTCTCAACCAAGTTTTCCTCTACATTTACAGTTGTCTCGGTTGGTGGGATCTGTTCGACTACGCTGCCAGCCACACCTATCACCATCGTTACACACTGCACCCAGAAGGCGACCGTGAAAACCTATTGCCACTTTCGCCTTTGGTTGGTCCCTTCTTTCTGGTGCAACTGTTCACAATTAACCTGATGACAAAGACTGGGCGCACTTTTGGCAAGGGCGGGTTGCTTTCTACCATTTACCTCACCTTTCTCAACGCACAAGGCAAGGTCGGTCCGTTGGAGATTCCCAGCCAGCAATGGCAACAGGCATTACACGTAGATCAGCCGGAACAGCACAAACGTGCTATCTGGTGGGCGCGTGTTCTGCTGCTCTTCCATGTCATCGTCGTTGTGACATCCCTGTTGAGCGGATATTGGGTCTTTGCCTTGATCATCTCCTTTTCGCCCTTCATTGCCGGCTGGTGTATCTATGCGCTGGGCATGACGCAACATTGCGGATTGAAAGAAAATGATAACGACTTCCGCAAGTCTGTCCGCTCGGTTCAGACCAACCCGCTTTTCGAGTTCCTTTACTGGCGCATGAACTGGCACACCGAACATCACATGTTTGCTGGTGTACCCTGTTACAACCTGAAACTACTTTATCGCGAAATCGCTGACCAAATGCCCAAACCACGCACGCTTGGCGAAGCCTGGAATGAGATGCGCCAAACCTGGAATTACCAGCAAAGTGATCCAAATTATTACTTTGACACACCTGTGCCGCCGATTGCCAATCTTAGCAAGGGGCAGGCTGCCGATAGTGCGTTGGAGAGTTCGATTGGCGATTTAGCACCAAATGGATTGCGATAACTATGAGTCTGTATCACAACGGTGAATTTCGGGTTCTGGGTAATGGCGCCATTTAGTTAGTACTGCAGCAAACACGCCGGTCTGGCGCTGATGGCACAACAATTGGGCGAACTCAAAATCTGGTGCCAGCAGCTTGTTCGCAACGGGATAGTTTCTAAACAGAGTGACACTTACACTTACTGTCTACTGTTTCCCTTCTGCCAAGCGCTGACCAACACAGCAAACAATATGATCAAACCGCGCACGACTTCCTGCGTGAAGGGCGTAATGCCCAGCAACACCATGCCATTGCTCAGCAGCCCGATAAACAGCACTCCGAGAAATGTGCCCAGCACAGAACCTTCACCGCCAGCCAGGCTGGTGCCGCCAATGATGACCGCGGCGATCACTTCAAACTCTAATCCTTCGGCCAAGTTGGATGCGCCTGCCATCACCCGCGATGACAGCAAAATGCCGCTGATCGCGGCCATCAATCCGCTGATGGCGAATACTGTGACACGCGTGCGCCAGACCGGGATGCCCGACAAACGTGCTGCCTCTTCGTTGCCGCCCACACTGTAAACTGAGCGTCCAAACACAGTGCGCTTGCTGACAAAATAGAAAATGATGAAGGTCAGTACCATGACCACGGCGGGCACGGGAATACGCTCCAGAATATAGCCACCCCCCCAGAAGTTAAAACTTTCAGGGAAAGGCGTGATGGGAAACGCCTTGGTGATGAGCCGTGCTGCACCACGTAGACTGATAAACATGGCCAGCGTGACCACGAATGCCGGCACATGCCAGCGTACCCGGATGAATCCCGCCAGGCTATGAATGAGCATACCTTGCACTACGACGATCAGCGCGGCCAACGTCAGCGGCACGCCTTGTTGGATTGCCAGCACACCCAGCAGAGACGAGGCCCATGCCGCCGCTGAACCGACGCTGACATCAATATCACCCGAGATGATAATGAGTGTCATGGCGCAAGCGACGATGCCATTGAATGCCACGGCGCGCAGCACATTCAGTAAATTGCGTTCGCTCAGAAAATTTGGCGCGACGGCCGAGAGCACAAAAAACAAAATCAACAGCCCGACAAACAGCCCAGAGCGCGAGAGCCAGTCGCGGATTGAGCCAAGCCGTTCGTTTGGGGTGAGCATCTTTACAGGGTTGTTCATTACTTGTTTATGCGTTGATTCGTGTTACGTGCCCACATGTTCTTTCATTACCATCGCCAGCAACTTCTCATGATCCACCTCGCCTGGCAGCACCTCGCTCGTGATGCGCCCTTCGCTCATGATCAGGATGCGATCGGATACATCGAGTACTTCGTGAATCTCTGACGAGACAAAGAGTACAGCCAAGCCCTGCTGCGCCAAATCGCGCATCAGCACGAAGATTTGCTCCTTCGCTTGAATATCGATTCCGCGGCTTGGTTCATCAAGCAACAGCACTTCCG
>JANMVQ010000384.1:0-9328 GCA_031392845.1 Chloroflexota bacterium
CCGTGACCCACGAATGGGTCAGTGAGCGACAAATAGCCAATGCCGTTGCTGGCGCGATGACGGTGATATTGAAGTTGATTTCGATGGATATCTAATGTAGCACACCCATGGCGATGAAAAACAAAAAAGGCGCAGAAATCGACATTTCTGCGCCCTCTGAAACCCCGCGGTAAAACTGGTCTAGGCCACGACCGACACAATCATGGGTCGGCGCTTGGTCTCGGTGTGGATCAGCTTGTTCAGCATTTCAGCGGCTTTCTCTCGCAGTGAGTTATCGCTGGTCGAAGCATCATAGTCCTTCAACTGGTTGCCCAGTGATTCGCTGAGCGCCTTGATCAACTCTTCGCTCTCTTTCATGTAGACAAAGCCGCGGGTGATGATCTCGGGATTCTGGCGCAAATGCCCGTCACTATCGCGGCGCAGAATCAGCAGCACAAAGCCGTCGCGCGCCAACACTTCGCGGTCGCGTAATACTACCGGGCCAATGTCGCCCACGCCGCTGCCATCCACAAACACATAGCCACCAGGAATGCGCTCCAACTGTTTGGCCACTCCGTCGGTAAACTCGATGGGCGTGCCGTTTTCGACGGTAAAGACGTTTTCGCGCGGGATGCCGATGTCGTATGCCAGTTGCGCATGGGCCTTCAGTTGGCGCAGCTCGCCGTGGATCGGCACGAAGAACTTGGGCCGCATCAGGCTGATCAGCAACTTTTGCTCTTCCTGACATGCGTGGCCTGAAACATGCACTTTGGCAATCGGGGTATACAACACGTTGGCACCTTTCTGGAACAAGCGGTTGATAATCCGGTGGATATATTCCTCGTTGCCCGGAATTGGGTGGGCCGACAACACGATCGTGTCGTTTGGCTCAACGTTAATCAGCTGATGGCGCCCCATCGCCATCCGGCCTAACACTGCCGAAGGCTCGCCCTGTGTGCCGGTCGCCATGATCGCCACATCGCTGGCGCGCATCTTGATCGTCTCTTCCAGCTTGACCAACATCCCATCCGGGATGCGCAAGTAGCCCATCTTTTGGGCCATCTTTGCGTTGTCCTGCATACTGGTGCCCGCAAAGGCCAGCTTGCGGCCATAGATCTCGCAGACGTTCACGACTTGCTGAATGCGCGAAATCAACGATGCAAAGGTGGCGACGATAATTCGCCCCTCAGCATCACGGAAGATATGCTCGAACGCCGGTTCGATCTCTTTCTCGCTGGGCGTGCTGCCCTTGGTCTCGGCATTCGTGCTGTCGGCAAACAATGCCAACACCCCACGTCCGGCCAACTCGGCCAGCTTGGCGAAATCAGGCGGCTGCCCATCGACCGGGGTGTGATCAAACTTAAAGTCGCCGCTGTGTACGATCAGCCCGGCAGGGGTTGTAATGCCCAGCCCGACATTGTCCGGGATGCTATGGCACATGTGGAAGAACTCAATTTTGAACGGCCCGAGCGTGATTTCGCCGTTAGTGGCCACCGTATTCAGGGTGGTCTTATCCATCAGTTTGTGCTCGCGCAGCTTCACTTCCAGCAACCCACGGGTGAGTGGGGTGGAATAGATGGGCACGCCGGGAAACTGCCGAACCACGTGTTGAATTGCGCCGGTATGGTCTTCGTGGCCGTGGGTGACCACGATGCCGCGAATCCAATCCGCTTTGTCTTTTAGATATTCGAAATCCGGGATGACCGCATCGATGCCGAACATGTCGGACTCGGGGAACATCACGCCGGTGTCGACGATCAAGATGTTTTTACCATACTCGAACGCCATCATATTTTTGCCGACTTCGCCCAGTCCGCCGAGGGGGATCCACTTTAATGAAGTAGCCATGTGTATCTTTCTTTCCTAAATCGTTTATAAACGTTTGTCGTTTCTACTTGGGCCCATCGCAAGTCACCCCGAACCAGACCGCACGCAACGCTTCGTTTAGGATGTAAACGAGGCCGTTTGCCACGTGAGTGGTTGAGGTGGCGTATGCCGTTGAGTGGGTCAAGTAGCAACACTACCAAAATAAATTCAAAGCCAAATTGGCTTATGAGTTCAATCAAGCTACGACTAGTGTCGTAGCGCCAATTACAAAGCTGGCCTGAAGACCAGATGCAGCACAATAAGAGGACGGCGAAAATCAACAACAAGATGATATCGAGGTTTCGATCAAATCGACGCAGGCACAGATGCATCGCCAACGAGGTACTCATCGGGCGTTGCGCAAACCGCGCGGGGAGAAAGAAATCAGTCCAGCCATGAACGCTGCAATTAATTAAGAATATTATAAACCTATAATGATTAAAAATCGGTCAAAAATCAATTTCATCAGTCATAAGTTACGAGTCGCGAGGCACAAGTCATGAAATCAGTCAATATCTTTCTGCTTGGCTTCGGCGGTGTGGGCCGTGCGCTAGCCGGCCAAATCGTCGATGCGCGCGAGCGTCATAAAACTCGCAACCAGCTTGCCCTAAACATCGTCGGATTGGTCGATAGCACGAGTGCAATGATCAACGCCAATGGCCTGAGCGACGAGTCGATTACCCGCGCCATCAGCGTCAAGACCCAAACCGGGCGCTTGCCAGTTGACCAAACTCAGCCCGCCGCCAGCATTACAGCATTCCCCGCCAATGCCATCGTGGTCGATACCACCGCCAGCGCTGCCGCTATGCCGATGGTGTTAGCCGCTCTGAACGCAGGCAGTGGTTACGTCACCGCCAACAAGCTGCCAGTAGCCGGCAAACTGGCATGGTGGGATGCCATCAGCTGCAGCAAGGCGCGTTGGGAGACGACTTGTGGGGCAGCGCTCCCGGTCATTTCTACGCTCAACACGCTGCTGGACAGCGGCGACGAGGTGCGCAAGATCGAGGGCTGTCTGAGCGGCACATTGGGCTATCTGTCCAGCGAGTTAGAGAAAGGCACGCCCTTTGGCGACGCTGTGCGTAGCGCCAAACAGCTTGGCTATACCGAGCCGGATCCGCGTCAGGATTTGGGTGGCCTCGATGTGGCGCGTAAGGCGTTGATTCTGGCGCGCATGTTGGGCTATCGCTTGGAGATGAACGATGTTCAGGCCGAATCGCTGTATCCAGCCAGCATGGATGGCTTGAGCGTGGATGAGTTCTTGCGCGAGGTCGATACATTAAATCAGCCCATGGCCGAACGGGCCGCCAGCCTGATGGGCGGGGGCAAGAAGCTGCGCTACGCCGCCACAATCGAAGATGGCAAACTGGTGGTCGGCCTGATCGGGGCCGCACCCGACAGCAAGCTCGGCAGCACCCGCGCCAGCGACAGCATCGTGGCGTTTCACACCAAATACTTCAACGACAACCCCTTGGCAGTCAGCGGGCGCGGGGCCGGCCAAGAAGTGACCGCTAGCGGGGTGTTAGGCGATATCGTGAGTTTGGCAAAAGAAATCAGCATTAGAGCGAATTCCTAATTGATATACACCGAAAGCACCCCCAAAGGGGGCCCTTGAGGCCTGAGCGGAGCGCATTCTTATGCGCGAAGTCCCTTCGGGGGGCGACTCTATGACACCAATTAGGAATTCGCCCTAATGACTAAGTATTTTGCGGCATAATGAAGCTTATGTCCTTCACCGTAAACGACCTGCACGACATGATCGAGATCATAGAAAACAACCCGGTTTGGAAAACCGAGTTGCGCAAGGTCTTGCTGGGTGAGGACTTCCTCGGCATCCGCGAAATGCTTGAGGGGGTGATCAAAGAGTTGCGCGACTCCAATCGTCGTTACGATGAGCGCTTTGGTCGCGTCGAAACCAGAATGGATGCTATTGGCCAAGACGTAGATGTGCTGAAGCAAGACGTGAGTGTGCTGAAACAAGACGTGAGTGTGCTGAAACAAGACGTAACCGTGCTCAAGCACGATGTGTCTTATCTAAAAGGCTCTGACCTGGAACGGCGTATTCGCGAGCGCCCGCACATTTATCTGGGCAAGTTTATCCGTCGCGCACGCACGGTGGCTGATGATGCCGTATTTAGCTTGTTAGATGAGGCAGTAACTGCGGGCCGGATTAATCGCGCCCAGGCAGATGATGTCGAGCGTTTGGATGTGCTGGTGGAAGGCAAGGCTCTGGGGGGCGATAGGGTGTATTTGGCCATCGAAATCACAGGAGTGGCCAACACTAACGACACGGCACGGGCCATCCGCCGCGCTCAGATCATCCAGACCGCTACCCTGCAACGTGCACTTCCGGTGGTTTGTGGCAAGCATATCAGCCCGTCTCTACAAGCCGAGCTAGACGTGGCGGGTGGTGGCTGGGCTGTCATTGATCCAACCACTCCAGATGTCGCGTGATGGAGGTTGCTTCTTATCTGACACGGATCGCCTATACCAGCTCGGTCTTGCCGGATGCAAGAACATTGCAGGCATTGCACCGGGCGCATTTGCTGACCATCCCCTACGAGAATTTAGATTTGCATTGCGAGCCACGGCGTGGGCTGAGCTTGGATGTGACGCAGATCTACGACAAGATTGTGGGCCAGAAACGAGGCGGCTGGTGCTACGAGATGAATGGTCTGTTCGCCTGGGTGCTGCGCGAAGTCGGCTTTGATGTAACGATCCTGGGCAGTGCGGTTGGACGCTTGGGCAATCCTAGCGCGCTGGAAGACGCCCATATTTTGTTAAAAGTGATCGCATTGGATCAACCCAACAAGGCCTGGATCGCTGATGTGGGATTTGGGAATGCCTTTCTGGAGCCATTGCCGTTGCAACCCGGCATCTATCGGCAGGATGGCTTCACCTATCGACTTGAACGAGATGACAGCGGACGTTGGTGGTTCATCAACCATGTGCTGGGTGGGGCGGGGTTTGATTTCTCCCTAAAGCCTTTTGAACTGAATGAGTTTGCTGCGCCGTCTAATTGGTTGCAAACCGCGCCCGAATCTGGCTTTGTACGCGTGCCGGTCTGTCACCGGCATCTGCCGGGCGGCAAGATTGTGACGTTGCGCGCCTTGACGCTGACTACCGTAGCCGGCGAACAGCGCCAGGTTGAAGTGATTCAATCACTGCAAGCCTATGCCCAAACCCTAACCGATGTGTTTGGCCTAGACTTGGCCGATTCCGAATTGCTTTGGCAACGAACCAAACTGGTGCATGAGGCATGGCTGCTGCAGAATGCCAGCGTTGACTAAAAATCAACAGCGGACGATACAATTTTACCGTTCATGCTACACATCGCATTGCTGGGCACACCATCTGTTCGTTGGCAAAATACCCCTATCGACCTGCCTCGACGCACCGTGCGCGGACTGTTGTTTTATTCTGTTTGGGTCACAGCGGCATTGCGTTGTGGGGAAGGGCTGTGATCACAAAATCGGCTTGGGCCGCGGGCGCAATATTGAGCAGACGAAAAGCCAGTTGGGCAAAGGTGGCGGGGTGGTGGCCGGTGGTCAACAAGGTGTGCTGAGGTGATCGAGTGGGTGCGGGATCAGCAATGATGGCGCGCCACAGACGCTGGCATTGTTGGGCCACGGCGGGCGCAGGATCGATCACATGGATGGCGATGTTCGATGGCTGCTGGTCAATCACTTTTTGAATGCAGCTTGCCAGGAACGGAAAGTGGGTGCAGCCCAGCACAAAAGTATCGACGTGTAACTCTAGTAGGGCATGCAGATCATCGGCCACTTGTATAAAAGCGTGCGGTTGGTCAAACTCACCCCGCTCAACCAACGCTACCCATGTCGGACAAGCGCGCTCGATCACACGCACCTCGCGAGCAAAGCGTTGCACCAAGTTGGCAAATCGCTCGCTTTTGACGGTGGTGTGGGTAGCCAGTACTCCAATGACCCCGCTGCGGGTAAGTGCAACCGCGGGTTTGACGGCCGGTTCCATCCCAACAAAAGGAATATGCGGGAATGTAATGCGCAGATGGGATAAGGCCGCAGCCGTAGCGGTGTTGCAGGCAATCACAATCACCTGACACCCCCGTTCAATCAGCCAACGCACACAAGCCTCGGTCAGTTGGATGATTTCGTGGGCAGGACGCGGCCCATACGGCACATGTGCCTGATCCGCTAAATAGATCAGCGGCGCATCGGGAATACAGCGCCTGATCTCGCGCCAGACGGACAGGCCACCGACGCCGGAGTCAAAGACACCAATCAAAAGAAATTTAGAAGTATGAAATATGAAGTATGAAGAAATCACTATTATGTGTCTAGCTTTTATACTTCATATTTCATACCTCCTGCTTTTCGGCTTATTCTTCCACAATTTCGATGCTGAGCAACGATTCGCCGGACTGGCGTTCGCGACCGGGATCGCGCTCAGGGATGGCATTGACCACATCCATGCCTTTCACGACTTTGCCAAACACGGCGTGTTTGCCGTCGAGATGAGGCGTGGCGAGGTGGGTGATGAAAAACTGACTTCCATTCGTATGTGGGCCAGAATTCGCCATCGACAAAACACCGGGGCCACTGTGCTTCAGGCTGGCGTGAAATTCGTCTTTGAACTTGTAGCCGGGACCGCCGCGGCCGGAGCCTTCGGGATCGCCGCCTTGCACCATGAAGTCTTTGATCACGCGGTGGAAGGTCGTGTCGTTGTAAAAGCCGTCCTTGGCCAGGAAGACGAAGTTATTAACGGTGTTAGGCACTTTGTCGGCAAAAAGCTCAATGGTGAAGTCGCCTTTGCTGGTGTGGAAGATGGCGCTGTATTTCTTCTTGGGGTCGATCACCATCGTGGGTGGGTTTGGGTATGACTTAGGCATATTTTGTTTGAGATTCCTTTTGCTTTGAATGATATAGATTTTAAGCTAGTTCTCTTCAAGCATAGGGCAATAATCCACGAAACAGATATGAATCGCAATTTCACCAGCGCTTCAAGATCGTGGGAGCCAAATTGGGGATGTCGCTATCTTTGGGGAAGTAGGGTCGCCGTACATGCTTGAAGGGTGCGTGGCGCAAAGTGGGCGGTGTCGGGCCGGGCGTATCGAGGACAAAGACCGCTTTGGCGATGTGTCCATATGCCTGCCGGTAATTCATCGGGTTCTTGGCCACCACGAACTTAAAATCGTTGGCCATCAATCCGACCGAGCGATATTGTTCATCCATCCAATCGTATGTAGCGTGACTGCAAATCATGACTTGCACCGCGCCGATGGCCAACACAGCAGTGAGGCCCATCGCACCGTCTAAGCCATCCCAAATGCCCCCGATATAACGAAAGCGCCCATCGCTCAGATGCATGACATGACCGGTGACCGAGATGGGTTGGCCCCAACGCGGGTCCAACTTGTGCCCTAGAGTAATCGTCACGATTTGCCCGATGCCAGCCCGTTGGCACTGTTCCGCCGCTTGTGGATCAACCACCGAGACCAACCCAGATTGGTCGGTGTTGGCCGACAAAAGAGCGGCCAGCATAGCAATGCTGTCACCCGCTGCACCACCGCCGGCGCAATCTGCTGCTTCAACCAAGATCACCGGGCCACCTTCCACTTGCATGGCGCGTTGGATGGCTTCTGCCGGCGGATAGATATCGCGTTCAAACTCAAACCGGCGTGCCCAATACTCGCGCGCCAGATCCGTCGCAAGTGCTTCGGCAGTTGCGGCATCTCCATCTGTAATCACCAATGCCCCGCTGCCCATATCGGGCTGATCTAAAAAGGGCTGTACCAAAAAGACACTGGTTGATAACACATCGGGCCGAGCCTCCAGCGCCTTGGCCCGCCGCATGATCAGCGCAAATGGATCGTCGCCGTCAGTTGAGCCGTATATCGCACCAGTGATAACCGGCACCTTGGCCATCACCATGACCGGCCGACAGCGGCCTTCGAGTGTATCCAGCAACAGTCGTGCCCCGCGTTGACCTGTGCTGAACGCATCGCGGTGTGGATAGGTCTCCCAGGCCACCAGCGCATCTGCGTGTTGCACCATCGCTGGTGTGACATGCGCGTGGCAGTCGAGTGTCGCCACAATGGGCGTGGCTGGCCCAATCAGAGCCCGAATCGCGCTGATGAGATCGCCCTCTAGATCGCCTATACCCTCTGCAACCGCTGCGCCATGCAATGGGAGCAGAATGCCATCTACCGGCAACACAGCCTGCAATCGATCCAGCAACTCCGCTTTAAGCCGCGCATAACAATCGGCGGTGACATAACCCCCTGGACACGTGCTGGCATACAACAGTGGCACCGGGTGATGTGCAAATTTCTGCAGCACCTGTAACATGCCGCCGACAACTCCCCCATTCATGACTAGAATCTCCGCACCCCGCTTCAAGTCATAACGCTCAAACCAATCCATTTCGATGGGCACGCCACCCAATTCGTTACATTCGGTAAAAATGGCACCTAATGCTATTCGGAACATGGACCTCCTCAACTACATTTATTACATCTATATCCAATTGGATACGCTTGATCGTTTAAGTGTAAGGGACTCACGCGTCTTCTCGCTCGTCAATTCAAACATGCGCAAAACTCTGTGGGGAGCATTCGCTAAAAGGGGGAGATTCTGGGCCAGAAATCATCAAAAGATGGCTCATAAAAGCAGCATGAAGGGCAATCATGTTTTCCAGGCCGGGACGCGATCAGCGCATCCCGGAACTGGAGACGCGTTTTTTAGCGCGCTTGGCACCCGACTCAATGCTGCCACTGCCAATCGGCAAACCAGCAAGTTGAAAGTCACGATATTGCATGCGTTCATGATTATTAGAGAAATAACCGGCTTCGGATTCAAGTGTGGCACGTCCATCAGGATTGGCGAGAGCGGCCAGCAGGAGTAGATGATCGGCGATGTGAAGAGCCTGTCCGGCATACAGCAGGTCGCCTTGTTGATCCACCCAGATGCGGGCTTGGTCGGGTTGATTGGGGGCAACGACTTCAGCGGCAGCATACAAGTGTTCTTTGGCGTGATACCAATCGACCGTGTGAGCAGCATTGGCATATTCGCGCCCAGCGATGTGCCAAATCCAAACCGCAGCATCTCCCAAAACAGAACGTTCGGGTGCATCCTGCCAGCGGCGCGCTTCAGCCTCAGCGGCCAGTTTGACGCTCAATCCTTCCGGGCCACCCAGATGCATGACAAAGGATTGCTCGTAGGCGTGCACCACTTCCATCGGTTCGCTGCCAGTCTTGCGTGACTGCATTTCTCCCGTGCGCGCAAATGCAGTCACGCAGCCAATTTTGACTCTGCGCAGCGTTCCAGCCTTCTTTACGCACCGGTGCCATGAAGCCATCCATCAATATCCAAACGCTTCCAAGTCGCCCAACCCCATCACTCGTAATGCCGCACATACTGTTCGTGCTCCCGGTGTCAGGATCGCGCCGTAGATCAACACACTGGCTTTGGCAAATGTCGGTGCCGTCATTCCCGTCGCAAACACCGCC
>JANMVQ010000411.1:0-5114 GCA_031392845.1 Chloroflexota bacterium
TACCGACTTTGCCGGGAAACATGTCATTCCGAATGAAATGAGCCGAAGGTCCCAGCGGCGTTAATCGTAGTTGTTTTACCGCTGGGACCTTCGGTTCGCTCTGCTCAGCATGACAACGTTAATCCCGTCAAAGTCGGGAGAACCATTTATTTTTCGCGGATAATTCGATTTTCGTATCATGGCAGTGATTACCCCTAAACCGATGAGTGGCTTCCCGGAGCTTATGCCCGAGGAGCAGATCGTCTTTAACCGTTGCTTTAGCATTATTCGAAGCAATTTTGAACGTTTTGGCTTTGCCCCGATTGAAACACCAGCGGTCGAACGCAAGGAAGTGTTGACCTCTAAAGGTGCGGACGACAAAGAGATTTATGCGCTAGCGCGGCTCGCAGCGGGTCCTGATGAGTCGGCAGACACTGAGTTTGCACTACACTTTGACTTGACCGTGCCGTTGGCTCGCTATGTGGCGCAGCACAAAGACAAGCTGGTGTTTCCGTTCCGACGCTACCAAATGCAAAAGGTATGGCGCGGCGAACGCCCAGCCAAAGGGCGCTATCGTGAGCTGTATCAATGCGATATTGATGTAATCGGGCGCGGCTCGGTGGCGGTGCTCAACGATGCCGAAATCCCCAGCATTATTTACCGCATTTTTACCGAGATGGGCATTGGCAAGTTTGTGATTCGCCTTAATAACCGGCGGGTGTTGCAAGGGTTTTATACCCACTTGGGCGTGCCGGCGGAGCAAATCCCACATGCCTTGCGCGCCGTGGACAAACTCGAGAAAATTGGCCGTGACAATGTGCTGCGTGAACTGAGCGAGAAGCTGGGTTTTGCGCCGGAAGTGGCGCAGGCGATTCTTGATCTGGCCAGCAACCCCGCGCCCACAGATGAGATTATCAGCATGTTGCAGGATATGCCGATGATGGACAATCCGCTTTTCGCGCAAGGCGTGCAAGAATTGAGCGCGGTTGTGAACGGTGTGCGCAGCCTGGGTGTGCCAGACGAAGCGTTCCGTGTGGATTTGTCCATTGCGCGCGGGCTAGGCTATTACACCGGAACGGTCTACGAAACGCGCTTGATCGGGCACGAGGATCTAGGCAGCATTTGCTCCGGTGGGCGCTATGATGATCTGGCCAGTTACTTCACCAATGAGAAACTGCCTGGGGTGGGTATTTCGATTGGGCTAAGCCGTCTGATTTTTGCGTTGCTGGAGCGCGGCGTGCTGAAGGCTGGTGCACCAACCACTGCACAGGTGTTGGTGACCGTAATGGATGCAGCCCAGATGCCCGCCTATCTCAAAATGGCGGCAGAGCTGCGCGATGGCGGTGTCAACACCGAGATGTACTTTGAGAAAGGACGCATCGGTGATCAATTGAAGTACGCCAACCGTAAGGGACACCGGGTCGCCCTGATCGCCGGAGAGAGCGAGTTTGCCGCCAACCAGATCAAAGCCAAGCTACTGTCGACTGGTGAAGAGCGCGTCTTGGATCGAGCCAATTTTGTTGACGAATTGAAAGCCATACTATGTTGAAATCGATCGCCGTATTGGATCACCCCAAAGTGCCGGCCACAGGTGAAGTGGCAACCCAAATTGACGAAGCATTGCGTGCAATGGGTGTGCGGGTTTTGCGCGCCAACACTTGGGATGCCGAGACGCTGCAAAGCATTATTCATCAGATCGAATTGATTATCGTGCTGGGTGGAGATGGCAGCACTTTGCGCGCCGCGCGGGTGGCCGCGCCGCATGGCGTGCCAGTGACATCGGTCAATATGGGCAAATTGGGTTTTTTGGCTGAGATGAAACCCGACAACTGGCGCGAGATGTTGCCCGCATTTGTGCGCGGCGAATACTGGATCGAGGAGCGCATGATGCTACGATCGGTGGCGTATCGGGGGGATACGGTGCTGCATGCCGGGTTGACCGGTTATCTCGATGCGCTGAACGATATCGTGATCAGCCGGGGCACGCTGGCTCGTATCGTGCGCCTAGAGACGCGCATTGGCGAAACGCATGGGCCAGCAGCTGCGCCGGCCAAGCTCACCACCTATGCCTGCGATGGTCTGATTATCGCCACACCCACCGGTAGCACCGCTTATGCCCTCGCCGCAGGCGGGCCAATTTTGCCGCCGGCACTCAAGAATATTGTGCTGGTGCCGATTGCGCCGCATCTAAGCTTGGATACCCCGGTGGTCTTATCGCAAGGCTCGGTCGTAGAAATTATCGTGCACACCGATCATCAAGCCATATTGACGGCGGATGGGCAAAACGAGGTGGTGCTGCAAGACATGGAGAGGGTAGTCGTGCAGGCTGGGCCGCATGTGGCGCAGTTTGCGCGGGTGCAGCCGCCAACCTACTTTTATCGTACGCTAGTGGGGCGATTGCGACTGGCGGAGTGAGTGATCGTTATACTCCGCTGGATGGCACAAACGAATCTTCGCGTATATCTGGCTGACCAAATTCCGCAGATGACCGACTTACTCACCCAGATCGTCAGCATCGAATCCCAAACGCATGAGAAAGTGGGCGTAGACCAGGTCGGACGGCTGATCCAACAGCGCTTGGCGGTGTTGGGTGCGCAGGTGACCGTGCACCCGCAAGCTCAAGTCGGCGATCACGTGGTGGGTACATGGAACATAGGTGCGGGTGCGCCAGTGGCGTTGTATATGCACATGGACACGGTGCATCCGGCCGGCACACTGGCGCAACGCCCGGTTCGGATTGAAGGAGATCGCTTCTATGGCCCCGGCTCATATGACATGAAGGCCAGCCATGTGATTGCGCTATTTGCTTTGCAATCACTCATTGAGCTGGGCGAATTGCCTAAGCGCGAAATCCGCCTGATCTTTACCTCGGACGAAGAAATTGGCAGCGACACCTCACGTGCCTTAATCGAAGATTTGGCCCGCGATGCGGCATTATCGCTAGTGATGGAGCCCGCCTTGCCGGACGGCCGGCTCAAATCAGCACGCAAAGGCACTGGCACGTACAAAGTCGTGGCGCGGGGTAAGGCAGCCCATGCTGGTGGCGCGCATAAAGAAGGCATCAACGCCATTACCGAATTGGCCCATCAAGCCTTGAAATTGCAGTCGCTGACCGATTATGAGCGCGGTGTGACCTTTAGCGTGGGTGCTATCCGCGGTGGAGGCGTGACCAACGTGGTGCCAGATTACGCCGAGTTGTATGTCGATACACGTGTCACGAGCAGTGAGGATGCGCGTTGGGTGCGCGATGCACTCTATAGCTTGCAGCCAGTGTTGGCCGGAGCCACGCTTTTCGTAGAAGGTGAGCCAGATCGCCCGCCTATGCCGTGTGACGCCGGGCGTCTGGAAACGTTTGCCCGGATTCAAGCGATTGCGCAGCAGATCGATTTGCAGATTGGCCACGGGCCCAGCGGTGGCGGTAGCGATGCTTCGTTTACGGCGGCGTTGGGTGTGCCAACGATGGATGGGTTAGGTGCCGAAGGCGATGGCGCACATGCAGTGCACGAGCATATTTTGCTGCACAGTTTGCCGGAGCGTGCCGCATTGAGCGCCGCGATCATCCGCGCTTGGTAACTTCCAGCCGACCAGCGCCGCCAGTGGCATTGACAAAAAACGGCCAAGCCGTGGCGCGCACAGTGCCGTGTTTATTGGTGTGTCGCACCAGTTGGACTTGGCTGGCCGAATTGGTGATGTAGCTTTCGCCGTGTTGCTTGATCAAGTTCATAAAGGCATCCACCACGGCAGGATCAAATTGCTCATTGCGGCAGCGCACGACTTCAGTAATGACCATGCTGGGCTTCAGCCCTTTATGATAGGGGCGATCTGACGCCATGGCATCGACGGCATCGGCCAATGTGACGATGCGGGTTTCCAATGGAATGGCTTCACCCTGAATGCCATCCGGGTATCCGCCACCTGCCCAGTTTTCGTGGTGGGTTTTGACATAAGGGGCTAAATGACGAAGCCCATGTGAAGTCTCCAGCAGATCAGCCCCCAATTGCGAGTGAGTCTTAAGCTGCTCAAATTCGTCAGCAGTAAGCGGGCCGGGCTTTTGCAGCACATTCTCGGGGATACCCAGTTTGCCAATATCGTGCAACAGTGAGACCTGCCAGATCAGTTCGCGCTGCGCTTCGCTGAGTTGCATACGTTCGGCGATAGCAGTGGCATACTGGGCGACTTTGCTGGCATGGCCTAATGCAAACGGGTCGCGCGCGTCAATCATTTTTGACAAAGTGAAGAACAGCTCATTGTTAAGTTGGCCGATTGAATGGTTGGCGGTTTTAATTTCTTCATTGGCGACGCTGATCTCTTCGTTCATGCGGCGCAACTCGTGCAAGTTAGCGGCAGTCCGGCTGACGTATTGTCGCTGCGAGTAGTGCATCATGGCGACGGGAAGAGCAAACGCAACCAAACCCAAAATACCAAGATTGCTGTAACCGATAGCCAAAAATGAACCGAGCAAACATAGCGTAATGTAGTGGCTAAACAGCCACCGATATTGCTCCTGCCAAATGCGATAAGCGGACCGGCCCGAGATCAGACTCATCGCTATCGCCATGAGGGTTGACTCGACTAAAAATATCTGCATGCTGGACAGAATGGCAAAACCGATGAGTGCAACTGGGTTGCTGCCGGTGATATTCAGTGCAATAAGCTTGGCAAAATAAACTGGCAGAAAGCTAGCGAGAGCATGCACCCCCCAATTGAAAATGGTCTTGTAAAAGGTACTGAAGTCTAGCGTTCGGGTCTCGCGGGCGCGGTGGGCCAAGGCGATGGCGGCGCTGGAAATGATGGCTCCAGGGATGCCATCCATAAGCAAACTGCCAAAGCTAATCGCGACCGCCACAGACATAGATGTTGACCCATAGAGTTCAACTTGCAAGAATTGGGCCAGCACGGCTAGACCGGCCATGAGCAAAATGCGGGTCCAGTCGATGGGTACACCCATCCAGCCCTGGATGGCCACGATGCCGCCCAAAACAGCCACCACACTGATGTAGATCGCCAGCCCGTGTTTAAGTCGTGGCGGGACAATGGGCGGTGATTCAGGGGAAGGCGTTGTTTTGTGCTGAGGCAATTCTGCCTGGGTGGGCCGGTAAGCCAAATTGCTAGTGGGCCGGTGAACCTTAGCAGAA
>JANMVQ010000462.1:0-4326 GCA_031392845.1 Chloroflexota bacterium
GTTTGGAATTCATTTTGTTTCTCCGTTTGTCTAAACCCGCTGAGCCTGTGATGGCGGTGGGTTTTTACATGTGTCTATGGCCAATAGTGTGCGTCCAAAATGCGCTTGAATTGTGAATACGGTAAAAAGAGATTGTGGAGGGTCACAGAAAGTCTAGGGCGGGATAGCCACGTCCGGCCAGGTGGACATGGATTAAATCGGCAACACCGATTGCCTCAAACGGCTGCGACAACGGAACTATTTGCGCTTACGCTGGTCTCCGGAGCAACAAATGCAGATTCCCTTTGTTTCCCGTCCTCGCAGTCAGCATTATGCGATCACAGTCGACGCCCAGCACCAACAGCTTACCCAAAGAGGCATTCAAATTGTTGAGGAAACAAGACCCGCTTCACCATCCCAGCCATATGTTTGCATCGATGCCATCCGTAGTCTTGCCAGCAACAGTCTGCCCATGCTGTTTTGGGGTGTGATTGGGTTTGCCGGTTCCACCATTGTGGGATCGACGCTGGCTGCGTCCATCAGCATGTCGTTGGCATATGTCTACATCACGCGTCGTGCGGTTGCACCCAGCCCATGCGCTTCGATGATTCGGCATGGCATTGCACAGATCGGGTGGGTGTGGCTACGCGGGTTGCTGATCGGGATGGGAATTCTTGCCATCAGTGTGCCTTTACAGGCCCAGGAATCATCCGTGAGCCTGATGCAAATTCATGGTGATAGACAAGATCACGTGTTGCAGCGTCTTGCCAGGCTCAGCGCCAACGCCATGCTGCTCACGCAGGCCAACCCACTCATGCAATGGCTGCCCACTTGGCACACCGCCGCGTTGGAGATATTGGTGCAACAGCCTAACCAAGCCTATCAGAGGCAATTGATGGCGAACTATTGGCGCAACGGGCCAGATACAGCCAGTGGCGGTTTAGCTGGCTTGGAGGCGCAGGTGCGCAGCCAACCAATTCAGCGTATCGATTTACACATCATGCTTGTCGCCGGACTGCTATTGATCCTGATCGTCGAACCGCTGTTTGCCTGTCGCGCTGCGATCTGGATCTCGCGACCGAACAATGCTGGCGGATTTGGCTGGCTGAGATTCACCCTCAGACATTTCGGCACGATTGCGCTGCATGTCTGGCTGCTACGGCTGACCAGTGTTGGCGCACTGGCGCTGCTGGCATTTGTGCCAGTGCTGTTCGTCGAACGATTTAGCGGCCTGGTGCCCAACTGGGGTTGGTATGGATCGCCGATCTATCAGTCCGCCGTGTCGGTTAGTCTCGCCATCATCGGCGCTATGACCACCACGTTCGAGACAGTCTATACAGCAAGGTTGTTCGTGGCGTTTTCGACAACACGGGCGGGATGCGTGTTCAAGACGTCTGCAATCACCTCGTCCAAGTTTAGTGTTGCGCCAAGCGCTTTGGCCGCGACCACGCGCTCAGCCGATAGCTCGGCCTCTAGTTGCCTTCGCAACGGTTCGCCATCACCCAATATTTCGTGATCCACTTGATCTTTTAAGCACGCGTATAACAACGCTAGGTATTGCACGCGCTCGTCATCAGATGTTTCTGTATGTCCAGCGTTTTCGCTGGCCCAAATCTGCACCCAGATGATCAGAAACCATTTGGTTGTTGCTAGCAAGTCGGCATCGAGGAGGATCAGCAACGCTTTTTGAATATGCTGCCGAGCCAAGGCAAATTCCTTGCAGCGACCAGCAATCTTTCCCAAATCTATATAGCCGTACGCAATGATAAGCGTGTCACCAAGTTCGGTGCTGATGGTCAATGATTCGGCGATGTTGCCGCGCGCTTGTTCGTGTTGTCCAGCCATCGTTAATTGCTCGCTAATAGTCAACAAATGTATGGACAAATCACGACGATGCCCTAGCTTTCTCAACAAAACGATACTTTCAGCTTGATGTTGAACGCCAGTCTGCCATTGGGCTGGGTCGGAAAAGGTGATAGAAGCCCCAAGTCCATTCAATGCCTTGGCGTATCCCAACCAATCCTCCAGCTCCCGGAACATGCGCAAGCTTTCCTGATAATATGGTTTGGCGGCCTCGTATTCGCCTAAAAACAACGCGCAGGTGCCCAAATCTTCCAGGGTATAGGCAGTTTGATGTTGCAGCTTGAGCTTACGATTGATGACTAGGCTGCGCTCTAGAAGTTCGGTGCTCTTGTCCCATTCGGCCAGGCCACAACCATGCGCCATAGCCAACTCAAATAAAGTTTGAGCAATGCCGCGCTCATCCTGAATCTGTTCGCTGATTTCCAAGCTCTGTTCAAGGAACGCAATGCTCGCCCTCACTTCTCCATGGCGATGTTCCAAATTCCCTTGACGATTTAGCACAAACGCAACTTCGGCGGGTGCGTTGTCAGAGCGGGCCAGCATCAGCGCCTCATTCAGCAACGTTTTTGCCACGCCATAACGTCCGGCACTGGCGCTGAATGCGCCTAGTCGCGCCAACACCCGTCGATATAGCGTTGGGTGTGTGGCTTGCTGTGACTGCAACGCCTGCATCGCTAATGTAAACACCGCCTCGCCCTCAGCAAAGCGGCTGTGCATTGCATAGAACCAATACAACCCGTTGATGGCAGCGTCGATCTCGCTCAACTGTTGCTGTTGGATGGCGTGCTCCCACGCCGCGCGCACATTGTCGATCACTGCGCCAATGTCGGTGAGCGCCTGCATCTGCTCCGCGCCATTTAACTTCGGTGCTTGCTTGGCCAGAAACCCCAGATAGTGTTTGCGCATGCGATGTTGGGCTTCGGCACTGACTTCGGGCAGCGTGTGTAGCTTTTCGCGGGCAAATTGGCGTAACAGCTTATGCATCTGGTAGTTGCTACCATCTGCCGTATGCAGCAACGACTTTTCCAGCAGCGCCGCTAGCGTGCCCAACGAAGCGCCGCCCACTTGTTCGGCGGCATCCAAATCAAAGCCGTTGAGCAGGGCAAGCGACATCAACGCTGTTTGTTCCGGCGCGGTCAGACACTGCCAGGAGTGCTCGAACACCGCCCGAATACTGCGGTGACGCTCAGGGATGTTTTGCAGACGGGTGGCCAATAGATCCAAATTGCTGCGAATCGCCCGCGCAATCTGTTCACATGAAAGCGTGTTCAGCCAGCCCGTCGCCAACTCAATGCCTAATGGCATGCCCTGCACCCATTCGCAAATTTGGCGGGCGTTGGCGTAATCTCGCTCCGAGCCAAAGCTGGTCCGCACGCGCCGAGCCACTTGCATAAACAACTGCATGGCATCAGCAGCGTTAACCTGCTCATCGTGCTCGCCCGGCTGCAAGGATAAGCCTTCGACCGGATATATCCACTCTTCTTGCAAATGTAGCAATACTTGCGAGGTGACCAACAATTTAATCTGGGGCGCGCAGGCCAGTATGTTTGTGAGCAGGATGGCGTCTGTGACCAGTTGCTCGAAATTATCCAGAACAAGCAACAGCTGTTTTTCTCGCAAATAATTCTGCAATTGTTGCTGGGCTGGGACGTCGGCATAAAAGGCGAAATTCAATGCGGCGGCGATGGCGCCGATCATGGCGTCAAGCGAATCCACTGAGGCCAATTGCACAAAGCACACGTTTTGTGTTTGTTGGGCCAACTGTTGAGCCAGCGCCAGCGCCAAGCGGCTTTTGCCAATGCCACCCGGCCCATGCAGGGTCAGCAAGCGACACTGCGGGTCGCTTAATCGTCGTTGGATCGCGGTTAGTTCCTGTGCACGGCCAACAAATGGGCTGGCGGCCGCGGGCAATGGGCTATAGGCATGTGCGTTAGTCATTGGCGGCGCGGCCTGCAATGCTGTGATCAATGCTGCCTCGATGGCGTTACCGGCAAATAAGGGTGGCAGCTTGGCCGAGGCCAGCAAGGCGTTGGCTTCATCGAGGGTCAGCGACACATCCACATCGCGCAGGGCCAGAATCATGCGTAGCACACGCTCACGCCCACGCGCCCCGGTCAGCGCCGCTTTGCCCTGACACATTTTGGCCAGCACCGAAGGGTCGTAGCCCATCCGTGTGGCCAGCTTGGCCTGAGTCAACCCAGGCTTGCGGGCGCGATATTGCTCCAGCAATTTGCCAAACGGATGCGGTTCCGGGCGAGTATTGCTCATAGGTGACGGCTCCTTCAAACGAGCATCGATAGAATCCAGTAAAAGTGTAGCCCCACGCCGCCAACAGGGCAAGCGAAAAGACAAGTTGGCAATGCCAATTGCCAAAATTGGCAATGCCACTGTCGTCGTCAGCGCTTATGCTGTTGCGCAAGCGGTGCCAATATTTTCGTCGCAGCCCGGCAATGCTTATTCTCACCGAACCGCCCATGTCTGCAA
>JANMVQ010000504.1:0-14122 GCA_031392845.1 Chloroflexota bacterium
CACCCTGCCGCAACTCTCGCCAACCATTTTCTGTACCTTGATCACCGGCTTCATCGGGGCGTTCCAGTATTTTCTCACCTCATATGTGCTGACTCAGGGCGGACCGCTCTTCGCTACATTCTTCTACAATCTCAATTTATACGAGAAGGCCTTCAAGTGGCAGCAAATGGGCCTAGCCTCGGCGATGGCTTGGCTGATGTTTGCCATCATTCTCATTCTTACGCTTGTTTTATTCAAATTCTCCGATGCGCTGGTGTATTACGAGGTGAAGAAGTGAGCATAGTGGCTACCAGCGAAAAGCTATCGGCCGGCAGTAAGCGGGCAGGCAAAAAGCCGCGCCAGATCGCACGTAAGACTATTTTATATTTTGTGTTGTTTCTGATCTCGGCCATTTTTCTACTGCCGTTGATTTGGATGATCAGCACATCGGTCAAGACCAACGACGAAACATATACTTGGCCACCGGTCTTCATCCCCGCCATCATCAAACTCTCAAATTACCCTGAAGCGTGGAACTACCAGAATACCCAGTTCCTACAATGGACTGTGAACACGGTGTTTATTACCTTCTGGGTCATGTTGGGCGTGCTTCTGTCATCGACCATGGTCGCCTTTGGGTTTGCCCGCATTCGTTTCCCCGGGCGCAACTTCTGGTTTATTTTTACGATTGCGACGATTATGTTGCCACCCCAGGTGACACTGATCCCGCTGTATATCTTCTTCTTCAAGATCAACTGGTTGGACACCTTTAACCCGCTGATCATCCCCGCCTGGTTTGGCGGTGGCGCGCTCAACATCTTTCTGTTGCGCCAATTTTTTATGAGCATCCCGACCGAATTAGAGGATGCAGCCTATATCGACGGGGCCAGCCGTTTCCAAATTCTTTGGCGCATTTTTATACCATTGTCCGTACCAGCCATTTTGACCGTCGCTATTTTCACCTTCCAGGGAGTTTGGAATGATTTTTACAGCCCGCTAATTTACTTGCGCAGCGTCGAGAAATTCACTTTGGCGTTAGGGGTCAACCAATTCCGCGGCCTGTATGGCGATACCCAGATTCAGTACATGATGGCCATTTCGTTCCTGATGACTATCCCCATGATCATCGTTTTCTTCGTTGCCCAGCGTTACTTCATCCGCGGCATCACCTTGACCGGTGTAAACCGATAATTTATTCCCCCTTTCTACTTTCTACTTTCTACCCTCCGCTACATCTTTTGTCCTCCCAAATTGCGGCCTAAGACTGATTTGATTTGTCCCTACATCCTTAAGAATTAGGGACGAGCCAATCAATCGATGTATCCATCTACTACATTAGCGCCACAATCAGACATTACACTGCGTCTGGCTTCCTCAGACGACAGCGATTTTCTGTTTTCCGCCTATGTCGCCTCGCGTGATGAGGAGATGGCCCAGCTGGCGTGGGACATTCCCACCAAAATCACCTTCCTGCGCACGCAATTCAGCGCACAACAGCAGCATTATTCGGCTAATTATGATAATGCCACCCGCTATGTGATTCTGCAAAATACTCAATCCATTGGTGTCATGTGGATGGCACGTTGGCCAAAAGAGATTCGTCTGATGGACATGGTTATTTTGCCTGAATTCCGCAATCATGGCATTGGGACGCAACTATTGCAGCAACTGCTCGACGAAGCCAGCCAGTCCAACAAGCCCATTGTGCTGCACACCTGGGAGGGCAACCCCGCCGCCGCCCGCTTTTATGAGCGGCAACATTTTAGAAAGGTTTCTACAGATGGCATGTATGCCCGAATGGAATGGCACGCATAACGCTTCACGACATAACACGACGCAATACATACAACACAATGCAAACTCAATCACCGAAATCACAAAACCGCACAGATTTAATTTCAAGACGGCATTTTCTCCAGCTTTCCAAAGGCGCTTTCGGGTTGGGGCTGGCTGCTGTTCAGCTTGGATTACAACCGGCCCGCGCAGCAATCGCACACGCAGCATCGCCCGTAGGCGTGTTGCTGCCACAGTCCACGCTCTACCCAGCATTAGGAGCGCAATGGTTGAGCGCGCTTGAGCGAGCATTGCCGACCCAATGGCGCCCTGTGCCAATGGATGGAAATTGGACCAGCGCCAAACACGCTGCCGAATCTCTAATCGATGAACGGGTCCGCTGGGTCGCCAGCATGGCCGACCCGCGCCTGACCCCGCACATTGCGCCGCTGCTGGCCGCGCAGCAAGTACGCTTGGTCAGCGCCGACTTCGGCGCACGTCTCGACGATGACGCGATGGATGCAATGGACGTTGATGCGGTCAGCCTGTATCAATGGCAGGCCAACTGGGCATTTGGCCGCTGGCAAGTCCAACATGCGGGCAAGCGCGGCTTTATCCTCATGTCGTTTCACGAGAGCGGTTACGACACCCCATACGCCTTTCAATCCGGCTTTGAATCGGCCGGCGGTGAGATCGTCGGCACATTGGTGCACGACGCGCCAGTGGCGAAGCGATCCATGTCGGAAGTGATCGATCAGATTCGCAACACCCAGCCCGACGTTGTCTATGCCTTGCTACAGGGGGCTGCGGCCAACGCGTTCGCGACAGCGTATCGAACCACCGGCTTGCTAGGACATTTGCCTTTGGCCGGGTCGCCGTTTGTGTTGCAGGCCGCCTTGCAAACTTTGGGCGCAGATGCAGCCGGTGTGCAAAGCTGGCGCACTTGGCGGGATGTGACCGCCGACCCGCTGACCGCCTTGGCCAAGCGCACTGCCCAGCGAATTGTGGGCGGTGGTGCGACTGATGATGCCACCATCTATGTCAGCGAAGTGCGCGCACAGCAAGGCCAGGCCTATGTCGCCAGCATCGCCAATCTGGGCCGTGTTCAACAGGTCGCACCTCTCAAATTCACTGGGCCGCGCACCGGTTGGTTGCATTCATATCTGGGAATTTAACGAAAAATTATGGCTGAACCTTTTTTATCTGAAATCCGGTTGATGTCGTTTGGCTTTCCCCCGAAAAGCTGGGCGCTGTGCAACGGGCAGCTGCTGCCAATCAACCAAAACCAAGCGTTATTCTCGCTTTTGGGCACCACCTATGGTGGGGATGGCCGAGTGAACTTTGGGCTGCCCGATTTGCGTGGGCGCGCACCCATCCACATGGGTGGCGGACATACCCTGGGTGAACGCGGCGGCGAACAGGGGCACACATTGTCGATTTCTGAGTTGCCCACTCATAGCCATCTGGTGCAAGCCACTGCAAACCCCGGCACCGATATCATCCCAACCACCGGCAGTATTCTGGCTCGGCGGCTGTCCGAAATCTATCATCCGCCCAGCGATTTGGTCGCCCTCCAGCCCTCCAGCATCGCCGCCGTCGGTGGCAGCCAAGCGCATTTGAATATGCAGCCCTTTCTGGTTCTGACGTTCTGCATCGCGCTGCAAGGCATCTTCCCATCCCAAAACTAGGAAAAATATCATGGCACAACCCTATGTAGGAGAAGTTCGAATGTTTGCCGGTAATTTTGCCCCGGCGGGCTGGTTTTTTTGTGAAGGGCAATTGCTGCCCATCTCGGAATATGAAACGCTGTTCAACTTAATTGGCACCACCTATGGCGGTGATGGGCAAGAAACGTTTGCATTGCCCGATCTGCGTGGGCGCGTGCCCATTCACTTCGGCAATGGGTATACTCTAGCCGAAACCGGCGGCGCGGAAGAAGTTACGTTGGCGGTGAATCAAATTCCGGCCCACAGCCACGCCTTGTTGGCGTCGCAAGCAGCAGCCAGCTCGCCCAATCCGGCCAACAACGTGCTGGCCGAAACGGTCACCTCAACGCCTTATTTTGCGGATGTGACGAACTTGAGTCTGCATCCATCCAGCGTGACTTCTACGGGTGGCAGTCAGCCGCACACCAACTTTCAGCCGTATGTGTGTCTCGATTTCATCATTTCTATGTACGGCATCTTCCCGTCGCAAACCTAAAAATTAACTAAACCATGGATCCATTTGTAGCGGAAATCCGCATCTTCCCGTTTAACTTTGCCCCCAAAGGCTGGGCATTTTGCAATGGGCAAATCCTGCCCTTATCGCAGAACACCGCGCTGTTCTCGCTGCTAGGCACGACTTACGGTGGTGATGGCAAAAGCAACTTTGCCCTGCCTGATCTACAGGGTTGCACCGTGATGCATCCCGGCCAAGGTGCGGGTCTCAGCCTGCACGATCTCGGCGAGACCGGTGGCAGCGAAACCGTGACATTGTTGGAGTCGGAGATACCCTCGCACAGCCACGCACTACGAGTAATCAACGATGTGGGCGAAGATCGCACGCCTGCCGATGAGGTGTTGGCCCGCTCGACCGGCGGTGCACTGTATAGCACCGGCATCAGCAATCTAGTGACCCTGTCCGACAATGCCCTGACCTCAGCGGGCGGCGATCAGCCACACAACAACCTAATGCCCTATCTGACCCTCAACTTTTGCATCGCGTTACAGGGTGTCTATCCGCCGCGCACGTAGCATGCGTAAACCTGCCAGTCACCTGCGCTTCGCTACGGCCTGGCAGGTTTACGCATGTGTTTTAGCGCCTGATTAACATGAACCACATCGATTTAAGCCAATTGACCGCCGATGACCTTCGACCTTGTTTATATCAATCGTTCAACACAACGATATTGGCGCAAGTGCCGGGCCACGCTCCGACACAGCAAACTATTGCATTGGAGCTGGCGGAAGTCGCCGAGTTACCCGCACAACGCGGCCCCCGAGCAAGTTTCGCGCTAACGTTTCTTGGCCCACCCAGCACGCACCACCTGCCGCAGCGCACCTATCCCTTGCAGCATGATCATCTGGGTCAAATGGCTATTTTTCTAACACCCATTGGGCCCGCACCAGAACGCGTTAATCACCAAGTTCGCATGCGCTATCAGGCCATTTTCAACTAATTCGTATATTCATCGTTCAACGTTGCACATCGTTCTATGTCTAAACGCACTCACTCCCCATTTCGTATTGTTGCAATCGCCAGCTTGTTGCTGGGCACACTGCCGTTGTCCATCGTGCAGGCCGCACCCAGTGCGGCTTTAGCCGCTGCGCCAGTTGCCGTGCCGTTGGCGGTGGGTCCGACTGTCACCGTCACCGCCCAATTACGCGATACTTTGCTGATAGATGTCGATGGCGACAGCAAAGCTGACCCGGGTGACACCCTGCATTACACGGCTACGATTGCCAATTCCGGCAGCAGCAACGCCACTGGGGTAGGCTTTAACCTGACCTTGGACAGCAACACTGCATTAAGCGGTGGGGTAAGCGCATCACCGGTGGCAGTGAATGACACTTATGCCGTCAATGGCAATGTCTCGATCAGTGTCCCAGCGGAAAGCGGCTTACAAAGCAATGATTATCTAGGCGCGCCGACGGCTGCGTTAACCGCGCCGATTAGCAGCACCCAGGGCGGCAACCTAACGGTGAACAGTGATGGCAGCTTTGCCTACAACCCACCGCCGGGATATGAAGGGGTGGATACATTTATCTACACACTAACCAACGCGACCGGCGTAAACACCGGCATCGTAACGTTAAATATTAGCGGGATGATTTGGTTTGTGGATAACAACGCCCCCAGTTGCACTACCCTGGCTGCCGGCTGCGGACGATTGGACAAACCCTTCTCGTCGTTGGCGGCTTTTCAAGCCATCAACAATGGCAGTGGCAATAACCCCGCCACCAACGATAGTTTATTTATCTACAGCCGCGCTTCTAATTACACCGGCGGTGTAACGCTGCTCAACAACCAAAAGGTGATTGGGCAAGGCGCAGGCGCAACATTGGTGAGCATCGCCGGGATCACGCTAGCGCCATATGGGGTGAGTTTGCCCAACACCGGCGGCAAGCGACCCACGCTAACCCATTCGGCCAATAACGTGACTTTGGCAACGAGCAATACGGTGCGTGGGTTGGACATCGACAATACGGGTGGGACAGCCCTGCTCGGAAGCAGCGTGGGCAACCTGACCCTCAATGAGCTGAGCGTGACCAACACCAACGCCTCGTGCGTGGCTGCCGTTAGCCTGAGCAACGGCAACCCAGACGCCACCTTTACCCGCGTAAATGCTACCGGCTGCATCAATGGCATTTATTTGAACACCACCACCGGCAGTGTCCGCGTGATAGGCGATGGTGCCTCTGCCCAGAACGGCTCTGGCGGCACTATATCGGGCAGCACTGCTGATGGCATCCGCGCGATTAGCGTGAGCAATTTGCAACTGGCGCACATGAATATCCAAAACAGCGGTGCTAGCGGCATTTTCGGCACGGCCCTCAATGGCTTTACCTCCGATTACAACCTGATTTTCGGCAACGGCGATGCAGTCGATGAATATGGTATTCGCTTTACCGACCTAACCGGCAGCACCTCTGGCGGCAGCAACCCGACCCGCATCGCCAACACCACCGTTGAGCGCTCGGGTGAGTTCAATATTAATATTCTGAATACGAGTGGCGCGTTGTCTGATTTAGCGATAAACAACCTAGTCTCGCGCGATACAAATGTCAGTGCATTCGGCGCGGATGGCTTTTATCTGGAGACCAGCAGCACGGCCGTGGCAACCGTCAATATTGCTGGCTCCACATTTTCAAACAACAGCACCCAGGGTATTCAGGCCCAGGCATTGGGCAATTCGACTTTGAGCTTTAACGTGCGCAGCGCGGCCAGCACTTTTAGCAACAACAATGAAGGCATTGTGCTGACTCATGGTGGCAATGCTGATCTGAGTGCGGAGATCAATGGAGCCACCTTTACGGGTCAGCCTGGGGTGGCGATTTTCGTAGGCGCCACTAGCAACGCCACCAACCAAGCCAGCCTGAATGCGCGCGTGTTGAGCAACACAGTCACTAGCCCGCTTACTGCTACCAATCACTCCATCATCGCGTTTGCCAGTGGCACCAGTACGCCATTGAATGTGGAGATTGCTAACAATACAGTCAATCACCAGAGTTCATTGAGTGGCATTTTCGTCGACACCCCCGACAGCAGCAGCACACCGATCCTAAACGCATTAATTACGGACAATACTGTCAATTCCAATTCAACTGGCAGCCATGCTATTGTGGCGCAAGATCGGCGGACAGGATCAAGCCTATGTGTAAAGGTACAGAACAACACAGTGACTGGTATCAATACAGCCAGCTTCTCCGGTGTGCGGGTTCGTCAGGCTACTAGCGGTGCCGTGAATCTGGATAAAGGAATCAGCGGATCGGGTGTAGCACTGACAGTGTTACAGGACAATAACCCGGCGGGCCTCGTTACCAGTGCCGGAACGGCAGGCACCGTGACCGTCGTTGGGCCAGGCACCTGCGCTGCGCCGGTGCTGTTGAGCGCGTTGCCCGACCCAGCCGAGATGATGGCGCGGGCGCAACCTGCTGCCCCGCAAGCACATCGCGGCGCAGGCAAGACGCTGGCTGCGCCGGTGAAGACACAACGGTTGGCCGCGCCTCCCGACACAATTTCTATCAACGTGGGCACATTGCCTGCGGGCAAGAGCGTAATCATTGCCTTTAATGCGCTGGTGAACAATCCCATCGCGCCTGGCGTGTTGAGTGTATCGATGCGAGGCACAGCGAGCGGAAGCAACTTCAGCAATATATCGACCGACGACCCAGATACAGGCGCGAGCGGCGATGCTACCTTGACCGCACTCGACATCAAGGCCGATGTAGCCATCAGCAAGAGCGCCCTCGGCTCGGGCGTACCCGGCCAACCCTTGACCTATACCCTGGTCTACACCAACAACGGCTCGCAAGCGGCTGTCAATGTGGTGATTACCGATCAGTTGCCGGTCACCCTGACCAGCCCCAGCTACCAAAGCAGCGCGACGATCACACCCACCGGTGCGTTCGCGTATGCGTGGAATATTGGCACGTTGGATGTTGGGCAAGGCGGCACGATCACGGTGAGTGGCATTATCAGTAACGTGCGCGCCAGCACCTTTGGCAACACCGCCACGATCACCGGAACGATTCCCGACCCCAGCGCCAGCAACAATAGCAGCAGCGCCAATGTGACCGTGCCGAATATCGCGCCGGACGCACAGGATGATGGCGTGGGCACCAACGAAGACACGCCGATCACAATCAGCATGAAGACCAACGACAGTGACCTGAACAACGATGCGCTGACGGTGGCGGCGGTGACTGCGCCCGCCAACGGCAGCGTCAGCACCAATGGGGCCACCGTGCGTTACACGCCCACGCTCAACTTTAACGGTGACGACGTGTTCACTTACACCTTGAGCGATGGCACGTTGACCGACACCGCGCAGGTGACCGTGACCGTTGATCCGGTCAACGATGCACCCGTAGCCAACGCCGGGAGCAGCCAGACCCGTTTTGTCGACACAAGTGTCGCACTCGACGGCAGCGCCAGCAGCGATATCGATGGCCCATTCCCGCTGAGCTACGGTTGGCAACAAGTGGGTGGGACAGCGGTCAGCTTCAATCACGCCGTTAGCCAGCCCACATTTACCGCGCCCACCGCGCCGACCGTATTGACCTTTACGCTGGTTGTCACCGATGGCAGCAATCTGCCCAGCACGGTCGCTACCACGACCGTGGTGGTGGCCGATGTGACGATCAGCGGTCTGAGCGCAATCAACGACGGCCCAACTGTGTTGAACACGACCACCCAATTTACCGGAACGGTAAGCGCAGGCAGCAACGTAAGCTATGCCTGGGACTATGGCGAAGGGGCAACAGCCATTGGCGTGCATCCATCACACACCTACGCTAGCGTAGGCACCTACACCGCCACGGTCACGGCGACCAACAGCCTGGGCCAAGCGCTGGCCCAGATGAGCGTGACGGTTTTTGATGTTCCGGTTACCGGTCTGAGCGCCAGCAACGACAGCCCAACTTCGGTTGGTGCGGCCACCCATTTCACGGCCAGCATCAGCACCGGGACCAACCCGGTCTACACCTGGGCATTTGGCGATGGGGACAGCGGCGGCGGGGCAACTCCCAATCACAGCTATGTCAGTGCGGGCCAATACACCGCCACAGTGACCGCGACCAACAGTTCCGGCAGCCATGTCGCAAGCACGTTAGTCAATATCGACGATGTGATCGTCGCGGGATTGCAAGCCACCAATGACGGGCCAACGGCCCTGGGCAATTTCACCGAATTAACGGCGACCACGAGCGCAGGCACCGGAATTTCGTATGACTGGGACTTTGGCGATGGTGATACCGGCAGTGGCGACTGGACATCGCATCTGTATGCCGCAGTTGGCACCTACACCGCGACCGTGACCACGACCAACAGCATGGGCAACGATGCGGCCAGCACGGTGGTTATTGTCGATGAAGAGATTGTGAGTCTGGACGCGGCAAACGATGGCCCGACGATTCTGGGTGACGCTACCCAGTTCAGCGCCACGATCAGCACGGGTAGCCGAGTGAGCTATGTCTGGGCGTTTGGCGATGGCAGCACTGCCACCGGTGCAACCCCAGCGCACAGCTATGCCGCGATTGGCACCTACACCGCGACGGTGACCGCGACTAATAGTGTGGGGCAGCAAGTTGCTAGCACGCAAGTGTTGGTGAAAGATGTGCCAGTGACGGGCTTGAGCGCCAGCAACGATGGGCCAAACACCGTCAATCAACTGACCCAATTGACCGCCACGTTGAGTAGCGGCAGCAGCGTGAGCTATACCTGGGATTTTGGTGATGGCGCGTCGGGCGCGGGAGCAACCTCGGCACATCGTTACACAATTGCAGGCACCTACACCGCCACCGTGACGGCGACGAACACCAGTGGTAGTAGCAGCGCAGATACGGTAGTCACGGTATGGCCGGAGCCACAAGTGCAACTAAACAGCGCAGTGTATGCGTTGGGTGAAGGAGCAGGCAGCGTACTGATCACAGTAACGCTCGATGTCACATCGAGTGTGCCAGTAACCGTGAACTATGCCATGGCAGGCGATAGCGCGACTGCGCCGGATGACTTCACCGCGCTGGCAGACACCTTGGTGTTTGCGCCAGGCGTCACGGTCCAGACGTTTAGCGTCGCCCTCAATGATGACGCGTTGGACGAACCCGATGAGACATTTACCGTGTCGCTCAACAGCCCGATCAGCGCCACGCTGGGTGTGCCCGCGCAGGCAGTGGTGAGCATTCTGGATGATGATGCGCCGCCGACGGTGCAGTTTAGCCAGGATGATTACAGCACGCTGGAGAGCGCAGGCAGCACCACCATTACGATGAAGTTGAGCGCACCTTCAAGCTTGACGATCACCGTGCCCTATACCGTGAGTGATGTGAGTGCCACCTCACCTGCCGACTATGTGGCCGCGGCCGGTGTGCTGATCTTTGCGCCGGGTCAAATTACCCGGACCTTTGGCGTGACATTAAACGACGACCCAGTGGATGAATTGGACGAGAGTGTGCAATTAACCCTAGGGACGCCGACAAACGCCAACCTTGGTGCACGCGCCTTGGCAATGTTGACCTTGATTGACGATGAGGCCGCGCCCATCATGCAGTTCAGCAGCGCCACTTACACAGCGAATGAGAGCGATGGCAGCGCCGTAATCACCGTGACGCTAAATGCACCATCGGCCCTGACGGTGACAGCAACCTACACCGCCAGTGACAGCAGTGCAATTGCGCCGGACGATTACAGCGCCAGCACAGGCATGTTGACATTTGCGCCGGGCCAAATCACCCAGACGTTTAGTGTGGCGATAAACGACGATGCACTGGACGAGTTGGACGAAGATGTGATGCTGAGCTTGGGCGATCTGACGCAGGCTGATCCGGGTGCGATCACGACAGCGACGCTGACGATTGGCGATAACGATGCGCCACCCACAGTGAACATGTCAGCTTCGACGCACAGTGACGATGAAAGTGCGCCGCAAGCGACAGTGCATGTGAATCTGGATGCGCCGTCGGGGCTAACAGTGACGGTGGCTTACACGAGTAGCGCGGGCACAGCCAGCTCGCCAGCAGACTTTGTAGCCGCGACGGACGTGGTGACATTTGCGCCGGGCGCGACAAATGCGACGATTGCAGTAATGCTCAACGACGATGCGCTAGACGAGCTGGACGAGACGATGAATGTGGACATTGGCAACGCCATCAATGCTACGCTGGGCATCTCCACCCATGTTGAGTTAATGATCTTGGACAACGACGCACCACCAGCGGTAGCCATTACACCGGACACGCTGGGTGTGGATGAAGGCGCCGGCATTGCCACGCTGACGGTGACGCTGGATGCGCCCTCGGCGTTGACGGTGACCGTAAACTATGCGACGGCGGATGACAGTGCAACTGCGCCGAATGATTACGCGGCGATGAGCAGCCAGTCGGTCTTTGCACCGGGCGAAACAGAGCAGACGATTGATGTGGCGATTAACGAAGACGTGCTGTATGAAGGCGATGAAGCGTTGTTGCTGATGTTGAGCAACGCCCACAACGCCAGCTTGAGTGCCACCGCGACTAGCACGATAACGATTGTGGACAACGATACCGCGCCCACGGTGCAGTTCAATCTGACCCAGCGGATAGTGGATGAGGCAGTCGGCACGGTCACCCTGACCGCGACATTGGACGCGCCTTCGGCTGTGACCGCGACGGTGGTCTACACCCTGAGCGATGGCAGCGCGGTGGCACCGGGAGACTATGTGGCCGATCACGGCACGCTGACTTTTGCGCCGGGCGACACGATGGCTGTTGGATTGGTAAGCATTAACGACGACGCGTTGGACGAGGACGATGAGCAGTTGCAAGTGACGCTGGGGGATGGATGGCATCTGCAAATCGGCGCACAAGATGCAGTGCAGATTGACATCGTGGACGACGATGTCGCGCCTGCCTCGCAGTTTGCGTCGCTGACCTACAGTGTAGATGAGGGCGCAGGTCAGGCGCGCATCACGGTGACCCTGAATGCGCCATCGGGTCTGACCGTGACGGTGCCGTATACGCTGAGCGATGACACAGCGACTGCGCCGGATGATTACTTTAGCAGCAATGGCACACTGATCTTTGCACCGGGTGAAACGCAGCAAGTGCTGCTGATCACATTGGTCAACGATGTCATCGATGAGCTGGATGAGACCCTGATGGTGACAATTGGCGATGTCAACAGCGGCCCATATGAGCCAGAGAAATTGGCGCGAACTGCTATGGTGACGATTGTCGATAACGACAGTGCGCCGGGCGTGCAATTTAGCCGCGCCAACACCAGCGTAAACGAGGGCAGTGGTAGCGTGCTGTTAACGGCAACGCTGAGCGCACCATCAGGCTTACCGATCACGGTGAGCTATGCCAGCAGCGATGGCACAGCAACTGCGCCGGGCGACTATGTCGCGGCCAGCGGGGTGCTGACCTTTGCGCCAAGTGAACGGAGTAAGGCGTTTAGTGTGTTGGTCAATGATGACACGCTTGATGAGCTGAACGAGACCTTCCGTGTAGCGCTGAGCGATGCGGCCAATGCCACGTTGGCCACACCCGCGACGGCTACAGTGACGCTGAGCGACAACGATGGCGAGCCGGGGGTGAGCTTTGAGCAAGATGCCTATAGTATCGGCGAGGGTGTGGGCAGCAAGGTGATTCCAGTCATGCTGGATGCGGCCAGCGCGCTGACCGTGACGGTGCGCTATACCAGTAGCGATGGCAGCGCCGTTGCGCCCGGCGATTACATCGCAACCAACGGCCTACTAACGTTTGCTCCGGGGGTGCGCACGCAGTTTGTCACGCTGAAGGTGACGGACGATACGGTTAAAGAAATCACGGAAACGCTGTCGATTGGCTTGGGCAGCGTGACGCATGCGCAATTGGATACGCCGAGCACGACCCAAGTGACCATTATCGATGACGACGTTGATGTTGTGCTGCCGAGCGCGAAGAAGCTGTTTTTGCCGATGCTGGTGCGTGAGATGCAAGTGCTGGCAGGGCCGGACTTGATCGTGCAGCAGATTACGCTGAACGCTAATACCAATGACATCTTGGTGGTGATCCAGAATCAGGGCAACTTGGCAGTGACAAATGCGTTCTGGGTGGACTTGTATGTGAATCCCAATCCGGTGCCTAGCAAGGTAAACGATATTTGGGGCGATGGCCGCAGTGCGCAAGGCGCGACATGGGGTGTGACCTCGTCGGCGTTGCCTCTGGCACCGGGCGGGCTACTCACACTGACGCTAGGCAGTAACTATTTTGACCGAATTGACAGCCGACTGCAGCAGATTAAGCCAGGCGATGTGGTGATGGTGCAAGTAGACTCGGCCAGCACACTCGACTCAGCATTTGGTGCGGTGAAGGAAATGCATGAGCTGGCTGGCGGAGCCTATAACAATATCGCATCGGTCACGGCGGCTGTGACGGTGACGCCTGCGGAAGAACAACCTGATGCAGAACTGCGTGACGCTGATGACGTGAGTGAGTTGCCAAAACGCTAGGTGATTTGTCAACAAGGAAAATACAATGAATACACCAAAATTACTTCCACGCTTTATTTTGATCGCAATCGTATTGCTGGGTGTGCCCGCTCTGATATTGGGCGCGCTAGGGCCAAGCCAGACCGTGCGAGCAGACGAATTGCCACCGCGCCCGGTGACACCCATGCCGATTGCCACCCCAGTGCCCTTCCCGGTTGAGGGTGGATTGAATGGGGCAAGCCATGCTACAAATCAAGCGCTGCCGGATACGGCCAGCATTGAGCTGCAAGGATCAGCGTTACATGCCGATCAGTTCTCGGTGGTGCAATGGCAAGACCCGCAGAAGGGTTGGCACGATGTGGAGGGCTGGCAAGCGGCAGTGTCAGCCACCGGCGGGGTGCGTTGGGATGTGTATCCGCGCGACTTCAACACCGGGCCGTTTCGCTGGGCGGTGTATGCCACGCGCAACGGCAAGCTGGTCTGGGCATCCGAGGCCTTTCATCTGCCGTGCTGTCTGGGAGAGACGGTGATACGGGTGCGCCGGTAAGATATCTTCTGAGGAACCGCTGCCTGGCGACTCCTTCGAGTCGCGGCTACATAAGGTGAAGTCGGCCCGAAGGGGCCGATTGAACTCTAGATGGGCAAAGTCTGCCCTGTCCGCGACATTTAGGGTGGCATCTGTTGGCGGGCTTTGTCTTTGAGCGCGGTGGTAGCCTGGGA
>JANMVQ010000565.1:0-6290 GCA_031392845.1 Chloroflexota bacterium
ATTTCAGTCTCCCATGCGATCTCGTTCATGTAGCGCATCATCGTGCTGCGGGTGTCGAAGGCGGTGACGTAGACTAGCCCGATTTTTGAGTTGGCAAATAGCGTGTTCAATTCGTTGTGGCGTTTAATGTTGATCGGGCCGTGGCTGGTGACAGCTTCGATGATGACCAGCCAGTCTTTTTGGGCGAAGTGGATGACCACATCTGGCATCTTGCCATGTTCGTTGATCTTGATTTTAAGCCGGGCGAATGCCTCAACCTCAGATCCACGCATCTTCTTGCCCGCATCTCCCAGATAAAGCACGGTGCCGCCGGGCATGAAGCGCGGGCAAAATTCCTCGATGATCTTTTTAATGAGCGTGTTTTGTCCACCGCCGCTAAGTTGCACTTCGCTGCCATCGGGTAGTTTGACCGGCACCAATGCCATTGCGCGTTCGCGTGCGTGCAGTATCAGCATGGCGGCGTGTTGCTTGAAGTACTTGGCCAGATGATCTTTCCAAAGCGAGTGACCATAGGTTTGCAGCAGTGCCAATGCACTGGGTTCAATTTGGTAGCGATTATCCGGGCTGTTGGTTGGCCGCTGTGGGTTGTCTGGGTTGTGTAGCACCAAACCAGCCTGCACAAACTGGTGCATAGTGAAGCGCCGGAAGGTCTCGCGCGTGTTGGGTGCATACTTGGCCGCGTAGTGATCGCGCACAAAGTCCATGGTTTCGGTGATGCCGCGCAAGGGAGCGGTGGCCTTGGCCCAGGTCGTTTGGGGCCTTATATCCAGCAATGCCAATAAGGTCAAGGCAGAACGTTCGTTTTGTTGCCCGCGGGGTAGATTAAGCTGTTTAAGCACATCTAACGCCTCACGAATTCGTTTGGCAATACGCGGGCTGCCATTGGTAGTGGATGACGAAGAATGGGTCATTGGCATGGTCTGGGGTTGTATTTGCAGATGTTGGGATATCAGATCGTCAATTGTTTCTTGCGTCGGCATCTTCCCATTGACATACCCGCCAAGGGCTTCAAGCTGTTGGCAGGAAGGATAGCGTAGCTTGCGTAGATCAGTCGCATTGACTTGGGTGTGTCCATTGAACTGGCGGAAATAATCATCTATTGCGCTGCCATTTAGATAGAGGGCAAGCCCACGCGCTAGCGCCGGACTTAGGCCGCGACCGGCTTGGTGATAGTAGTTCAAGTGATTTTCAAAGCCTACCCATTCTGTTGGCCCCAGTCGTTCAGGATCATAGATGCCAGCCACGACGCGTTTGCGCTCTTCTTTGGCACTAAACCGCCGTACCAATACGTAGTGCTCAGATGGGACCAGTAAGTCGGCAGTGTTGGCATCTTGCGCTATGGCATTGGGCTTGCGGGCAGCTTCGATTGGCCAGCGCACAAAGCCGTCGGTAATGTGTAGCGGATAAATGAGTGGCACGGTTTGCCCATGCGTATGGCTTGCTCGTAGCGCTGATTTGGCGCGAAAATCGACTACTCTCCCGGTCGACACCGTAATACCAAGGCTATGTAGATTGTTAGGCAGTGCCTCGATCTGGCTGCGCACGGCTTCGCCGGCAATATCGGGTGCGATGTGGATAAATTGCTCAGGATCAGATGGGTGGACGATCTGCGTATGATCCACAATTCTTTCAGTAATTGGACTAAGAGGGTCAGTACTTGTGGAAACAATCGCCTGATTTGATTTGCATGCGTTGTCACTATAACTATTACAACGCCGAACCTTGAACAGAATATTTTCTTGGAGAACCTCGTCTTCACCAAAAGCGCGGTCGCGTGTGTCATAGACATGGATATGCTCAAAATAGAAATCTTTGAGCAAAGCTTTGCGAAACGGCAGGAAATAAGGGCCATTGCAAAAACTACGGGGTGTGATGGCGATCATCTCAGCATCGATGCTTAAAAGTTTGCTGGCCAACCAAAGGAACCCGGTATAGATGTTGCTGGTTTCAATGCCGGCTCGGCGCAGTGCCAAGCGCTCAGGCGAGTCAACGTTGATTTTGCGGTAGGGTGGGTTCAAGAGGGCGATGTCCCAGCGTTGCGCACCATCAAATAGAGTGTGTTGCCCCGATACAAGCTGAGTGGCTTTTTCAACAAAGTCGCCCAATTCGATTTGATAGTCAAAAGCAACATTGTGGGTGGCGCACAGCGCGGCACAATCATTTAGTGTGGATCGTAAGAAGGGCAGGATTGTGTTATCTAGCTCAAATGCTGTGATGCTGATGTGCGCTGGTTTGATGGGCCATTGCAGCGCCGCTTCGACACACGCTGCTGCCAATACACCCACACCTGCGCCAGCGTCCAGAATCGATAACCGTGCGCGTGGTGTTACCCACGATGCTAGGTGACGGGCAATGGCTGCGGGGGTGAAGAATTGGCCGAATTGCCCCCGCCGTTCTGGGTTCTCCGCCAGCAGATCAGCCATGAGCATACGGTAGGCATCGGCCGTATCGGCTGGCTGGTCGATAGGTGATAGTCTCTGTTGCTGTGCGGGTTGGCGGATCATCACAGCCGATTAGAACACACGTTCGTGGAAGTTGACTTGGAGCATTCAGGCGCAGGAGGTATCTTTCGGTGATGGCCACCGACAAGTCGTTTGGACGGTATCACCTTCTTCCCTCCATTTTGGGGGATGACATCCATATCCATGTTTCAAAATCCGCCACCGGATCGTAGTCACTGAAGCCAACACAGAAGCAAGAGAAAAGCTTTGCGCTGCCTAGTTTCAAAATCCGCCACCGGATCGTAGTGGTGGATGGTTTTTTAGCAGTTGGCAATAGGGGATGAGGCGTCCAGGGTAATTTAGAGGCGAAATAAATCAGAACAGATGTACTAATTTGATCGAATTCGCTTCTAAAAATCAGGTCACTGTGCAAGGCAAAAAGTGTTGAGAGAAAAGCCGCTCAATAGAGAGAACAAGTAGGCGTGGAAGGGGAAGGATTAACAAGCCATGTGCATGAAGTTGGCGGAGTTGATAAGTTCAGGAAACGAGGGAGTGCGCAAGAAACGCAGAAAGGACCAAACGGAGTCGACGACACCGGCGGCCATAGCAGGGGTACGATCACGTAAGTTTGGGATGGGCTGTTTGGATTTGGGCAAGCGCAATGAAGAATGAGGGCGGGTGAGGTGATAGTAAGCAAGCCAGGAAAGAAGCAATTGTTGAAGATGAAGTGGGGAGCGGGCGAGAGCTTGGGCCTTGCGAGCGAGTGCAGCGAGATCAGCGCGCATAGTGTTGTTAATTCTTTCCACGAGTGCGGTTTGGATTTTGCCTGAAAGGCCATGAAGGCGAAGTCGTTTTTGAATGTCGGGCAGAAAGCCGATCATGGCGACGGTCTCGATGCGGGTGAGTCTGCGGCGGACACGATGTTTACGGAGTTGGGCATAGAGAATGTCGGGGTTGTTCTTCCAAAAGAAGGCCGGAGTTGCGGGTGAAGCAGCTGGCGTGACAGTGGGCAGGCCAGGGCCGAAGTGAGCGGTAATAGCGTAAAAATATTCCATGAGGCCATCAGAGAGAAACACTGGGGCGGAATCGGGTCTGAGGCGGAGAGCAAGATCGTGGAGGAGATCATGGGCCATATCTTGGGTGCGGGGGCCGACTTTGAGGACGGGCAAAATCTTGTTGATGGGACACATGGCAGCCCAGACCCAGGTGACGGATTGTTTGTGCGGGGACGGCGGGGCAGCGAGATTGATCGGGGAGTTTGGGGCACGGAGGACGGCGCGGAGTTCATCGAGCTGGACGACGGGGATGGATAAATTGTTGAATAAGATGGCGTGGAGAGCGTTGGAATGGGTGGCGGCGCGGGCGATCCAACGGCGGATGGATTTAGATTGGATATGAGGCTGATCACGACGAGGGTTAAAGATGCGGGCGGCACCTTCTTCGGACATGCCCTCGACGATGCTGGAGAGGACGAGTGACACTTTTTCGCTTGGTGTGCGCAGGCGATAGAGCGCAGTCATGATGCGGGAGGTGATCTTGCGTTTACAAGCTTGGCACATGAGATCGGGGATGTCTTCACGAATACCATGATGGCCGTAATGGATAAGGGCGTGAATGGATTGATCGGTGATGCCGCGATAAACACAATCCAGATGCGGGCAGGCGAAACCTTCGGTGGGAAATATCTTTTTTGCGCCACGCTTGCTTTTGAATTGAGAATAGGGAATGACTTGGTCATTGCGGAGAAAGGGCCACAAGTAAGCGGGGATGAGATCGGATTGCAGGGCAGCCAACTCGGCATCACGCTCAACGGTTAATGGTGCAGGATGAGGTGCGGGTGGGGTGGCAGCCGCATTTTTGCGAATCTGGGCGAAACGACAGCGTGGACAATCGCATGGGCTGGCAGGCTTGGGTGGGGTATACAGTCGATGTGGCTTGACGACCTTCCTGGGCTTGGGTCGCGCGAGGGTTTCTGCGATCGCGGCCTGCACGGTTTCTTGTAACCGGATTTGCCACATGCATTGGTGGCGTTCATACCATTCGAAGTAGATGAGCCCCAGGATCAGACCGACACAACTGGCCAAACCCAGGGCAGGGATGAAGACATAGGCATCGTTCATCCGTCCAATCTGGCCCTGTCTTGTAACTATGTCAAGTCGCGGTTGGGATGGAATTACCAACTGCTAATGACACATCCACCAGCTCAAGAAAAGGACCACAAATAGGCTAATTTCTACGGTATACTTCGCCTCAAGAAGGTGTTTTTGTGAAATTTTCACAAAAACACTGCCCAAGTGAGTCGAGATGCTTGTTGAATTTACTGTAGGTAATTACCGCTCGGTACGTGAGCCACAAATACTAAGCCTTGTCGCAGCAAAAGCTGTTGCTAAGGATAAATCACTAGATCAGAACAATATATTTGCGGTCGATGATGTAGATCTGCTCAAAACAGCGGCAATCTATGGAGCCAATAGCAGTGGTAAGAGTAATTTTATCAAAGCCCTAAGTTTTATGCGGCGCCAATTGCGGCGCTTTACTCTACGCCGAGATATTGAAGCTGACGATCAAATCGACGTAGAACCATTTCTGCTCGATTCACTCTCGCCTTCAGAGCCCTCGCATTTTGAAGCCGTCTTTTTTGCCAACAAAACACAATACCGATACGGGTTTGATGCCACTCGTGAACGAGTCGTTGCGGAGTGGCTTTATCATGTTCCTGAACAGCGCGAATCACTATTGTTTCGAAGAGAAAATGATGTTTTTGATTTACGTGGAGCTTTTAGGAAGGAAGGGGCAAACCTACAGGAAAGAACGCGTGAAAATAGACTGTATCTGCCCGTTGTAGCTGAGTTTAATGGCCAGACCGCACGTGAAGTAATTGACTGGTTTACGCGTCTGCGCATTGATTCTGGCTTGCGTGATCTTAATCGTGCGCGGGCGACTGAGCGAATCCTGGATGAACGCAATGTGGATTCATCGAAGCGGCAATTTGTGCTGGATTTATTTCGCAATCTGAATCTTGGGTTTGATGATGTCCTTGTAGAGCGCACTCGCATTGAACGGGACGTCCCAGAGCGGAATGCCGCAGCAACTACGATTGATCAATCCTCACTTTTCCCCGACATCGACACAGCACAACTCGTCAAACCTGCTCCTACGCGCAAGGTGAGTTATGAAGTCACACGCAATCGGACCGTGCATCGTAGCAATGATAGCGAACGAAAAATTCTCTTTGACTTGAGTGAGCAGGAATCCGACGGCACCCAACGTGTGTTTGCACTTGTGGGAGAGATTGTCGATACGCTGTCGCGTGGTGGTGTGATGGTCGTTGATGAAATGGATGCGCGCCTGCATCCGATATTGACGCGAAATCTGGTACAACTTTTTAATACTACACAAACCAACCCAAACAATGCGCAATTGATATTCGCCACACATGATACCAACCTGCTCACGAATCGTCTTTTTCGACGTGATCAGATCTGGTTCGTAGAGAAAGATCAACAACAGGCGAGTCGACTTTATTCTCTTGCAGATTTTAAGGGGGTGCGCAATGATGCAAGTTTTGAAAAGGATTACATCCATGGTCGATATGGCGCAATCCCATTTCTCGGAGACTTGCGCGACATGATTGGGCCGATCAAGACCCCTAAGGTAGAAGCGGAGCTCGATCTCGATGAGTAAAGCGATCAAAAGAAATCAGCGCGGCATCCGTCCACGTACACGGCCAACACGCGAGATTCGCCAGCGATTCTTAATCGTTTGCGAAGGGGAGAAGACAGAACCAAATTACTTTCTTGAATATCGGCAACTTGCATCAGTGATAGCTATGGATATTCATGGTGCGAG
>JANMVQ010000567.1:0-8055 GCA_031392845.1 Chloroflexota bacterium
ACGCAAGTTGGTTTGGCCCGAAGTCGCAGACAAGCCTATTGCCCACGGATGCACATCGGATAATTTGCGTCAAGCATGTTTTGGAGTATGCTGATATTGCGACAAGCTAAAATCTGTTTCGGGTTACCTTAGATTTTTCCGCGAGTCTCGCGAGAATTAGTTGGATTCGCGGAAAATAGCAAAGAAGCTAAGGTATTCAGGCGCTTTTTCAAATGAGGTAGAAGAGGAAGAAACATGCTCAAACGTTTTCTATCAGCCATCCTATCAACAATTATTGTTGCGGCAACATTTTATGTGCCGGTCCACGCAGCTGGCATTGTTGGGAATGGCACACCCGCCAGCTGCACAGAAGCGACGCTGGTCGCGGCTCTAGTAGGCGGTGGAGCCATCACTTTTAACTGCGGTCCAAATCCCCACACCATTACATTTACTAGCCGCAAGACCATCAGCGCCAATACCAGCATTGATGGTGCAGGAAAGATTTCGTTCAACGGTGGCGGCAGCACTGGTTTTTTTGATCTACCGGCCACACGCATATTGACTCTGACAGCAATGACCTTGACCAATGCCGGCAACGCCTCTTCACCGTCAAGCGGATTGGGCATCCAGGTTGGCAGCGGTAAATTGTTTGTCTCCAATAGCACCTTTTCGCAAAACACGCGCGGAGCCATTGCTGGCTTTAATGCGGATTCGCTGGTGACAATCGCCAATAGTCAGTTCATCTCTAACAGCAGCACGGGATTTGGGGGTGCCATCTACAACACCGGGCAATTATTGATCAACGATTCGGTCTTTTCTGGCAATGCCGCCTCTGCAAGTTATGAAGGCGGTGCCATTTACAACGTTGGCAGTAGCGCCGCGCCCGGCAAAGTTACCATCGTCCGCACGAGCTTCATTAGCAATACTGGCGGCTATGGTGGCGCCATCTCTAACTATGGCGAGTTAACCATGACCCAAAGCACGTTAACACAGAATGGCACGACCTTTAATGGCGGCGGTGGGGGGATCATTTTGAACGGATCTGGCGGGTTACTCCGCTTGGTCAATGTGACAATGACCGGCAACACCAGCATGCCTAACAATAACGGGGCGGCGATCTATGTCAATGGCAGCACCAATCGTGTTGGGCGTGTAACGCTGGTCAACGTCACGCTGGCCGACAACGGCAGCGCAAATGGGCAGATTTATATTGCCAACCTGGGCGAGGTCGATGCAAAGAATACAATTTTTGCCAACGGCCAGTGTAAAAAAGATCCCACCGCGACATTAACCGATAGCGGGGGCAATCTAGCATTTAATTCGGCAAATTGTCCTGGCACCAGTGCCGACCCACTCTTGGGCGTGTTGCAAGATAATGGCGGGCCGACATTCACCCGCGCGCTGGCCAGCAATTCGCCCGCCCGTGATCAAGGCACCAATGCAGGTTGCCCCGCTTACGACCAACGCGGGGTGATCCGACCCCAGCAAAACACCTGTGATATCGGTGCCCTGGAATACACCGCCCTACCCATCTTTGACAGCATTAACCCAATTCAGGTGTGCTTGGGTTCAAACAACCAAATATTTACCATTACCGGCTCCAATTTTGTTGACGGCCCATCCGGCACCCGCGTAAAGTTAAATGGGGCGCCCGCGCCAACAACATTTGTCGGCCCCACCCAACTCACTGCTGCCGTCGGCGCAACTGAATTGGCTGCACCGCCCCATACGCTCACCTTTACGCTGGAAACACCGGTTGTGGATGGCGGGGTGTCGGTTGCCACCCGAACAGTGATCGTGGATGTCTGCAGTCAACCTATCGCTGGGCTTAGCGCGACTAGTAACAGCCCAACCCTACTGGGCAAGACCACTCAGCTTACGGCAACGATTACATCGGGCGATGGTGTGTCCTATGAATGGGACTTTGGCGATGGACAAACGGGCAGCGGCCCCAACCCAATCCACACCTACACGAGTATCGGCAGTTATATCGCCGTGGTCACAGCAACCAATAAATTGGGGCGCGCAGTGGCAGACACCGTAGTAAACGTCAATCTGGCGACCACAGCCAAGATTATCGGCGAGCTAACCTCGGAATTTGGTACGTTGATCACATACACCTACCGCGTCACCAATGTCACGGCAGCTGGCCCAGGCACAGATGTGTCGGTGATTATCAGTGGCAACATCCCCAGCAATACGGCGCTGGTGCGTGTGACGAATGCGACGACAATTACAACCGGCGGTGACTATGGCAATGGCTTTGTGCTGACCCAACCGGCGGTGGTGATACAAGCTGGGCAGTCCTACAGCATCACCTGGACGGTGCAGCCTCTCGTAGTGCTAGGCGATATCATCAATCAAGCCCACGCCTCAACCGATGACGGCCGATTGCAAATGTTTGAACGCGATCGGGTCTTCCGGATATTTATGATGCTACTCTTCAAGTAGATTTTCAGACATGCAGCTTACCCGCGCGGATACCCGCGATGATGAAGTCGCGGCTGACGCCGTATTCCTTGAGCGCAGTCGTATCACTGAGGGTGGCCCCTTTAAGGTTCCATTCGCCGTATTCGGCCATTTGTAATTTTAGATAAGCATGCTTCGACTTCGCTCAGCATGATCCAACATCGCGTTCCGTCAGTTGATTAGATATCAAGGATTACTATCGGCGCGCTTTACTCTTCGGTGGTGAGTTGACGCGATCTGCTCGGTCCTCTTCCCGCATACGCTTGTTGGCGCAGCGATCACAAAAATAGTCTTCGCCGCTGACCATGTATCCATCGTGGCCTAAATCGATGACTTTGTTGCAACTGGCACAGTGGGTCGGCTCGAATTTGGGCGGATTCTTGAGCTTCTCGAAGTTGTATTCGTTGGTGCCGTAGTAGACGTACATCTCGGTCTGGAAGTCGGCGCGGCAGTGCTCACATTCTTGCCAGTGGCCAGGATGCTCTTCGTTGTGGTGATGAGCACACAATGTGTAGCGGCTGTGGTTACGGTGGCAACTATTTCGGGCAAACGAGAACATCACGTAGTTGTCCTCATCGTCACAGATCCACTGATTACAGCAGTCTGTGCGGGTCAGGTTCTCGGTTTTGCCGCACAGCCCACACCGGGGGATGTCGTCGCGGGTTTGAGCCCCAATCGGGGTCGCTTGGTTTTTAGATCTTCGGCCTTTAGGCATTTTCCATTCCTCCTTGGCGAAGTATAGGTGTGGGACCGCCAAATGTTAAGGCAATATGGTCAACTGATGTTTCATAAAGAGATGGAGCATTCATCGACGGCCAATGAACCGTGCAATGAACCCTTTCAACAACTGTGATCCGTTGACATAATGTCCGGGTGGGTATGCCTTTAGACCCGCCTTTAGCGCGCCTTCGATTGTTCCATTGATGTGTTCGAACCCTGGGATTAACCAGTCTTCTTCATCGTAGCGTTCTGAGCTGTACTTGTAAATAGCAAAGCCCCAGTCGTTCATTTTGCCCGCATATTTCAAACGGCAGATGTGGCTGACGGTGCCACGCTCCTGTCGGTCCAAATATAGGAATTTCCCGCTGTAGCGGGTGACATATTAGACCTCATCGGAGATAAGACTTTTGCCCTAAAAATTGCAGAGTTTCAGACAGGATTCGCCTGTGGCACGGCTATCTCCGATAGAGTCTATTGGCAGTTCGGGTTCGAGAGGACGACGCTGTTGAAATCGGCGACAATTTTGTCTGCTTGCTGGCGGATGTCCTCCGGGATTGCGGGTCGGTTGGCTTTGACCATACGGAGAGTATAGGCTAAGCAATTTTCGCTACACTACGGGTTATGACATCGCAAAATCTCGCACGCAATCCAGATGCGCCAAAAAGCTGTTTGACTTTGCAACAGGCCGAACGTTTTTACTATATCTGGCGACGGGTGTTACGGTATGTCAATGAACGCAAGCAAGTGGCAGCGCCATTTGCGATCACAGATGCTGGTCTGGAGCGCATGAGCGGAGAACAGGCTGTGCCCAAACAAATGCATGAAACAGTAAGGCCGGTTCGGCCAAGTAGCTTGTAATCCATTTACCGAGAATACGGATCGACTGCGTCGCGCAATCCATCCCCCACAAAATTAAAGCCCAGCACAGCCAAAATGACCAGCACCGCTGGAATCACCAGCCACGGATGAAAGATCAACACTTTGACGTTTTGGGCTTCTTCCAACAACACGCCCCAACTGGTCATGGGTGCGCGAATGCCCAACCCCAGGAAGCTCAGGGCAGTCTCGCCCAAAATCATGTAAGGGATAGCCAAGGTGGCCACCACAATGATGTGACTGGCGTTGTTGGGCAACAGGTGATGGACAATGACCCACCAATGGCTGGCTCCGATCGCTTGTGAGGCCACCACGTAGTTTTCATTGCGCATGGCCAGCGTTCTGCCACGAATTTGGCGGGCCAGACCGCCCCACGTTAATAGCGACAGAATAATCGTGACACCAAAATAGACTTGGATGGCCGACCAGGTGACCGGCAAGATCGCGGCCAGCGCCATCCACAGTGGAATTTGAGGGATGACCAATAACAGCTCGGCCAGACGCTGCACAAAATCATCGACCAAACCACCAAAGTAACCCGAGATCACGCCCAAAATAGACCCGAGTACGATGCCAATCGTGACACCCACTAAGCCAACGGTCAGCGAAACTTGCGCTCCCATTAGCACCCGGGTCACCATATCGCGCCCCTGTCGGTCTGAGCCAAATAAAAACACAGGCACATCCGGTGTGCCCGTGCCAAAGAAGTGTCGCTCCATCGGGATGATGCCCCACAGCTTGTAGGGCTCACCCACTGCAAACAGACCAATCGGATACATCTTGGAAGTGTCCGGTGTATACGCAATCTCCAACGTCTCGCGGTTGATCTTCTGCGTCATCTTGTAGACAAAGGGCTGTAAATGAAACTGACCCTGCGCATCGATAAAGCGCGGCAGGTTGGGCGGCGAATAAATCTGATTGGTAAAGCGTGTATCAACATGATAGGGCGCAAAGAAATCGGCAAAAATGGCGCACCCATAGAACACAGTCAAAATTACGCCCCCAATCAGCGCAATACGGCTGCGCTTGAAGCGCCGCCAGATCAGTTGCCACGGGCTTAAACTGGCCAATCCCTTTGTGATGACTGGTTTTGCAGTTGAGCCAGACTTAATGACTGTGGATGATTTAACGTCGTTCAACATAGATTAAGAATAAGCAATACGTGGATCCGCCCACGCCAGCGCGAGATCAGCCAGGAAATTGCCGATGATCAAGGTCAGGCTCAATAGCATGAGGAAGCTACCCGCGAAATACATGTCCTGCACCCGTAAAGCGCGATAGAGCAATGGCCCAGTCGTCGGCAGGCTGAGCACAATCGAGATAATGATCGAGCCAGACAAAATCGACGGCAACTGCAGCCCGATCAAACTGATCAGCGGATTGATGGCTACTCGCACAGCATGCTTCCAGACAACCCGCCGTTCATTCAGCCCGCGCGCACGGGCCGATTGCACATACTGCTGGTTCAGAATGTCGAGCAAGTTCCCGCGCATAATGCGGATTAACTCAGCCGTGCCCGACAGACCCACCAACACCACCGGCACCCACAAGTGCTTGAGCAGATCAAGAATCTTTGCAATGCTCCAGGCCTGCTTCTCCATGCCTGCGCTGAAAAGCCCGCCAATCGGCGCACCAAACACATACACCGAAATCACCATCAGAATTAATGCCAGCAGAAAACCAGGAGTGGCCAGACCGATAAAGCTGACACTGGTAAACAACTGGTCGAGAAAAGAATACTTGTGCGTCGCCGAATACACCCCAATAGGAATAGCGACAATCCACGAGAAGGCCAGCGTTGCTAGCGAGATCACAATCGTCAGCAACAATGAATCCCCAATCAGCTCTTTGACCGGGCGCTGATACTCAAATGACTCGCCAAAGTCGCCCTGCACAAAGTTGCTGATCCATAGCCAGTAGCGGGTGAAGATGGGCCGATCCAACCCATAGCGTTCGCGCAGCCCACGCAACTGCAGCTCTGCGTTCTGGCTGCCCTGGCGCTCCAATTCCGCCGCGCGTGAGGTCAAATAGTCTCCCGGCGGGAGATCGATGACCACAAACACCACGACGGAGATCAACAGTAGCAAGAACAGCGAGTGAAAGAATCGTCTCGTCACAAATGTCAGCATGGGTATTTCAAATGTGCAAAACCATCCATGAACGACCGGAACGCTTCGAGCGTTCCGGTCGTTATTAAGGTTGCCTTCAACTACACCTTATAGAAGTACGTCGCCGGGTTAGTGCAACCCGGTGCACCCTGGGCCCATGAACCCGTAAAGGCAAAGTTCGGGATATTCTTCAGGTTGGGTCGCGCTACAACCAGGTTAGGAATGTCATTCACCGCGGCAATGAAGAAGGGTCCTTCTTCGACATGCACTTTGACTGCTTCTAACACATATTTGTTCTGACCTTCATCACTACTCTCGGCCAGCATTTTGTTGTACATTCCAATCATGCGGTCCATCGGGTCGCCCGCATCCGGCTTGATGCCCTTCTCCCCGCGCGTATTGAACCACTGCGCCGTGAGTGGTGTGCCCCAGTAGGCGCTGCCAATCGGGAACAGCGTATCCGGGATGGTCGGGATGTCGTAGCCGGTCCAGGCATCCCAGCCAAAGATATCGTACTCGCCGGTTGTGAACTTGGGCCAGAACCCGCTATTCCAGTCCATGCTGTTGATCTTGGCTTCGACGCCGATCTTCTTCCAACCTTCTGCCACGAATTCCAGCACATCCACCGCGCGGCTGTCCTTCGAGCTGCCGGTGATCAACACCCACGACAGCCGCTTGCCATCCGACAATAGCCGGAAGCCATCACTATCTTTCTTGTCTAAGCCGATACCATCTAGCAGCTTGTTGGCCTTGTCCAGGTCGTATTCGGTGGCCAGCGTGCGCCACTGATCCATCAGCTTCTTACCCTCGTCGGTGCTGCGGCCCCACGGCGAGTAGGGGCTGGTCACGGCCTGGCTGACCGCGCCCAGGCCGAAATACACTACATCGTTGATCGTCTTGCGATCAATCGCATGCGACAGCGCCAGTCGGAAGTCGCGGGTGCGGATCAGCTTGCGCATGGTCTCGTTCGGGTTATCCCAGTTTGGCACGATGGCTGGGTCAGCGCCTGCGCCGACCTTCCATTGGATGAGCCGATAATTGCCGGTGGCCTCGGATGTCTTCAGCGTGGTAAAGCTGTCCAACGGAATCCCGCGCGCCATGAAGTCGACTTCGCCGCCGACAATCTTGAGCGGAATCACGGTCGGATCGCCGACCTGAGTGATCAGAATTTTGTCGATGTAGGGCAGTTGCTTGCCTTCCGAATCCACCTTCCAATAATATGGATTGCGCTCGGCGGTCATGCTCTTGCCAGGGACGTATTCAACCGTGCGCCAGGCTGTGAGCACCGGCAGGTCAGTATTGGTATACAGGTTATTTTCAGCGGTGAATTTGGTGTTCAACTCTTTGAAGTCTTTTACCGCCGTGTTGTATTTCGGATGAAACTGCTTGAGATAGTGCTTGGGCGCATACATCCGCATGTAATCGCTGGTGCTGGCCATGAGCCGGTGGAACAGCCAGTGCGGCGCAGCAAAGGACACCTTGACGGTCTGATCATCGACCTTTTCCAGCTTCATCGGCTGTTCTTTGGTGATGGTCCAATAGGGCTGGGTGTAGCCGGCCTCCTTGTTCAGGACCAGATCATTCCACCAGAAGTCGATATCTTCAGCCGTGAAGGGTTCCCCGTCCGACCACTTGACGCCCTTGCGAAACGTCATCGTCATGCTCATGCCATCGGCTGCATACGCATGTTTGGTGACCAGATTGGGTTCCACCTTCGAGGCATCCGCGCTCCAGCGATAGGGTGCTTCATAAAGGAACTGATATTCATAGGAGTCATACTGTGGCACTGGGATCACCCACGCCATCTGGCCGCCATAAACACCGACTTCCTCAATCGGGGTTAACACCATGGGCTCTTCTGGCAAACGCTTCTCCAAGGGCGGCAGCTTGCCTTGCTTCACCA